>NZ_CP098806.1:313500-627000 GCF_023822005.2 Dyadobacter fanqingshengii
TCTGTCGACTGTTACAAAGATTTCAAATTCATCTTTAATCATCAAGCTAAGCAATTCGCCGTTTTTCTTTCCCAACCAACCTTTGTCTCGAACGGTCCAGACCTCATGCTACATCCCGAAATCTTGACGCAGCTTACGTGGCAAACTTTCGTCAAGCAAAATTTTCATGCAACACTTTTTCAGTCGTCAAAGTTTTTTTTGCCATTTCCAAAACAGTCAATGCAGCTTCTTTTGTAACAGATGGGAAGTCATCAAGGAATTCTGAAAGTGGTTCTCCACCTTCAATGTAATCAAAAAGGTTTTTAATTGGAACGCGCGTTCCAGCAAAGACTGCCGCTCCACTCATTATTTCCGGGTCGATACTCACTTGTCCGAATCGCATGATTTTAAATTCTTTGTTCATTCGAATGTACATAAAATTGCCGAATGTAAACAGCACCTTTGCCTTTAAGTGCACCAACGACTTATCTTTGTCTGATAGATCAAACCAGCATTGAACCCAATGATTCAACTTTTAAGAACAACTTCCGAACATCCTGATTTCAGTGCACTTGTGAAATCACTGGATGCATATTTAGCTGTAACAGATGGCGATGAGCATGCTTTTTACAATCAATACAACAAAATTGATATGATCAAGCATGTCGTTTTGGCTTACGAAAATGACATTGCAATCGGCTGCGGCGCGATTAAGGCTTTTGGAGATGATGCAATGGAAGTGAAACGGATGTTTGTTGCAGAGGCTGGCCGAAATAAGGGAATTGCATCCACATTATTAAAGGAACTGGAACATTGGGCCGCCGAACTCGGTTTCAAACGCTGCGTGCTGGAAACCGGCAAACGCCAGGCAGAAGCCATCGCGCTTTATAAAAAGAACGGTTACCAGGTTACCGAAAATTACGGACAGTATATAGGTGTTGCGAATAGCGTTTGTTTTGAGAAAGTGCTTGCTTAACACAGATATTGTCCCACTGAAAGATGAGATCCGACAACTCAATTTGAAGCTTCACCTTTGCTTTCAAAGCTGCGAAAACGCGCATTAGTGCATCTAATGTGACGTTTCCAGCACTATTTTCCAATCTGGAAATCTGCGCTTTTCTCAATAAAGGTTAAGCTATATTGTAATTACTTGGCAAGTGATATATAGTCAGTCCAGTAAATCTTTGGATTTACAATCTGTGTATTCTCGTAAATTTCGATCGTGAAATCGGTGTGATTGCCGGTTATTAAAAAGTCTGCTTTGCTTTCGGCTGCTAGTTCCAATAGTTTATTGTCGTCCTTATCAGATAGTATATCCAATTTTGTTTTTGGATTGTACATAGTGGCTACACGCTCAATTTCAGTGAGCACGAATTGCGCCTTTACAATGAAATCAGGGAACCTGGCAAACTTTTTTCTGTTCAAAACCTCCATGTATTCTCTAAGCAATGGTTCCGACAGGCAAATTTGAAGATTCGGATTTGAAAGGACTCCTTGCAGTATCAGGTATGGATAGCTGCGCTGGATAAGTGCAGAAACCAGCACATTGGTGTCAACTACGAGTTTTTGCATGTTTCCGATTTGCCCTGACCTCTTTGGTAATTTCGTTCATGGTCATTTTAGACAAACCGTATTTTTCCGCAAGCTCAATACTCTCAGTCAATTTTTGTTTTGACAATTCTCTGCTTACAATGTCAACAAGCGTTGAGAATTCGTAATTCGTTGACTTTAAGCCATATTTCGAAATCTCTCCTTCGGATACAGCAATGTTTATATTCTTCATAGTGTAGGTGTTTGACTCAAATATAAACGAATTTACAATTTATTCAAACACAACCCTACCGCCCATTCCCCTCAAACCACCCCACAATCTCCGGATACAAATCTGCCAGCACCTGACCCTTTTTTCTATTCTTATACAGATTCACCAGAAACTGATTGAACTCGGCGAATTTTAGGAAGCCGCGGGAGTTTACCATCTGGTTTTCGGTTGCGGCGATGAGTGCCGGCTGGTCTTTTTCCGGGGCGTAGTCGACGTATCGGAGGGAGACGAGCGCCCAGTTCATGTATTCGTTGAAGGAAGAATAGGCGTCGTTGTAGTATTTAGCTGCTTTTTCGGGGTTGTTCCAGATGCTGAGGTTGCTGAGTGCTTTGTCGATTCTGGCTGCGTATTCGGGCTTTTCGGATTCGGGGTTGATGAATGCGTGGTTGAGTTCGGTAAAGACAATTGTGCCATCGCGCACGAGCGAGCCTTCTTTTGACACGGATACCGTGCTGCCATTGCGGGGGAATGGAAAGTTTACATGCGCTTGTGCTTCTTTGAAACCATCGTAATCAAACCGGGTGGCTGATTGATTACTGCTTACCAGCGGAGAAAATATGATTTTGAAAGAATCATATTTTGTGGAAGGGAAGTTTTTTACCAGCCATTTTTGCATTTCCGGAACGCCGATTGAGTCGCGGTAACTGGTGATCAGCGCATTGTAATATTGTTCATGGGCCTTATAGAAATCAGCAAATTTGCTTTTCGTGGCCAATTCCTGCAACCCGGGAATGAAAGGTTTTAAATGATTCTCGTCTGAATTCCCTATACGCGTGTAAATGGCACTGGGCTTAATCGTTCCGTTTTCAAAATTAAATGCATAGGCATCCATTTTGTAACCATGCGAATTGTTTAAATCCGTAATCTCCTTGTTCAGCGCAGTAATGACAGGCTCGGTGCTGTATTGTTCAAACCATTTCATCACGTCGGCATAGTAAGGCGTTGAGTTCATGATCAAACCGTTATCCTTTTTGCCTGTTTCAGTGATAGCAAATGCCACATTAATCAACTCATACATGGCGGGAATTTCTACAAATGTTTTGCCGCTATGAGACGATTTGTAATTTTCGGAAAAACGGGCACGGGGGACGTCCAGAATTCCTTTAACAGCAGTAAGCGCACTGTCTTTCGCATTCATCAATATAACAAATTCATGATAGCTGCCTGGTTTCACATCAAAGCGGATAGAATCCTGATCGGTAAAAAAAGTGACGGGCAGGCCCTCTTCCGGAACTCTGACGTCAAACACATCAGGGCGGATGGACGGGTCAATGTTCCAGGATGCCTTTCGCAACTCCTTCCCGATCTTGGTATCAGCGATTTTGGAAGAAGCTTTGATAACAACAGGTTTTTGAGAAAAGGAATCGGAAAAAGTTAGAAGCAAGAAAAGTATAAATAAGAGGTGAGTGTTTGCGTGTATGCCCATGCGGTGGATATATTTTAAATTCTGGATACTAAAGCAGCGGGTAGTGGAATACGATGTTTCACAAACATTTGAACCATCACCTGACTCAGTTTGGCGTTTAACTTATCCAGCATTAATAGGAAAACTCCATAGTGTAGGGGATAAAACCCTGACTATTGGATTCGACTTTTACTCTGCTTGGATAACCGTTTGCGCCATATTCGTATTTATATTCAATGAAATAGACTGGGCCGGCCGCGTCTATAACGGTCTCTTTCACAATGTTATTCGGGCTCAGTGAATGTGCGGCCAATTGTCCGTTCCGGTCAATTCCAAGTTTGAAAAATGGGTTAGGATGACTGTCATATTCATATTCAATCCGATTGGCAACAGAGGGCTGTGATGCATATGTGGCTGTGCTCGTGACAACATTATGCTGCTCATTTCTTATATAGTTTGTGGTGATATCATTGGATCCATAACTTCTTTCCAAAAAAACTTCTCGCTTTACAAACCCTTGTTTGTCAAAAAGATACGTACGTGTATAATTGCTCAGAAACACCAGATTCTCTTCGGTAACTGTTCGCAACGTGTCAAAAACGGGCGCATCGAACCGGATCGAATAGGATGGTTTGAAAACATCAGAAACATACTGTGATTCGGCGATCCACTGCGCAGCTTCTACATCGTAGGATTCCAGCGTCGCGCCATTTCTTTTGAAACTTCCGGTTTGATAATGTCCCGGAACGTTGAACAACAAATATTTCTTTTGCTCGCGAAGCAAATCACCTTCATAGAAGTATTCCGCGAATAATTTCCCGTTATACAGCAGCTTTGTCAGTTTGACATCCACAGCGGACGTTCCAAAAGGGGCCTGTTGTTTTGCCAAAACAGCCGGGTCTGGCGACGGCGTTGGCTGATCTTTGTCATCGCTACAAGACGCGAGACATAGCAAAAAGAGCAGGGCTAAAACTTTTTTCATATCAAGGATTTGATTTTGGTTCGGTTTGGCGGCTGCTTCCGGGTGTGCGGGAAGAAGACGGGGTGGACTGTCTGTTAGCCGGCCTTTCCAGAGCCGGACGTGTTGCAGGGCGGGTCTGCGCTGGCTTTTCGCGGGCAGGGCTTGGGTTTACGGGACGTGTTGCAGGGCGCTGTGGATTCGGAGTCGGATTGCCTGGCCGCGTTGTTGCCGGCCGCTCGCGACCTGGATTTGGCGTAACCGGACGTGTCGTTGCCGGTCTTTCGATGGGCGTTGTTATCGGCCTGCCCGTTCCTGGTCGTCCGGTTCCAGGCCTTTCTGCTCCCGGTCGCGAAGAGCCGTTTCCAGCGCCAGGCCTTGTCACGGGTTGTGTTACACCGGGATTCGTTCCGGGCCTTCCTGTGGATGGCCGACTTGTTCCCGGCCTGCTTACAACCGGCCGGCCTGTCCTGTCGAAAGAGGGCAGCCTGTCATTTGCAGAGGGAGCTGTTGGATTTCTTTTGACAAAAACTGCGGAACCTTGTCTGGCGGATGACGGCCTGGAATATGTATTTCTGTAATCGCCTCTGCTGGATCTCCTGGTGACCGTTACCGACCGTGATCTGTAACCACCGCCATAATAATATGTTTGCCAAACCGGGTTGCGATAGGAGTTCCACCGACGGAAATGTCCGTTGTAATAATTGTGATAATGATAGTGATAACCGTAATAATAGTGCCAGTAATGAGGCCTCCACGGTCGCCAGTAAGAGGGATAATATTGCCAGCGCCAGGGCGATCGCCAAATGACGTAATTGGGAACATAGATATACCGGACAACCGGCCAGGAGGCAATGACGTAAGTGGTGTTATTCTGCTGGACAGCCGGTCTGTCGCGATCTGCCGAATAGCCGGGATTTGGTGTTTCGACCCGATTATCATCCCCAGAAGGTGAATTGGGCTCTATAATGTAGTCCTTTCCGTATAGATCTTCGTCGCCCACGAGCTGGATCAAAACCTGTCCGTCATCCTTCTTTTCTACAAAAAATACGGCAACATCCTGCTCCTCGTTCTGGCCTAGTGCGACTTTGAGCGAAATGGTGTGCAAGTTCCGGTCTACATTGTCAAAAACCCGGATGTAGTCGATTCTGTTGTCGCCGTCAAGATCGAGATTGTTAATTTGTGTTTCTTCATCATTGAGTTTTCGTTCAAAACCTTCCAACGTTTCCGACTCCTGGAACAGCTTCATAACGGCATACAGGTTCAAATTATCGCCCGGTAAGTCCAGCTTTTCCTCCTCTGCCTGAGCTATTACTTGTGTGCCGGTGAATAGCAGTAAGGCGATGATAATGAGCCAAATATTATTTTTCATAAGCAAAATATTTATAGCAATGTAGATAAATACTTTGTCAAAAAAAATCCCCGCCTGTTTGACCAGAGCGAGGACCGAAACCATTGGTAAACGTTGAGAAAAAAAGTTTGAAACAGAGTTAGTCACTTTGTTTATACTTAACCTACTTTCTCAAATTGCAAACGGGCTATTCAAACTCAATCGGTTTAAAAAACCTTATTTTCTTTGCTGAGACAAAAATGTGATCAGCGAGGCAAATTCCTCGTACGAAAGCTCATTCGCAAGTCCCGGGGGCATCATAGATGATTCCATTTCTTTGCGGGAAATAATGTCGGAAGCCTTTATAGTCGTTACTTGTCCGGCTATGTCGCGGAGAACCAGTTTCTCGGCAGATTCCTCTGAAACAAATCCTATGTAACTTTTATCGCCCTTCGCCGTGATCAGCACCGAGGCAAATCCTTGTGAAATAGATGCATTAGGCTTCAAAATCGACTCGGCGATCTGTTCGCGGTTCATAATCGAGCCGATTTGGCCCATGAATGGCCCTTTCATCACTTCACCTTTGCTTAGGCTGTGGCAGGCAATGCAGCCCTGTTTGGTGAAAAGCTGTTTTCCTAATGCAGGGTTGCCTTCAATTTTAGCAATCGCCAGCATTACATCTTCAATCGAAGATTCGCCAACCTGTCCCTTTTTATTACGGATTTTATTCAAATCAATTTTTACTTCTTCCTTCGCCGCAACGGCTTCTTCACCGCCGAACTCGGTAATGCCCATGCGTAAGCGTCCGTTCAGATCTGCATAAAGCTGCTTCCCGTTCTCATCCGCTTTGTTCCATTGTTGCATCAGAAAATCCTTGATCGCATCCGACGATTCCCACGTAATCGCTTTATAATAAGGACCGTGCGTGTCCGGTCGTGTGCTCCACCACCATGAGCCATCGTAAGGTGCTTCTTTTTTGTAAAGCCTGGAAAGCGTGGTTAGGATCTGGTTTTTAGAAGCATCGTCTTTTGCAATTCCGTATGCCGCGATTAAGCCTGAAACTGCTTTTGGATCGTGCATATAACGCAGTGCCCAAAGTGCAAGCGTGGAATTTTCAGTGCCGATGGCTTTCACGCAAGCATCCACAGCATTGAGTGCAACGAGTGCTCTTACGGCAACGTGCGGAAGGATAATCGGTGAATTTGGCGTCGCGTGAGGCCCTTCCGTTCCTTTGGCCGGAGAAACAAATGAGGCTGGAACTTTCACTTTCAAAAGCGCCTCAGCCACTTCCGGGCGGCCCATTCGTCCCAAACCAACCGTTGCGGCAAGCTGAACGCGCGGTGTTCCGTCTTGTAAACCTTTCAGAAACGGCTCAACAGGAACATTTGAATTGATTTTCATGCGATCAGCCAGTGCACGCAGTGCAAATTCCTTAACATCCTGATCTTCGGTCAGTTTTACAAGATTATCATTGCCCGAAGCGCCTGCGGCTTGCGCATATGTGTAAATGCCCGCCACACGTGCATACAGGGGAAGTTGTTTGTCCTCAGCGATTTTCCACGAAGCTTTGGTTACATCCTTAGTTTTACGCGTGAGCAATTCCTGTTGCGCTGCCAAACGCTGAACGGCGCTTGCATTGGTCAATAACGCAGTCAGGTCTTTCACAGCTGATTTTTTCAAATCAACAAACGGCTTGTACTGCCAGGTCTTGGGCACAGCACGCACAACAAAACCTTTTCCCGGATTTCCAGAGTAACCCGCTCCATCCCAGGCCGATAAGTAAACGCTTCCCGATGCGTCGATATCAATGTCTGTGATTTGGGCCAGTTTGATAAATTCCTCTTCCTTTTGCGTGAATGTCGGGCCGTCCGGTGTCACACGGTGAATGTAAAGCTGGTTTCTGCCCCAGTCGGCCATCATCGGGACCTGATTATATTTTGCGGGCCAGTTAGGGTCGTCCATAAACAGCGAACCCGTTCCCGAGCCGCCGCCTACATCAACCAGGGCCGGAATAATTTCTTCGGTAAAATGCTTGAAAAGAACAGGATATCCATATTCGCCAGACTGAATCTGGCTACTGAAACGAATGTTCCAGCCGCCCCCGTCATTCGTGTTATCTCTTGTGAAAACATTCATGTAAGGATCAATGGCCACATCGTAAATGTTCCGCATTCCGTGCGTGTAAACTTCCATTTCAGTGCCGTCTGGTCTTACCCGTACAATTCCGCCCCCAAGTTGGGTGAGTTTCTTGCCTGATCTGTCGACTGCGTCATGGAAACCGAAGTCACCGACTGCAATGTAAATCCAGCCATCGATGCCCATTCTTATTCCGTTCGTTGAATGGTCTGTTCCGCGGCTTTGCAGGAATTTGGGGGAGCTGATATTTTGAATCAATGGCGAAGGACCGCCGTCGGCCACACCGTCCCAGTTTTTGTCCTCAAAAACCACCAGGTCCATGCCCGATGCCTTTTGGGTTTCTTTTGAAAAAGTGGTGTGTAAAACGAAAACGCGGTCACCCATCGCAATGATTCCGCGCGGGTTATCCACCTCAGCGAATGTGGTGTTCTTATCCACTTTGCCATCATGATCGGAGTCAACCAATCGCACAATGCGGCCTTTCCCAGGCGTTTTACCCAGCGAACCGATCATATCGACGCCCACAAAGACCTCCCCGCTGGCAGCCACTGCAAGGCAGGCAGGACTGGGCGTAAGGTCCGATCCGGCGAAATGGGTAACATTCAATTCGGCAGGCCAGCTGGCGGCGTTAGGCAGCGAATCTGCTTTTACGAGGCCGGTGGCACTTTTAATAGGTTCAGAACGGTCGTTAACTGCATTATTCCAATAAAGGATCAGAACAGCAGTCACAAGACTAAAAGTAATTTTTAACATAATTTTATTTCAGAAAAACGCGCCATCAGGTGTCAGCATGGAAAAAATGGACAAAGAACTCAACTTAATAAAAATAGGACGATTGGTATAACTACTCAAAATTCATCAATTCATTTGAAGGCGGCTACTTGGCAACATAGCCGGAGAATTTTATAAACAATTCAGGCAGTGCCTCGTGCTGGCCGTGCAGGATGGTAAAGTAGAAAAAACGCTCGATGTTCAGCCCTTCCACATCCACAATGCGGCATTCTTTGCTTTGCAATTCTTTCAAGACCGCATGGATGGAAAGCAGTGCCATCGAGTCGGAATGCAGCATATATAATTTCATGCTTTCGCTGCTGCCGAGCTGCATTTCAATATTGAGGTCGGCAATGCTCACACCGATCGTCTTCAAGGCGTGGGCGATCACTTCCAATGTTCCCGAGCCGGGTTCACGCATAAGCAACGGGATTTCTTTCAGCTTCTCCGCAGAAACCGTCCCTGTTGAAGCAGTTGGATTTTTGCTACTCGCCACGAGGACAATCTCATCTTTTAAAAACTCAATGTATTTAATTGCAGCGTTTTTGGAAAACCCTTCAATCACCCCTAAGTCAATCTCCTTATTTTGCAGCGCCTGCTCGATCTCTTCGGTGTTTTTGATGGTCAGCGTAACCTGAATGTTGTGAAATTTTCGGTGAAATGCGGCCAGTATAGGAGGGAGAATATATTGCGCGGCCGTCGTACTGGCGCCTAAACGCAATTTTCCGCCCTGGCGCTGTGATAAATTATTGATTTCAAACTCAATGTTGCGGTAAATCTCAAAAATCTGCTCGCTGTGATGGAGGAGGATTTCACCTGCCTGCGTTAGTTTCACGCGCGAACCATTTCGTTCAAAAAGCTTGGTGTTGAGCTGGTTTTCGAGCTCGTGAATGTGTTTTGTGACCGCTGGCTGGGTAATGTAAAGCTCCGCCGCGGCTTTTGTGAAGTTGAGCCGCCGGGCAACTGTATTGAAAACCTGCAAACGAAAATCGAAGACCATAGGTGCAAGTTCGTGGTTAAAAACGCAAAATTCAAAAAGAGCCGCTGGGGACCGCATTTAAATCGTCCGCAGCTGAACAAAAACGTTCGGATGCGAACAAGTCATCCATCTAAATATTGTCTTTGGGATGTCGTAGGGCATTATTTGATTGCTGGCAAGGCATTTGTCCTGTGTATATCTCATCCAACCCATGTATGTTTCAAAATTACTTCAAGATCGCCTTGCGGAATATGTGGAAAAACAAGGTTTTTTCCATCGTTAACCTGACCGGCCTCGTTGTCGGGATCACTGCTTGTCTGATGATCCTGCAATATGTCAGTTATGAGCTGAGCTTCGATCAGTTTCACAAAGATGCAGAACGCATATACAGAATAACGAACGACCGTTTTCAGCAAGGAAAACTCATACAACACGGCACGATTACTTATCCGACGATCGGACCGGCAATGGCCAAAGATTTTCAGGAAGTGGAAGCCTACACCACCATGTCGAATCCGGGAACATTCAAATTGCAGCGCGATAAGAAAATTTTTGAAGAGCAGGGGCTTTATGCAGACAATCATTTTTTGTCCTTTTTTACATTTCCCCTGTTAGCAGGCGAGGCAAAAAGTGCATTATCAAGGCCATACTCGATTGTGCTTTCCGAGAGTAATGCAAAAAGAATTTTCGGGGCAAATCAAAGCAATTACGCAAGCCTGATTGGCAAGTCAATCCTGATCGATCTTGACACGCAGCCCTATCAGATTACGGGCATCGTGAAAGATTTTCCTGCGGCTTCTCATTTGCAATATGGTGCATTAATGTCGTACGAAACACATGTAACAACCTGGGGTGATTGGGTTAAAACAAGCTGGGACGGTTCGGATATGTGGCATTATTTGAAGTTAAAAAATGGAGTGAATGCAGCTGATCTTGAACAGAAATTCCCTGCATTCAGTGAGCGCTATTTTCAGGGTGATAAGGTGTCGGGAAGCGTAGAGAAATTCTATTTGCAATCCTTGTCGCAAACGCATCTGTTCTCCGATTATGAATATGAAATTGGTAATGTAAACAATGGAAAAGCGGTATGGACGATGCTGATCATTGCTGCATTCATTCTCATTATTGCCTGGGTGAATTACATTAATTTGTCAACGGCGAGGTCCATGGAACGGGCGAAGGAAGTAGGCGTAAGAAAGGTTGCAGGCGCGACTTCCAAACAACTCATCTGGCAGTTTCTCTCGGAATCTGTGTTACTGAATATGTTGGCTATGGCCATGGCGATTTGTCTCGCTGTGATTTTGCAGCCATTCCTGAACAGCATTGTTGATCGCCCATTATCGCTGGCATTGCTCACTGGAAGCGGATATGGTGGAGCGGCTATGGCGATTGCACTTGGTCTTGTTTTCGTTGCCGGAACATTGCTTTCCGGATTTTATCCTGCGTTTGCATTGTCGGCTTTCAAAGCGATCAGCGTTTTAAAAGGCAGTTTTAAAAGGTCGGCAAAAGGTGTTTGGGTTCGGCAGTCGCTGGTTGTGTTCCAGTATACGACGTCGGTTGTGCTAATCGTGGGCACATTGATCGTGTTCCGTCAGCTCGAATTCATGCGCAAGCAGCATCTGGGTTTTAATATGGAAAAAGTGCTGGTTATTCCCGGTGCCGATCTTACCCGTTTTGACTCAACGGCGATTGACCGCATTAATGCTTTCAAATCGGAGCTGAAAAGATATCCGGAAATCCAGTCTGCCACTGCTTCTATCAACCTTTTCGGGAACCGCTTGTCACGGGCATTCAATGTGAAAAGGGTTGGGGCAGATCAAGGCAAAGGCGTTACGCTAAGCCGGATGGATGTGGATCTGGATTTTTTTCAAACTTATCAGATAGACCTCGCCGCAGGGCGCAATTTTCTTCCAACGGATTCGGATCCGGATGGCCGCAAGGTGACCAATGCGATGATTAATGTATCGGCGGCCAAGTTACTCGGCTTCCCGGATGCTGAATCGGCGGTTGGAAAAAAGATTCTACTTTTCAACAGGGAATGGGAGGTTGTAGGCGTGGTGAAGGACTTTCATCAACAGTCATTGAAGCATGCGATCGAACCCGTACTTTTCAGGCCCTACTATACCAACGGCGGTTATTTCTCATTCAAAATCGCCTCTGCCGATCTGGAAAAGACCATTGGTTTGGTTGAGGCCAAATACAAGCAATTTTATCCCGGCAATGACTTCTCCTATTTCTTCATGGATGAGCAATTTAACCGGCAGTATAAGGATGACAAGACATTCGGCCAGATCACCAGTTTTTTCTCCCTACTGGCCGTGCTCATTGCTTCTTTGGGCATCTTTGGACTATCGTCTTACATGATTTCACAGCGGACAAAGGAGATTGGTGTTCGGAAAGTGTTGGGCGCAACTATTTCCAGCATTGTCGCATTACTATCGGTTGACTTCCTGAAACTGGTGCTTATTGCCATCGTCATTGGATCGCCGGTCGCGTGGTTTGGTGTCAAACACTGGCTGGATGATTTCGCTTATAAAATCGAGATCGAATGGTGGATGTTTGTCCTGGCCGGATTGCTCGCGGTGGTGATCGCGTTCCTGACGGTAAGTTCTCAGGCAATTAAAGCTGCATTAATGAACTCGGCAAAATCCTTGAAATCGGAATAAAGTTTTAGGGACGACTTTATCGGACAAAGTTCATAATTGGCGTAATTGCAATGACTTACTAAACTTAACAATGCATTATGCCAACTAAAAAAGACCAGGAACCGAAAAACAAACCTAAGAAACCAAGCGATGAAGAGCAGGTTGCCGAATACATGGAGCAACTGCAACATCCGCTCAAAGCCGAAATTGAAGCAGTCCGAAAAATTATCAAAGGCGCCAATCCTGCAATCAAGGAACGTATCAAATGGAACGCACCCAGCTATTACACATCCGCTGATCTGCTGACATTCAATCACAGACTGCAAACAAAAGTGCACCTGATCTTCCACCACATCGCCATCGTGCAAATCGCTTCCGACCTCCTGGAAGGCGATTACAAAGACCGCCGAATGATGTATTTCGCTGATATGGCCGATGTCGAGGCGAAGAAAGAGGTTTTAGAGCGGATTTTAAATGAATATGTGGGGTTGGTTGGTTAAGAATTGTGACCTAATTGCAGCGGCTGCGTCTAAGTGTTGTATCAAACAGCACGACGATGAAAAGTACAATCCAAGTTAGTGGTCAGGTAATAAGCATTTTTACAAAACAAAAAGAAGAATTTATATCCCTGACTGACATTGCCAAGCACAAAAATCCCGAAGCAACCGGCTTAGTCATCTCCCATTGGCTTAGCACAAAGTTTACCATAGAGTTTATGGGGCTATGGGAACAAATGTTCAATCCGAATTTTAATGTTACTGAATTCAGTAATATTAAA
The DNA here is from genome assembly GCF_023822005.2 of Dyadobacter fanqingshengii. Lineage (GTDB taxonomy): Bacteria > Bacteroidota > Bacteroidia > Cytophagales > Spirosomataceae > Dyadobacter > Dyadobacter fanqingshengii. Next base: position 326,304 of record NZ_CP098806.1, read on the forward strand.
AACGAAGCTGGGAGCAACGGATTTGTGTTGTCCTCAAAACAATGGATTGAGAAAACCAATGCTAATGGAATAGTATCGACAGCAGGTCGTTATGGTGGAACCTTTGCGCACAAGGACATTGCCTTTGAGTTTGCATCCTGGATTTCAGCTTCCTTCAAGCTCTATCTAATCAAAGAATTCCAACGCCTGAAAGAAGAAGAACATTCTGATCTTAAACTGGAATGGAATGTTCAGCGGACCTTGGCGAAAGTGAATTACCAGATTCACGCGGACGCAATAAAAGAAAATCTTATCCCCAAAACACTTAGTGGAAAGCAGATCGGTTTTGTGTACGCAAACGAGGCGGACTTGCTTAACATGGCGCTTTTTGGTGTTACGGCGAAACAGTGGAAAGAGTTAAATCCACGCGAGGTTGGCAATGTACGTGATTCGGCAACGCTGGAACAGCTGGTTGTGCTTTCCAATCTGGAAAGTGTAAATGCGCTTTTAATTCATCAGGGACTGCCGCAGCATAAGCGCTTGGTGCAGCTAAATTTGGTAGCGATCTCCCAAATGAAATCTTTGGTCAATAATATTCAGTTGAAAAAACTTAAAGATGGGACGGCTTTGCAAACTAAACCTGAAAAACTTTAAACCAAATGCCTGTAAGCCAAAAAAGTTAACCCCGATCACACCTCAGGGTTAACTTTCATCATTATGGACTTGCCAACGAAACTAGCCACCTTGTTACGGCCTGCTTCTCCTTTTCGTCGTATCGGGCATTATTGCGCCGCCTGTTTTGATGGTTTTCTTGTTGCGCTTTACTGTGTAGGATCCGGTTGTGTCGGCGTCGGGGCGGCCTGTGCTGCTTCTTCCATCAATTGTTCCGGTTGTGCTCACATTGCCGTTATCGTTAAGGATTGGGCCACTTTCAGCATTGGACGAATCCTTGATAATGGCTGAAACGTCGGAAGTGTCTGTGGTCGATTTTAGGCGTGAAGACTTTTTTTGAAAAGTCCGTTCCGATTTGCCCGTTTTACTGTCCCTTGATTGGGAAAATGCGATGGATGGTGAAATTAGCGCCATCATTATAACTAATATTTTCAGCGTTTTCATTCGTTTGTTGTTTCATTTACGTAATATCCCAGCAACATAACAAATACCGTTCCAATAAGACGACGTTTACCGGGTTGATCTTTCCATGGTGATTTCCAAATACATTGGCGAGACGGAAAAAAACCTGGAAAAAGTCTTTAAAAGAGCTGAAAATAAGAGCTGGATCCTGTTTTTTGACGAGGCCGATGCATTGTTTGGGAAAAGAACAACCATTTCGGACTCGCACGATAAATATGCCAATCAGGAAATCGCTTATCTGCTGCAAAGGCTCGAAGATTATCCGAGCCTGGTGATCCTGGGCACCAATATGCGCTATAACATTGAGGAGGCATTTATGCGTCGCTTGCACCGGTGCCGAAGCGGTGCAGGCGATAGCGGACGCGGATGCCGAGGCCATACGCATTTTGCAAAATGCAGAAGCTACTTTGCAAAATGCTTTAAATGATGCCATTGCGGGCAGTCCTGCGGACCCCGTGAGCTGAATTTCAGCCTGATCAAATGCTGGTTAATCGCTCCTTTTTGAGGAGTTAAGCGGCATATTTATTACATTGATATTTGTAATAAAACACTTCACTTCTTAAACAAACACAGCCATGCCTGATGATAATGCCCTGTACACTTATCGCAACGGGAAGAAAGTTGCCTTGTACAAAAAAGACGATCAGTTTGTAGCCCGCACTTCTGCTGATAACATTGCCAATCTGGGAATTGACAAGATCGAAAAAGTTTCTCCCTCCGCGTTCCGAGCCACGGTGTCTCCCGACAGGCTGGATGAAGTGATGGTAGAAAGCCGCGAACTCGCACCGACGCACCACGCTTACCAGTTGCAGGACACCAATCAGGAGTTTCTGATCACAGACCGTATTATGGTCACCTTCAAAGACAAGCCAACGCCGGAACATTTGTCTGCATTTATTGCAAAATATGCCCTGGTAATCAAAAATCAGTACAGCGATGTCGATTTCCTGTTTCAGCTGACCAATCAGTCGGGCATGAACCCGGTGAAAATGATCGTGAAGATCAATGAAGAAGAACCCGCTGTGCAAATCGCAGAACATGACCTGATTCAGCGGGTTAATAAATATCTGACATTGCCCGCCGACACATCTTACGACCTGCAATGGCATTTACATACACATACGCCGCCTGCTACCGATTTTGATCCGCGTTGTTCAAGTCGTTGTGAGGAAGCCTGGCAGTTGCTGGATCATTTCGGCAGTGCGGATGTGGTAATCGGGCTTGCGGATGATGGTTGCAAGCTGGACCATGATGATTTCAATTCATCGGGAAAATTCGCAGGCTGGGGTTATTTTGTCAATGATATTTTGGTCAAAAAAACAGACATAGGTGCCGATCCGAACGGGATGTATGCACCTGGAAACAATCACGGAACTTCCTGTGCGGGTGTGATAGCAGGCGAGGTGGACGGCACATTAACAGTGGGTGCCGCGCCGGGCTGCAAGCTTTTGCCGATCAAATGGGAGTCATCCGATGGCGGCGGCCTGTTTATCGATGATAACAAAATGATGCTCACCCTGCAATACATTTCAGATAAGGTGGATGTTTTTTCCAATTCATGGGGAAGTTCTCCTGAAATGAATTTCAGCCAGCAGGTCGTGAACCGGATTAAATCGCTCGCTTTAACAGGCGGCAGGCGCGGGAAGGGCATTGTTTTCCTTTGGGCTTCTGGCAATGAAAATTGTCCTATTGAACATTCAGGAACACAAGACATTCCTTTTGATCACGGCGTACGCGTCCAGGAGAATTCACTGGTTTGGGTTGGAGTTCAGAAAAGTAAGGTGTTTTCACATAATCTGGTCGATATTCCGGGTGTGATGCACATTGCGGCATTAGCGAGCACTGCGCAGCGAAGCCATTATTCTAATTACGGGCCAGGCATTTCACTTATAGCGCCTACCAACAATGTGCACACCTATTACCGGCTGGCCGTTGAAGGAAAAGGCGTGGTAACCACCACGGGCGACAGCATAACGGCTGTTACGGAGGATTTTGGAGGCACATCCAGCGCCACGCCGCTCACGGCGGGCATTGCTGGCCTGATCATTTCGGCCAACCCGGATCTGAGCGCGCTTGAAGTAATCTCGGTGCTGCAAAGCACGGCTTCCAAAGATCTGAACGAAACACCCTATCCGAGAACGCCGCCTGCGAACTTTGATAATGACACTTCCTGGGACATTTCTCCGGTTTTTCCTTCCGGTTTTCAAAACGCCGGACACACCGACGGGACGTGGAGCCCGTGGTTTGGTTTTGGAAGGGTTGATGCATTCGAAGCGGTAAAAAAGGCGCTTGTTATTCGGTTAGGAGGCAGTGAGCCCGTTGTTTCTGCGGTGAAAATCCGTTCTGCGTTTGTCAATCCTGCCGGTAATGATCATAATAAGGAGAAAGTGACGCTGGAAAACCAGAGTAATGTGCCTGTTTCCATTGAAGGGTGGGCCTTGGTCGACAAGAACAATCGTGCGCAGATCCTGACGGGATCCATTCCACCTGTTTCAAGTATGAGCATTGATTTAAAAACAAATAAAATCATCCTGGCCAATACGGGCGGCACGATCATCCTCAAAGACATAGCCGGAAACCAGGTTCACAGGGTCGCTTACACCGGCGCGCAGGTGAAGCCGGGCATGGAACTTGTTTTCTGAAAAATCCCTATATTGACGGCTTTGAATCATCCGCGTAAGCCATGAATGGTCAGCAGCCGCAACTCAGAACTGTAAACGTTACCCGATATGTTACCCCTTTGCGGGAAGGCGGATCGCTCCCGGCTATTGCCGAGGCGGACGACGAATTTCTGTATGTCCTGAAATTCAGGGGGGCAGGTCAGGGGACAAAAGCGTTGATTGCGGAGCTGATAGGTGGAGAAATTGCGCGGTTGCTGGGTTTGAAAGTGCCTGAGATTGTTTTTGCCAATCTGAATGAAGCCTTTGGAAGAACAGAGCCGGACGAGGAAATCCAGGATCTGCTCAGGGCCAGCACAGGCCTTAATTTAGCCATTCATTATCTGTCCGGTGCCATCACTTTTGACCCCGTAGTGACTGCTGTGGATGCCAGGCTTGCGTCTGCCATCGTGTGGCTCGACAGTCTCATAACAAATGTGGACCGCACGGCCCGGAACACCAATATGCTCATGTGGCACAAGGAGTTATGGCTGATCGATCACGGCGCAGCATTGTATTTTCATCATTCCTGGGACAATTGGGAAGAGCAGGCCAAACGACCGTTTGCGCAGGTAAAAGACCATGTACTGCTTCGCTATGCCTCTGAAATTGAAGCGATTGACCAGGAGTTTAAAACCATTTTGGGTGTAGAGCAAATCGAGGCAATCGTATCATTGATTCCGGATGACTGGCTTTTGCGTGATGCGCCATTCGAGTCCGCCGAAGCGCATCGGGAGGCTTATGTGAAATTTTTAGCGTCGCGGCTCTCCGTGTCGGATGTATTTGTTAAAGGAGCGAATGATGCAAGAGCAGCACTTATTTGAGTACGCCGTCATCCGCGTCGTACCCAGGGTCGAGCGCGAGGAGTTTGTGAATGTCGGTGTTATTTTGTTTTGCCCTTCAAAGCGTTTTCTGGAATGTGTTTTCGAGCTGAATGCGCCCAGGCTGCGCGCGTTTTCGGAGAGCATTGATCTGGATGAGATCAGCGCTTATCTTAATGCGTTGAAACTGATTTGTGAGGGCAAAAAAGAAGGCGGCACCATTGCTGTCTTGCCGCCTGCTTCCCGCTTTCGCTGGCTCACTGCCACGCGTAGTACGGTGGTCCAGTCTTCAAAAGTGCATCCCGGTCTTTGCCAGGATCCGGACCTGAGTTTAAGTAAACTGTTCGATCATTTGGTTAAGTAGTTTTTTGTCGCAGATTGAGCTGCTGTTGCACTTCGTCCTTTTTTCTCCGTGACACTTCCACTTGCGAGCCGTCCGCCAGCAGCACATATTGATTATTATGGGCAACCTGCTTAATATACCGGGAATTGACCAGGTGTGATTTGTGTGTGCGGATGAAATTGAAATCGCCCAGCATTTCATCAAAGTGCTTCAATGTTTTGCTGGAAACAAACGGCCTTTTACCCACCAAATGTATGGAAGTGTAATTTTTGTCTGCTTCCAGCCGTAAAATTTCATCCAGGGTAAAAAAGAAAACGCCTTCGCTCGATGGAACGGCCAGCCTGAAATCTTTGATTTCCTTTTTCTGGATGTTCTGCACCAGATTGTCAAAAAGCTCTTGTTTGGGAGGCTGGATCTTTTCCCTCACTTTTTCCAAATGCCGGTCGATAGCAAATTGCAGCTCTCCCGGATCCACCGGTTTCAGCAGATAATCCAGTGCACTGAACCGTATCGCCTGGATCGCATATTGGTTGTAAGCTGTGGTAAAAACAATATCATAGTCGGGATTTTTTCGCTCCATTAAAAAGTCAAAACCATTTCTGTATGGCATTTCCACATCCAGGAACACGATGCCGGGCTCATAATGCTTCATGATTTCGAGCGCCTCGTTGACCGATTCCGCATGTTTGATATCGATCGGTTCGGAGATCTCAGTTTCCAGATAATGGGCAAGGACAAGACGGGCTTTTATTTCGTCATCAATAATTAGCGCATTTATCATAACGTTTTCAATGTTGTAAAGGATGATGTAGTAAGTTCAAAAATGGCCTGGCAGCTTGCCAGATATGGAGAGGTGAGGATCCCGGTTGCCGGAATAACTATTGAATTCGGATGTACCAGATTCATTACGCAGACTTTGATGTTGAACGTTTGAGCCAGGGTTTATTCGAAAATAAATTTGTAATGGTACTTTTCCCGTGAAAGAAGAGGTTAATACAACCCGCGGGGCCATTTTATTTTCTGGAAGTATAATTAAGAGAAAAAAGAGAATATGCATGAATCCAACCATTAAAAGGCCGGTAACAGTTATTTAAAGGCTGAACACAAAAAGCCCTGTCACTAAGGGGGTGACAGGGCTTACTTAACGGAAAGCGATAAGGCTATTTGACGTCTACCGGTTTCTGCATTTCATTCATATGATGCGCAACCATACTATCCGGCGTAATGTTACTCATCCCGATCTGAACCCTATTTTTTAAGCCGGAAATTACTTTGTCTTTTCCAGCCATCAACGCGTCATAACCGTCCCTGGCAACGCCTGCAGGATCGGCTTTTGCATCTTCATCCTGCACCGCTTTGCTGGTGTTCATATCGGCCTTATTAAAGAAATCCGTGTCGGTTACGCCGGGTAACAGTGCCGTTATGGTGATCTCTGTTTCTTTCAGCTCTTCGCGTAATGCTTCGCTGAAAGAGAGAACAAATGCTTTTGTGCCATGGTATACAGCCTGCCACGGCCCAGGAACTTTGCTGGCAATCGAGGCCAGGTTCAATATTTTCCCAGAGTTGGCAGCAACCATATCTTTCAGGAAAAGCTTGGTCAGGATCACAACGGCTGAGATGTTCAGCTCAATAATGTCCAGTTCGCGATCCAGTTCATTGTCTTTAAACAAACCGTAAACTCCCTGCCCGGCATCGTTGACAAGCACATCAATAGTAATTCCCTTGCTTTTTACCTCGTCATAAACAGATAATGTTTCTTCCCTGTTGAAAAAGTCTTTGGCAATTGTGACCACTTCTACACCATGCTGTCTGAACTCCTGAGCCTTTACTTCCAGTTGTTGTCCGTCGCGCGACACGATCACCAGATTGTACTGATCTTTTGCAAACAGCAAGGCAAGTTCATAGCCTATGCCGCTTGTTGCGCCAGTTATCAGCGCATATTTTCCAGTAGATGACATAATTTTTAAAGTTTGTTGATGAAAATTGAATTACAGCCAATCAAATGCCCGCACGTACTTCAACACCACAATGGCCAAAGGTGGTAAAACCAGCGGAATCGAATGGTTTTTGCTGTGTTTGGGAATGGGATAACTTTCTTGCTCGTCAGAATGAAGCATATCGGAACCGCCGTATTTCAGGTTATCCGTATTAAAGATCTCCTGATAATATCCTGGTTTCGCGACTCCTATCCGGTAATTAGTTCTGACGACGGGTGTGAAATTCCCGACGAAGATCAGATCATCCTCCTCATTCTTTCCTTTCCGGATCCAACTCATTACACTATTTACCCCATCCTGATTATCAATCCATTCAAAACCTTCCTGTGAAAAGTTCTTTTCGTAAAGTGCGGGTTGAGATTGATACAATTCATTCAGGTCTTTCAGTAATTTCTGGATCCCATTGTGCAATGGATCGTGATTTTCGTTCCAGTCCAGACTGAAATCATGCTGCCACTCGTGCCGCTGTGCAAACTCTGCCCCCATGAAAAGCAGCTTCGCGCCGGGATGACCGTACATATAACCGTATAAAAGACGCAGGTTAGCAAACTGTTTCCAGTGATCACCGGGCATTTTGTTGACCATTGAATTTTTACCGTAAACCACCTCGTCATGTGAAAGCGGCAGGGTAAATTTCTCTGTGAAAGCATAATGCGTGCTGAATGCCAGCTGTCCCTGGTGATGCGAGCGATAAATGGGCTCTTTCTGGAAATAAGACAGCGTATCATGCATCCAACCCATCATCCATTTCATATCAAAGCCAAGTCCGCCACTTGTCGTGGGGCTTGTTACGCCAGGCCATGCTGTGGACTCTTCTGCAATGGTCATCACGTCAGGGAAATTGGTATGGACCGCGTTGTTGAATTCTCTCAGAAAATCCAGTGCTTCCAGATTTTCCCTGCCACCGTATTGGTTGGGGATCCATTCACCTTCATTGCGTGAATAATCCAGATAAAGCATGGAAGCCACGGCATCCACCCGTAATGCATCAATGTGGAATTTATCCAGCCAGTAAATGGCATTGGATATCAGAAATGCCTTTACCTCATTCCGTCCGTAGTTGAAAATGAAGCTCTTCCAATCCGGGTGAAAGCCTTTTCTCGGGTCGGCGTGCTCGTACAGGTGCGTGCCATCGAAATAGCCCAAACCGTGTTCATCTGTTGGGAAATGGGAGGGAACCCAGTCCAGTATAACGCCAATTCCCGCATTGTGCAGGGCATCAATCAGGAACATGAAATCCTGCGGTGTTCCGAAGCGACTGCTGGGTGCAAAATAACCCGTAAGCTGATAACCCCAGGATCCGTAAAACGGGTGCTCCATAATGGGCATAAACTCTACGTGCGTAAAGCCCATATAGGTGCAATATTCCGGTAATGTTGCTGCCAGTTCGCGATAAGTCAGGAAACGACCTTCCTCCTCGTGCACCCGTCTCCATGAGCCAATGTGCATTTCGTAAATCGAAATAGGCTTACTGAGCGGAGGCACACTTTTCCGGTTTTCAAGCCATTGCGAGTCAGTCCACTGGAAATCCAGGTCCCATACTACGCTGGCCGTATGCGGCGGCGTTTCCCAATGAAATGCATATGGGTCGCCTTTTTCGACTTCATAACCATCATTGGAACGGATAAAATATTTGTAATATTCACCGCGGCCAATGTTCGGCAAAAAGCCTTCCCAAATCCCGGAATGATCAGTACGGGGCTCTAATGGGTGTGAATCCCTATTCCAGCCGTTGAAATTACCAACAACCGAAACATGCTGGGCATTTGGCGCCCAAACGGCGAAATTTGTTCCCTTAACCCCGTCACGCTCTATGATATGCGAGCCGAGTTTGTTATAAATATGGTAATGTGTTCCGGACTTGAACAAATCAATGTCAAATCCGGAAAACATAGGCAATGCATCGCTGCGCTGATCTGTCATAATCAAAATTTTAAGCTGTTACCAGGGGTTCGGTTTTATTCATAATCGATTTTATACCGCTCAATGGCACCATCACCCACGAAGGTCTGTTGTTGACCTCATAATTCAATTCATAAATGGCTTTTTGCAACAGGAATGTTTGCATAAGCACTTCCAAATCCTCTTTTTTCTGCGGAATGATCGGACTATCCTTTACTGCTTCCAGGTATGCTTTCATGAAAAATCCGCTCATGTAGTGATACCATTGTTCCGCATAAGGCAAGAGTTTGGTAATATCTTCCGGCCGGACCTGATTGTCCAGATACAAGCTTCCGTACGCAGCATAATGGAATGAGCGCAACATGCCCGCTACATCTCTCAGCGCGGAGCGTTTCAGCCTTCTCTCACTGTAACTGCGTGCCGGTTCTCCTTCAAAATCGAGGATTACGAAGTCCTTGCCTGTGAATAGCACCTGTCCCAAATGATAGTCACCATGTATACGAATCTTAGCCGTGTCAATTTTGCGGCTGTACACTTTTTTCAGCTCGGTCAAAATTTCATCTTTCATCTGCAACACGTCCTCTGCATCCTGCCTGGTTTCGGGTGCGATCTTCTTCATATTGCGGTTCAGGCTTTGGAAAGCGACACGCACAAGTGATTGAAGCGAAGAGTAAACCGAGCGCTGGTAATGCAATGAAAATTCCTCCGGTTTGAAATCGGGATTGCTGGTGCCGGAAGCCAGGGCCAAATGCATTTCTCCTGTCCGGGTGCCCAGTAAAGCTACTTGTTCAGCAACAGGGACATCCAGAAGATCTTTCAATACATCAGGAATGTCTTCATAACCTACCGGATCAACAATGGACCCTTTCAGTTCAGTAGGCAGCTGGATTTCGCTGGTCGAAAGGATTTTTTCGTTGAAAATATCCAGGCGGTCCAGCATATTAGCCCAGGCATCTGTACTGTTGACCACCATTTCCTGCATCATACCCAGCACCATGCTGTCATTTTTGTGTTTCCACTCCACAGCGCCTACAAATGCAGGAATGTTTTTAAACTGTGCCTCATGAGTCAGGAAATGCGTGATTTCCATATCAGGATTGATCGCCCGATCCACTTTACGGTAAAGCTTGAAGAAATACTTTCCATCATAAGTTACCGAAGTGTTGCTCTGCTCACCCGAAAGTACACGCGGCTTGATCTTATCCGTCTCCTTCACATGCTGGGCCAGACCTTCATTTCCTGAGAACAGAATTTCGCTGTTTTTAGCAGGTAACTTTTCATTGGTCCCCATATTGGTAATCAATGTTTGCTGCAATTCCAGCCCGTAGATGGCATCGAAAAGTACACCCTCGTCCTCGCCGTCAATCTTGATTTTGGCAATAACTGCTTGCGGACAGTTTTCACGCACCTGATGAGCGAAGGGGTCTTTTCCAAAAGCCACCGGAAGCTGATACATCTCTGGGAGATCATTTTGATACGAAGCTTCCAAAAGCAGTAAAAAGGCCGGCGGATTATTGCCCAGCGGAATGGTGGCATGCGATACAATTTTCACACTATCCAAACCTTTCCCTTTTCCTCCAAACCAACGCATTTTCATCATATAAGCGGGTAGGAACTTGTTTTCCAGGCGTTCCAAAACCGCAGGTTTCAATAGATCTTTCCAGTCAGAAAGTTCCAAAAGCGGAAGCTCCTCGTTCTGATCGATTTCCGGATGTGTTTTTTCCAAAACAAAACATTGGCACGCATAAGCTTCCAGTGTGAAGAAATACGGTGTGTTGTCTTTTACACCAGGAAACTTGTTTTTGCTGTAAATTTCAACCGGCTGGTAACCTTTATATTGATCTAGGTCCAGCTCAACAGGTTGTGGGAAACGTGATAGATTAGCAATAACCAGCATTGTCTCCTCCTTGAAGGTCCTGGTAAATGCAAGCACTTTTGAGTTTTCAGAATTCAGGAACTTAATATCCCCACGGCTGAACGCCGCATACTTTTTGCGGGCAGCAATGGCCTTTTTCATCCACCATAGCAACGATGACGAATTGTGCTCCTGCAACTCCACATTTACCGACTCATAATGATACTGCGGATCCAGGATCAATGGCAGATACATGCGCTGCGGATTGGCTTGTGAAAATCCGGCATTCCTGTCGGGATTCCATTGCATAGGAGTCCTTACGCCATCACGGTCGCCCAGATAGAAGTTATCACCCATACCAATTTCATCGCCATAGTAAATGATCGGTGTGCCTGGGAAAGTGAAAAGCAGTGAGTTTAAAAGCTCAATTTTCTTTCTGTTGTTCTCCATCAAAGGTGCAAGCCTGTGCCGGATCCCGAGATTAATTCTCGCTTTGGGATCTTTTACATACACTTTGTACATATAATCGCGCTCTTCGTCTGTCACCATTTCCAGGGTCAGCTCATCGTGATTACGCAGGAAAATTCCCCATTGGCAATTTTCCGGGATTTCAGGAGTCTGGTCAAAAATGTCCGTGATCGGATATCTGTCTTCCATTTGCAGCGACATAAACATCCGCGGCATGATCGGGAAGTGATAGTTCATCTGACATTCGTCTCCATCACCAAAATACGCAGCCGAATCTTCCGGCCACATATTTGCTTCCGCCAACAGCAATGTTCCCGGATAGCGCTCGTCAACAAATGTTCTGAGTTTTTTAAGATACTCGTGCGTTTCCGGCAAGTTTTCGCAGTTTGTTCCGTCGCGTTCAAATAAGTAAGGAACAGCATCCAGACGGAACCCGTCAACACCCATTTCACACCAGAAATCGAGGATTTTTAAAATCTCCTCCTGCACCAGCGGACTGTCGTAATTCAAATCCGGCTGATGATGGAAGAAGCGGTGCCAGTAATATTGGTCGGCTTCGCTGTCCCACGTCCAGTTTGATTTTTCATAATCCTGGAAAATAATGCGGGCATCTTTGAATTGTTTCGGATCATCTGTCCAAACGTAAAAATTTCGTTCGTCCGATCCTTTCGGCGCACTTCTGGCACGTTGAAACCAGGGATGCTGGTCGGATGTGTGGTTAATGACCAATTCTGTGATTACTTTCAGACCGCGCTTGTGGGCTTCTTCCAAAAATGCTTTGAATTCATTCAAATCACCATAGGAAGGGTTGATAGTGTAATAATCGGAAATATCATAACCATCATCACGCAAGGGGGATGGATAAAAAGGCAGGAGCCAAATCGCCGTCACGCCCAGGTCCTGCAAATAATCAAGCTGCTCCATAAGCCCCTTGAAATCACCGATCCCGTCGCAATTGCCATCCTTAAATGCCTTGATGTGCAGTTCATATATAATTGCATCCTTATACCAATGCAGATCTTTGTGTATCACTCCATTTTTATGTTCCATCGTGTTATCCATTCAGTTTTTCTATTTTTAATATATGCGCCGGCATTTCGTAAGGGTTAAGCTGGATGAAATTGTATTCACCCTGCCAGTAATATTTTTCGCCACTCAGCATATCGCTAACCCGGTAAGTCTGGTCGGGATGAATGCCGAAACGGTGTATCGGCACCTTAATGTGTGCGCCCTGCGTATTGAATACGTCCAGGTTCACCGATATGAGCAATGCATTTTTGGATGCGTCGTCTTCCTTGATGTAGCAGATTACATTTTCATTAGTGGTCTCCGCAAAATCAATGTTCCAGGTAGATTGCAATGCGGGATTTTCCTTTCGGATGCGGTTCACTCGTGTAATGATCTCCCGGGTGCGGCTGTAACGGTTCCAGTCCCAATGCTTGATCTCGTACTTCTCATTGTCTGTATATTCCTCTTTTCCCGGATGCGGCGTATTAACGCCATACTCGTAAACGGGGCCATACATGCCGTAATTGGATGATAATGTCGCCGCCAGGATAAACCGGGTAATGTGTGCATTCTCGCCCCCTTCTACCAGATGATGCGGAAGGATATCGGGCGTATTGGGCCAGAAATTAGGACGGAAGTAATACTGCTGGTCTGTTTTGGTGAGCTCGTTCATATATTTCTCGATCTCCCATTTGCTGTTCCGCCAGGTGAAATAGGTGTAAGACTGGTTAAAGCCAATTTTGGCCAAACGCTCCATGACACGGGGTCTGGTAAAGGCTTCTGCCAGAAATATAACCTCGGGATTAACCTTGCGCACTTCACCGATCATCCATTCCCAGAAAGCAAATGCTTTGGTATGCGGGTTATCGATCCTGAAAATGCGCACACCTTTACCGATCCAGAAATCAATGACACTTTTTAATTCCTCCCAAAGATTTTGCCAATCCTGCGTTTCGAAATCGAAAGGAAGGATGTCCTCATATCTTTTGGGTGGATTTTCAGCATACTGGACCGTTCCGTCCGGCCTCCATTTGAACCATTGTGGATGTTCTTTCACATAAGGGTGATCTGGCGCACACTGATAAGCAATGTCCATCGCAATCTCGATATCCATATTTTTAGCCTCGGTGACCAAATTTTCAAAATCCTCAATCGTACCGAGTTCGGGATGAACTGCCTTGTGGCCTCCCAACCGGTTACCAATCGCCCAGGGTGAGCCCGGATCCGTTTCCGATGGCGTAAGAGAGTTGTTCTTACCCTTCCTTTTCATCTCCCCGATGGGGTGCACCGGCGGGAAATAAAGGGTATCAAAACCCATTTTTGATACAAGGGGCAACAGGCTTGCAACATCTTTGAATGTCCCGTGGCTGTCGGGCAATGAAGAAGCTGATCTCGGAAAAAGCTCATACCAGCTGCTAAAACCGGCTTTTTTACGCTCGACTTCCAGTTTATAAGTGCGCTCATAAACCGTAATGCGATCTGTATAGCGGATTTTAGCCATCGCATCGGCCACTTCATCACTAATAGCCAGATTGACAGCCAATTCAGGATTTTCGGCTGATTTGAGCGCTTTAATCCATTTCGTAAATGCAGGTTTTTCCGTTTTATTTGTGAGCTGAGAAGCTTCCAGTAGCAGCTCTGCGCCGATGAGAATCTCGACAGAAATGTCCTGGTTAGCGTCGTATTTTTTTACTAACCCCTTCTTCCAGGTCGTAAAATGGTCAATCCAGCCTGTGAAGCGATATTCGTAGAAGCCAGTCTTTTCCGGTTTCCACGTTGCCTGCCATTGGTCGTTGATAATATATTGCATGGGAATTTCTTCCCAATTCATGTCTGATTCGTGTTTGTAGATTACGCTTGCCGCTACTACGTCGTGGCCATCCCCGATAATGTCTGCAGTCAAAGTCAACTGCTCACCGATTGCTCGTCTTGCGGAAAATCTGCCGCCTTCAATCTGGGGAGTAACGTTGGAAATCACGACCCGCTTTCTGCCGTCCTGAATATGCATTGATCCGATTTTTTGGTTTCCATTGGTGAATGGCTATTGTAGCAATCAAAACCATGCCTGCAGCAAATTTTTAGGGCCTTATCCGTGAGCATAATACGTGTCTAAATTCTCGATAATTTATATTTAGCGGTTTGGTTTAAACGCTCTAATGGCGTAAATTTCAACGCCTTCACAAAGCCTGAACCCAACACAATTTTAGAATCAGATCCAGTCCCGGAAAATCCGAACTGCGATGCTAATTGTATGATTAAGATTAATATCACATACGCATTTAACATTTAGTGGGTTTTTAGAAAAACTATTCTGATCAATCATTTTCTCAGCCGGATCAATGGAGTTTATTCTGATTGACGACAGCATTTTTGACTTGTTTACGCAAGAAAAACTGCTTCTAAGGAGCGGACTTGCCCAATCAGTCAGAACATTCGGTTCTGCTCAACTGGCTATGGAGTTCTTATACGAACAATCAGACGAGTTTCCCGAAACCGTCATCCTGCTTGACATTCAAATGCCCGGTATAAACGGGTTTGAGTTTACCGGCCATTATGCTACATTGCCCGATGCACTGAGAAAGCGTATCAAGCTTTTTATGATATCTTCTACTGTGGACACCGAGGACATTGAAGAGGTCCGCTCGAACCCCTACGTGATCGAGTTGTTATCCAAGCCTTTGGAAATCAAGACACTGCGAGCACTTCTGGAAAAGTAGTTTGCCTTCCGTATTTAAAAGCTGGCCTGCTCAGTTTTATTTATAATGTTCAGGTGGCACAATATTTAATGTGCTTGAAAGAATAACATTCAGCCATTATGAACAATCCAATTGCAACCTATCGCATACAATTCCATAAAGATTTTTCTTTCGCCGATCTCGAAAAACGGGTTTCTTACTTACAGAAGCTTGGTGTCAGCACCCTTTATGCCTCGCCGATTTTAGCTGCCACAAAAGGCAGTACGCACGGTTACGACGGCATCAGCCCTGAGGTAATCAACCCGGAGGTTGGAACAGCCGAACAGCTTAGAAAGCTCAGCCAAACATTGAAGGAGCTTGAAATAAGCTGGTTACAAGACATTGTGCCTAACCACATGGCATTCCATTCCGAGAATGAATGGTTGATGGATGTGCTGGAAAAAGGCCAGCAGTCGGAATATGCGTCGTTTTTTGACATTGCATGGAATAGTAAGCTTTTCCAGGGAAAGCTGATGGTTCCTTTCCTGGGCGCCCCGTTGGAAGAAGTGATTGATAATCAGCAGATAAAGGTTGAGTACGCAGGCAACCGATTGGTGATCAATTATGAAGGAGCGACTTTCCCATTAAATATCAGGTCTTACATGAACCTGCTCGGCGCTGACCGGGAAAATGCGCCGGAGACGGTCGGGCAACTGGTACAGCAACTTAATGAGATTCACGAAGCCGAAGATCCGAAGATTTTTTCGCAGCGGTGGAGTGAGTTCTTACTGCAACTTTCGTCGCTGATGAAAAATGAGCAGATCAAGGGCTGGATCGATCAGGTTGTGGCTACGGTTAATGCCGACAAATCCAAAATTGCGGACCTTGTGAAAGGTCAGGAATATCTGCTTTGCTTCTGGCAGGATACCGATTCCAAGATCAATTTCAGGAGATTTTTTACAGTGAACGGCCTCATTTGTCTTAATATGCATTATGACGCAGTTTTTGATAAATATCATCAATTGATCAAAGTGCTTGTGGACGAGGGCATTTTTCAGGGACTTCGGGTAGACCATATTGACGGACTTTACGACCCTGCGGCTTATTTGGAAAAGCTGCGCGAGCTTTCAGGACCGGAAACGTATCTCATTGTTGAAAAAATATTAGAAAAAAGTGAGTCAATGCCTGCTGAATGGCCGATTGAGGGCACATCGGGTTACGAATTTCTAGCCGATGTGAACAATGTCTTCACCAATTCAGCTGCGGAAGATGTTTTCTCGACATTCTATCAGGACATAACGGACAGCAAAGATCCAATCCGTGAGCAATTGTTGGAAAAGAAATCGGGAATTCTCAATAATCACATGGGAGGGGAGCTCGATAATCTTTACCAGCTTTTTACCGACCTGGAACTTGTCGACCTCGAAAATCTTGAAGCCGTTGGCAAAGAAAATGTGAAGAAGGTGATCGGCGAATTTCTGATCCACTGTCCGATTTACAGATATTATGGTAATCAAATGCCATTATCCGAAACGGAAACCAGGGAGGTCAAAGCTGTATTTGAAGACATTATGTCGCATCATAATGGTCTTGAAAGTGCTATTGAATTGCTGGAACAGGCGATTCTTGAAAAAACCAATGGCGGTGACGAAGCCTATAATGCCAAAGCATTGGAATTTTATCAGCGCTGGATGCAGTTTACGGGACCGTTGATGGCGAAAGGCGGCGAGGATACATTAATGTATACTTATAATCGCTTCGTTGGGCACAATGATGTGGGTGATTTTCCGGACCGGTTTGGTATGCCGGTCAAAGAATTTCATCATAAAATGCGTTTACGCCAGAAAGAATGGCCGCTTTCATTAAACACAACTTCTACGCACGATACAAAAAGAGGCGAAGATGTGCGGGCACGCCTGAATGTGCTAACGGATCTGCCGGAGGAATGGATTGCCAGAGTAAACGAATGGCGTACATTGAATTCATCGATTAAAAAACCGGACGGACCAACTGACAATGATGAGTATCTGATTTACCAAACATTAATAGGAGCGTATCCAATGCCCGGTGAAGACGCAAGTGATTTCGCGGAGCGGCTAGGGGATTATTTAAAAAAAGCGCTGCGTGAGGCTAAAACGGATACAACCTGGGCAGAACCGAATGAAGTTTACGAAAAAAGCACGGAGGAATTCGCCCTTAAACTGCTCGATCCCAACTTGCCGTTCTTTGCTAATTTCCAGGAATATTTAAAAACCATTTCGGATGCGGGAATCGTCAATTCGCTTGCACAGGTTTTGTTGAAATTTACATGCCCCGGTGTCCCCGATGTTTACCAGGGAACCGAACTCTGGGACCTGAGCTTGGTTGACCCTGATAACAGAAGGCCATTTGACTACGAAAAACGTGAAAACTGGCTGCACGAATTTGAGGATTATGATACGGAAAGACTGGCCGAAAAACTCTGGGAATCGCGGAATTCCGGACAGATCAAACTATGGCTCACACACCAGCTTTATAATCTGAGAAAATTGAATCCGGTGCTGTTTTCGGAAGGTGATTATGTGCCTTTGAAAGTCCGTGGAGCCTACAAAGAACATATCCTGGCTTTTGCCCGGAAATACAAAAGAGAATATATCATCGTAGCCGTCCCTTTACACAGTGCAATGCTTTGTAAGGAACAAGGAAAGGCGTTTTTCGATCTGGACTGGAAAGATACATCCGTTGTGCTGCCCGATAATATGGACACCGCCTGGACGGAAATGCTGACGGGAGAGGAAGCTGAATATGAGGGCAAATTAACGCCCGGATTAATTTTCAAAAGTCTTCCTGTTGCGGTTTTAAAAGGAAAAAAGCCTGATAATGAGCGTAAGGCAGGGGTTTTATTGCACATTACATCGCTGGCGTCGCCTTTTGGAATAGGGGATATGGGCCCGGAAGCTTTTGCTTTCGCCGATTTTCTCTCAAAAAGCAGTCAGAAGTTATGGCAAATACTGCCCTTGAATCCAATAGAGGCTGCTCAGTCCAATTCTCCGTATAGCGCATTGTCCAGCCGTGCTGGAAATCCGTTGCTGATCAGCCCTGAAGTACTGGCAAAGGACGGGCTTCTGGAGAAGGAAAAGCTGAATGACTATATGCTTCCGCAAACCGGCAGAACGGATTATGAGCAAGCAGAAAAATTGAAGAATGATCTTTTGAAGGAAGCTTTTGAAAAGTTTCTTTCCCTGAACGATTCCGCTTCCAATGCGGAATTTGAAGCGTTTTGTGAAAAAAACCAGGCTTGGCTGGATGACTTCGCCATATACATTGCCCTCAAACAAAAGCACGATGGTAAGCCCTGGTATACCTGGCCGGAGCAGTTCAGAAAACGGGACGAAAACGCATTGCAAGAGATTGAATCTGAAAAATTGCAATTTATCAAATGGCAGCAATACATATTTGACAAGCAATGGAAAGATTTAAAATCTTACTGCAATGGCCTTGAAATTAAGCTGTTAGGGGACATTCCATTTTACGTGAGCTACGATTCTGCGGATGTTTGGGCCAATCCTGAGTTCTTCTGTGTGGATGAAGAAGGCAAAATTACCGGCATTGCCGGCGTTCCTCCTGATGCTTTTTCGGATGATGGACAACTTTGGGGAATGCCAGTTTTCGACTGGGATGTACTTAAAAAACAGGATTATAAATGGTGGATACAGCGGCTGGAAAAAAATATTGAGCTTTTCGACGTTGTCCGGCTGGACCACTTCCGGGCATTTACCGACTACTGGGAAGTAGCCGGTGGTGAAAAAACGGCAGTAAACGGCGAATGGAAGCTGGGCCCGGATGCTGAATTTTTTACAAAAATAGAAACGGCATTGGGCGGGCTTCCTTTTGTGGCCGAGGATCTGGGCGAAATGAGTCCGGGCGTTTATAAATTAAGGGACAAATTCGCATTGCCCGGAATGAAGGTTTTGCAGTTTGCTTTTGATGAAAACATGGCCCAGTCGGATCATATTCCGCATAACTTCAATGCCAATTTCTACGCCTACACCGGCACGCATGACAACAATACTACATTGGGCTGGTTCAGGAGCTCGAAGGACGGGGAGATGAAGGCTTTGATTGAGAAATATGTCGGCCATGAGGTGGATGAGGACAACATCTGTGAGGTGATGGCGCGGCTTACTTTCTCGTCCGTTGCCAAAGTGGCCATTCTTCCCATGCAGGATGTGCTTAAACTGGATGAGACGACGATCATGAACATTCCGGGCTCGAATGAAAATAACTGGTCATGGCGACTGAAACCGGGACAGGTTACGCATGAGGCCCAACAGTTTCTTTTGAACCTGACAACCCTCTGCAACCGTGATTAGAGGTTGCATAAAATGATTGTGAATGTTTGGATGTGGTTATATTTGTGAAAATACAGCAAATTTGAATGTTCCTATGCTTGTAAAAAAAGCCGCGTTATTGATCCTGTTCAGTGTTTCTCTGATCCAATTAACTGCCTGCAAGAATGCGGCTGACAGTCCGGCGGATGCGGCTGCTTTGCTGACAGTGGTGAAACAATGGAAAATTGATGAGATTGCTGTAAATGATGCGGTGACTTTTAAGGATGGGAAAATGACGCAGCAGTTTGGCGGGATTGATTTTGAGCGATATATGGAAACGGTTGAGCTTCGGAAAGACGGCACATTTTCGGGCGTTTTTAAAGGGGATAGCAAGCCATTTGATCTTAAATGGAAGCAAACTGATAAAAATCTGACAGTTGGCGCGGCAGATGCAGCCGTCAAAGGAGGCGAATGGACGATTGATCCGAAGGATGTTAGCAGCGAATTTTTTACCATGAAAACACAAAGCACTGCATACGACTATCCCCGGATGACCAGCATATCCCTTAAATTCAAAGCTGTAAAGTAAACCCACATTCGCAAAACACCGGAAATGAAGAATCTTGAAAAAGCCTTCGCGCTTTTTGACGCCTATAACCGCAATTCGCCTGAACATTTAGTCCATGAGGGGACAGAATATCCGGCTGAATATTTTTATGCCATAAAACTGCATGAATGGGTTACAAAACTTGCTCCCGAGGCAAGCGAGAGCTTATTGCTGGCATCAAGGGCACAGCATATCGGGCGCTGGGAAATTGCCCGGAATACTTACGAGGAAGGCAGGGTAGGTTATCTCAAATGGAGAACGGACCTGTCTAAATTTCACGCCTCAAAAGCCGCCGAAATAATGGAATCTGTCGGGTACGATGCAGAGACCATTGAGCGGGTACAGCAAATTATCCGCAAACAAAAAATAAAAGCGGATGATGAAGTGCAAACTATGGAGAATGCGCTTTGTCTGGTGTTTTTGGAATATCAATTTGATGACCTCATTGCCAAAACAAGTGAGGAAAAAATGATCATCATTTTACAAAAAACGTGGGCCAAAATGAGTGACCCCGGCAGAAACCAGGCGCTTTCCTTACATTATAGTGATGAAGGAAAGCGCCTGATCAACATGGCATTAAGTGCGTCTTGATGCCATGTTTTATTCTAATCTTTTTGTGCTGTTTCTTTTCTGTTATCCAATGTCTCCGCAGTTTTAACAAGTTGCACAAATTCTGAGCGGTAACCTTCTTCGTCTTTACCAAATGCCGTTTTGGCCCGCGCAACAACTTCCCGGTAACTGGCTTTGCCTTTAAATTCCGAGTTACGAAGCAATAACCCGAACTCTGCCACTGCGCTCGCAAAGCGGAGATTTTCTGAACAGTCTGCAAGTGGTTTGGAGGTGTTTTTAATAGGCATGTCAAACAAAATGCTCTTGACTGAATCCGGCTTTTTGTAACGGATTTTTAATGTCAGCATTTCGTCTGTTTTCCCAAGGTCCGACGCATCTGTTTTTTGATATTTCAATGCATCATTTTTTGACAGATAGGAGCTGTTGGCACCTGCAGGAACAATTTCGTACAGCGCGGTAACCGAGTGTCCCGAGCCCATTTCACCTGCATCTTTTTTATCGTCACGAAACTCCTCGTTTTTGAGCGCGCGATTTTCGTAACCTATTAACCGGTAAGCCTGTACATGCCGCGGGTTGAATTCAATCTGGACTTTAACATCCTTGGCGATCGTGAAAAGTGTTCCGCCGAATTCCTGAACAAATTCTTTCCTCGCTTCCTGAATGTTATCAATGTAAGCATAGTTGCCATTGCCTTTATCGGCAAGCGTTTCAATGTGGCTGTCTTTGTAATTTCCCATCCCAAATCCCATAATGCTTAGGAAAATACCCTCTTTTCGCTTTTCTTCAATTAGTCGCTGCAATTCGCCTTCGCTTGAAATCCCAACATTGAAATCGCCGTCGGTTGCCAGAATTACGCGGTTGTTTCCGTCTTTCATGAAGTTATCTTTCGCGAGCTTATAAGCCAGTTCAATCCCCGCACCGCCAGCCGTCGAACCGCCTGCTTCGAGCCCGTCAAGCGCTTCCTTAATAGTCATTTTTTCACTGCCGGATGTGGGTTTTAAAATCTCACCCGCAGCGCCAGCGTACACGACAATGGAAATTTTATCCTGAGGACGAAGCTGGTCAACGAGGAGTTTGAAAGCTTGTTTTAAAAGAGGAAGCTTATTCTGGTCGGACATGGAGCCAGAGACGTCGATCAGGAAAACCAGGTTCGAGGCGGGCAAATTTTTGGTCGGGACGGTTTTCGCCTGCAAGCCAATGTGCAGCAGTTTTAGTCCCGGATTCCAGGGAGAGTCTGTCATTTCACCGGATACGGCGATGGGGTGCTCGCCTGATGGCTCTGTATAATCATAATCAAAATAGTTGATCATTTCCTCAATTCTGACCGCATCCACGGGAGGCATTTGTCCTGAATTTAAAAACCGGCGCGTGTTGCTGTAAGATGCCCGGTCCACATCAACGGAGAATGTTGTGACAGGCGTTTGGGACGCAAACTGGAAGCCATTTTCATTAATCGGATTGTAATTTTCGGTTTCCAGAGGCTGGTGCCGGGGCATAGGCGCCATAAAAGTCTGCGCGGCCGATTCCATTTGCACGTAACTGCCGGAAACTTTTCGATGGACCTGATTACTTTCGCTCAGCGCGTCTGTCAAGTCAATGCGGCTGATGGCTAATGTCACATTCAATGTGTTAGCGGTGCCTAACCTCACTTCTTTGGCTGCATAATGGGGCATCGAGAAGATCAGCGTTTTTGCGTAATCAGGAACCTGGATCGTGTATCTTCCCAGCGAATCCGTTTTGGCGGATATTATGGTGTTTTTCACCATAACAATCACATTAGCAAGCGGTTTTTGATTTTCATCTTTTACAACACCGGAGATTTTCCGGTTCTGCAGCAATGTAAAAGCCGTCAGGGCGAAAAAGAGGAGCAATGCAATTTTACTTTTCATGGTTAATAGATTTTTTGTTTATTGACAGGATGCAAGCCGCATTCAGATTCCATAGATTTTTTCTGACTTTTTTATGGAATTTCAAAAAAGCTGCATCTAATGGTTGACACATAGAGGTAATCATGTTTTTAAGCCGGCGCATGTGAGGTTTTTAAAAATATTCAGGGGAAATACAGTGGCACCGCTTTCAGAAGCGCAGCAACTCACGGCGTATCGCAGCTCCGGGGATGTTGGCGTGTTGGGTGCGCTCTATGAACCTTATATGGAAATGGTCTTTGCGCTGTGTTACAAATATTTGCAGGACGAGGACGCGGGTAAGGACGCCGTAATGCAGATTTTTGAAAAACTGGTCTTAGAGTTGAAAACACATGAAGTGGAGCATTTCAAAAGCTGGCTGCACAGCGTTTGCCGCAATTATTGTTTGATGCAGCTTCGCGCGAAAAAGGCATTTGTGACGGCAGATGACATCGACAATGAGGAAAGTGAAACGTTTCTGATCTCCGATGGACCCGAAGAGTCGCTTTTCGATGAAAAACAATTCGATGCCCTGGAAATGTGTTTGGGAACATTACAAAAAGAGCAAAGAACGGCGATACAACTGTTCTATATGCAGGAGAAATGTTACCGGGAAATTAGTGAAGATACGGGTTTTGATCTCAGTAAAGTGAAAAGCTATATCCAGAATGGCAAGCGGAACCTGAAAATTTGCATAGAAAAAAATGGCAGAAAATAGGTCAGATAGGGTTGGATTTGAGGACTTTCGCCGCTATCAAAGTGGTGAAATGTCGCTCAGGGAGCAACATTTGCTGGAAAAGCAGATGTTGGAAGATCCTATGCTCGCGGAAGCGTATGAGGGATTTCTTGCCATGCAACGAAACAACGCCGACTTTGCCAGCATTAAAAATGCCCTGAACCGGAATTTAGGAAAACGGATCAAGGGCAATCGAAAAAGGACAATTCCGATATGGGCCTACGGAGCTGCTGCTTCGCTGGTAATCACTATGGGTACACTCTGGCTTGTATTTGTTTCCAATCCACAAAAAGGTGACATCACGGAAACTGGACAAAATCTAGTGGAAAGGCCTTTGATTAAGCCTGAAACCAAACCTCAATCCGCTCCCGAAACGAATCTGGAAACAGCATTGCCTGTTAAAAAAACAACTCCGCGCACGAAGCCAGCGACGCAGCGAGCTCAGGAACCTGAACTTGTCATTGAAGTTCCTGCCCAACAGACTGAAACAGATTTGGCCGTCACAAATAGTGATGATCAGGTAAATGTTCCCGCTTCCGCGCCTGCGGAGAAGCAGGCGTTTGCCAACACAGCCCGTACGCAGCCACCCGCTGCCGCAGCCAGTCGCTTACGCGAAGAACCCAAGCACAAAAGGAGCCATACCGTTGTAGCCGAGGAGACTTCGGCCCGAGGTCTGGCGGCGTTACCGGATGTGACAAATTCCCTTACTAAGCTGACAGCCAGTCCATTAATGGGATGGGACGCGTATCGTGTTTATCTGGAAAAGCAAAGCGGCGCCGCCAGGCGCAAGGGAGAAGTGACGGTAAGCTTCTATGTAAATGCAGACGGCACATTGACCGACTTTACTGCCGAAGGTAAAAAGCAATTACATTCAGAAGGGATCCGCATCGTGAGAGAAGGCCCGCAATGGGTTCCGGTCAAGCAGCATGGCTCCACCGTACGCACTCCCGTTTCGGTTACATTACAATTCAGAAAGTAAACCAGCTTCCCCGGCGTAATTTCCCCGAACCGTTGTATCTGAACACTTTATAGAAATCCGCAGGATATAATTATCCAGGGATTTAAGTAATTCCGCGCAATACAACCGGTTACAAAATTACTCCGTAGAAGTAATTTGTATTTTTTTTCAAAATAGAATGTTAATTTTTTGCAATCTGGATAGTTGTATATAATTTTACTACGCATACATCACTCCCCTTCATACATATACCCGTTATAATAATTTCTGTTAAATCAAACCATACAACCAATCATCCATGTTTTTTTAGATTTGATACCGTAGAAACAGGATCTTTCGGATAAAATTTCCGGATAGATTTTGTTATCGGCAGTATTATTACTAATTCTACGTAAGAATTGGTTGTTATTTCGAAATGTGGCGGACGCAACCAGCTCAAACCAGGTGAAATCTCCAAATGGTAACATCAAACAAGCACCAGATAATTTGAATATTTTTTACTCAACCTATGAGCAGTAGAAGAAATCTCTTGATTATAGACGATGAGCCAAGTATCACCAAGATATTGGAGCATTTTCTAAAAAAGGACTTTAATGTTGTAATTAAAAGTGACGGATCCGAAGGCATGCTTTGGCTCGAAGAAGGTAATCAGGCTGACCTGATCATTGCAGATTTGCATATGCCCAATTTGAGCGGAAAAGAGTTTTTAAAGGTTGCAAAGGCCAGTAACTTGTATGCTGACATTCCCGTGATCATCCTTTCCGGATCTGACGAAAGCAGTGAACGTATCCAATGCCTGAACCTGGGTGCAGACGATTTTATGGTAAAACCATTCAATCCGATGGAAGTTCACGCCAAGATCAATGCAATCCTTCGCCGAAGTAAACGCTACTCTTAATCAGCAAATCAATATGGAATTGACAAGCACGTCCGCGGGAATGGTTGTTGAGCCAAAATCCTATGTCGCGTTGTTCAGGGTTATTTATCTGAACAAAGATCTGGAACAATATCTGCACTTTTCGGAGCAGTATGCCGACTCGCTGCAGGTCGAATATTTCGACTCCAAAGAAGGGGTTCTCCGCGCCCTTGAAGAGAATTTCCCCGCCGACATTATCCTGGCCCATTCAGAAAGCGGCGGCCTGGAACTGCTTGACACAATCCGCAATACGGCCGGATTTGGCAACATTCCTTTTGTGCTGATGGTAAATAACCTGAGCCCCGAAGCCATAGAAATGGCCCGGAAGCATCACGCTGATGACATTTTCTCGGTCCGGTTTGACGACGGTGACCTTATTACCCGCATCCGCTATTTCAAAAAACGGCAATGGTATGTCGCCAGCAAAGCTTCGGAAAAAATCAGTTCTCAAAACACCCGCACACCCATTTGGAAACGGGCGATCGACATCATTACGACGGGCGGCGCCGTGATCCTGTTACTCCCGGTTTTTTTGCTGGTGGCACTGCTGATCCGCCTGGACTCAAAAGGACCTGTTTTTTACAAATCCAAAAGGGTAGGGAGCGGCTACAAGATTTTTGACCTCTACAAATTCCGCACAATGCGCACGGATGCCGACCAGCTTATCCGAAAAATGGCTGCATTGAGCATGTATAATAAGAGCACCGAGCCCGTAAACCAGATCGAAAGCAATGGTTTGTGCGACGAATGTCTGGTTGGAAACCAGTGTAAGAGCCTGCTGTTCCACGATGGAAAGGAGATTTGCGAAAAGCTGTACCATTTTCAGAAAGACCAGAAGGCGGCGTTCATGAAATTCCAGAATGACCCACGGATCACGCGTTTCGGACAGTTTTTGAGAAACAGCAGTCTGGACGAATTGCCACAGTTGATCAACATCCTCAAAGGCGATATGTCGCTGGTGGGCAACCGCCCGCTGCCCCTTTACGAGGCTGAAAAAATGACTACTGATGACAAAATCCTTCGTTTTGCGGGTCCGGCCGGACTTACTGGCCTGTGGCAGGTGACCAAACGCGGAAAAGGAAAAGCGGATATGTCCGAAGAGGAAAGAACGCAGCTGGACATTACTTATGCGAAGGAATTTTCCTTCAAAATGGATATGCAGATCATTTTAAAGACGTTCCCGGCCCTCTTGCAATCAGAAAACGTTTAACCCTCCCTATCTTTAAAACTATCGAAATTACTTTTACACGCTTATGTTAAATGGTTTTGATCCATTCATTGCGCGACCCGTCATACTGTTTGATAACCCTCGCAGGGTTGCCGACAGCGACAGAGTAGGGAGGGATATTTTTGGTGACAACGGCCCCTGCGGCAATTACGCAGTGTTTTCCAATGGTAACCCCGGCAGTGATCACGGTGTTGGCACCAATCCAGCAGTCGTCTTCAATGACAATGGGCGCAACGCTAACGCCTTGCTGGTGAATCGGTTGCTTAATGTCAGTGTAATTATGGTTCAGTCCGCTTGCCACGATGTTCTGTGCGAGAATGACATTGTTACCAACCGTTATCGGGCCAATGATCACATTGCCCAGGCCAATCAGCGAATTATTGCCAATCCTGACTTCCCCCACACCATTATTAACCGTAGTAAAGTCTTCAATCATGGAATTGTCCCCGATTGAGAAAGGATTGAATGGAAGCACATCCATTCTGACCCAGCTCCTTATAATCACGTTTTTTCCTCTTTGATGATAAAACCGGTTTAATATCACCCTCACCCAAAGCCTCGGACGAGCCTGATTAGTTGGAATAAGAAGCCAGTGAAAGAATTTTTTTAAACGTGGATTGCTCTTGATTTGGTCTGAAAAAGCCATTCGGGTTGGGCAGAGAGAAGTAGAAGTAATTTTATTCAAATGTATTTCCTATAACTACAAAATCAAGCAAAACTCATTTTAAATAAACTATTTTTTAAAAAATAATGCCGATGAGATACGCAGTGTTTTTAATTCCCTTGTTTTTGATCACCCTCACAACACACGCCCAGGAGTCTTTGAGCAAAGATGTAGACTATGCTTATCTCGAAAAATTAATCACAATTACCAGGGCTAACTACCCAAAGATCAAGATGTACGACGACCGGGTTACGGTAGCTGAATACGCGATCAAAAAAGCGAAGCTTTCGTATTTTGACATTTTCAATTTCTCTTATCTATATAGCCCAAACAACAACACAGCCACCATTTCTCCCACATTACTAAGCGGTTACCAGCTGGGGTTCTTCGTAAATATTGGCGCCATTTTACAAAAGCCGAGCCTGATCAAACAGGCCAAAGGGGAGCTTTCGGTTATGCAGCATGATAAGGAAGCTTTTGACCTGAATATGGTTTCGGAAGTGAAGAAACGGTATTTCACCCTGATCCAGAAACGAGCGGTTTTTAAAGTGCGCTCCAATGCAGTACTGGACGTGGAAAGTATGGTTGCCAATGTCAAAAAACGCTTTGAAATGGGGCAGGAAACATTGGAAAAATATAATCAGATACTCGTTATGCAGACGGACCACTACCAAAACCTGCTGAATGCAGAAAGTGAGATTTTGATAGCAAAAAGCAGTCTGGAAGAATTGTTGGGACAAAAATTAGAAGATATAAAATGAGCGAGTTTGTACAATTTTTGAAATTATTGCAACGCAATAAGATCACGTTGATCCTGGTTCCGCTGATCACCGTGATCCTTTGCTATTTCCTCGTCCGGCGCCTGCCCGACACATTTGAATCACACGCACGCATTGCAACGGGCCTCGTAGACAAGACGGACCAGGTTGTTACCAAGGCAAAAGACGAACAGGACCAGCAGATCGCGCGCAAGTTTGAGAGCCTGATCCAGGTGCTGCGTCTGAAAAGGACCATAGATCAGGTATCTTACCGATTGATCCTGAATGATTTGAAAGGTTTGAAGGACTCGACCTGGCGTGAACCGGTGAAAGAATTGGAATCCATGAGCAAGGCTGATAAAAGTAAAGCCATTGCCCTGATTACGCAGAAATACAAAAACCGCGAGGAGCTATTTTTGTCCAAACCTTATGAAAATTACCTGAACAACATTATTGTAGATATGGGTTACGGCGCCAATGCGCTGCGTGAAAAGCTCATCATTTACCGCACAGGCGTAGGCGATTATATCGACATTGAATTTGAGGCCGAAAATCCGGACCTGGCAGCATATGTGATCAATACGCTGAGTGAGGAGTTCATTTCCGATAACTCGTCCCGCGTGGTTGGAAACAATAAGAAGACAATTGACTTCCTGCAAAACTTCATGCTGCAAAAACTCAGCGCATTGAACACCCGCATGAACACGCTCAGGAATTTCAAAATTCAGAACCGTGTTCTGAACCTGAATGAGCAGGCTAAAAGTATTTACGGTCAAATGGCTGATTATGAGACGAGAAGAGAGGTGGCGCAAAAGGATATCGTTGCTTTGGGTGCGGCTATCAATAACATTGACAAGAAATTTGACCCGACCGAACGGAAATATTTTGAAAGCGCGCTAACCGGCATCAATCAGAAGATCATTGCTTCAAAAAGCAACCTGAGAGCACTGAACGAGCGATATGTGCTCAGTAATTTTGATCAGCGCCTGAAATTCAGCCTGGACTCATTGAGGACCCAATTAACCGAGGAAATTGACGAAGCCACGGACAAGTATGCTTACAACCCGATGGCGCTGAAACAGGATCTGGTGACGCAGAAATTGCAAATGGAAATTTCGCTGGAACTGGCTAAAAACAGCGTTGCTTCAATACAAGGTGAATTAAACCGGTTGAACCGCAAATTCGACGGACTCGTGCCGAATGAGGCGACGATCCAGGAATATGAAACCTCAATTGACATTGCCAGTAAAGAATACATTGAGGCGCTGCAACGCTATAATGAGGCGAGCCTGGAATTCAGCTTCCCGGTTTACCTGCGTCTGATCGAAAGGGCGATGCCGGGTGAAGTGCAGGCTTCCAAGAAAATGGTGCTGGTTGTGCTTTCGGGTGTTATCAGCTTCACATTCTGCGTGTTTGTGTTCTTCATTTTGTTCTACATTGATAAATCCATCCGCTATCCATTGCAACTGGCCAATGCTACCGAAAGGCCCGTGTTGGGCTATCTCAATGCATTGGACAAAGGCTCAAACCTGAGCCTTTCGGGCATGAATGCTTCGGACGATAAGTCGATCAGGCTTTACAAAAATCTGGTTCGCTCGATCCGTTATGAGCTTGATAATGAGATTGATGATCCGAAGATCATTGCGGTTACAAGCTTGTCGTATGGCGTTGGCAAAACTTCTTTTGTCGTAGCGCTTGCCTGGGCGTTCTCCAAAATAAACAAGTCGGTGCTGATCATTGACGGGAATTTCGGCCAGCCGGACATTTCCAAGCTGAACCCCGATACGAGTCTGATCGAGAACTTTGTGAACAGTAGCAGCATCATCGAGGCCAAAGCGGGGCAAATCAGCATTCTGGGCAATAAGGGAGGCGACATTTCCCTGCTCGAACTGGCCGATGAAAAATCGG
This sequence comes from Dyadobacter fanqingshengii, assembly GCF_023822005.2. Taxonomy (GTDB): domain Bacteria; phylum Bacteroidota; class Bacteroidia; order Cytophagales; family Spirosomataceae; genus Dyadobacter; species Dyadobacter fanqingshengii. The sequence goes on from NZ_CP098806.1 coordinate 355,702, forward strand.
TTGGTGATCGGCTGCAAGTGCTGAAAACGCATTTTGACATTATTTTGGTGGAAACGGATTCGCTCACAGCCATGAACAAGGCGAAGGAATGGATCACATTCTCGGACCGTGTGGTGGCCGTTTTTGCAGCCGGAAGATCTATTTCGGATGATGATCAGTCTAAAATCCAATATCTCAATAATCTGGAAGACAAATTCTCCGGCTGGGTGCTTACCAACACAGAGGACATTCCTGAGCAAGCTGGGAAGATCGGAAAACCGGTGGAAGTATGAAAATAGTCGAAGCGGTTTGGTTACTCATTCAATTCCTGATCTGGTATAACCTGGTGTTTCCGGTTGTGCTGCTTATTATTTACAGTATTCGCGGTAAGGACAAGCTGGCGCCGGCACATGCGGTGGCTCCCGAACATCCGGATTATGCCATTATTGTTACAGCATACGAATATACGCAACAGCTTCCAGCGGTGGTAAGCTCGCTGCTGGAACTGGATTATCAGCGCTTTCATATTTATGTGGTCGCAGATAAATGCGACATTACCGGGCTCCATTTCCCGGCAGACAGGGTTTCGTTGCTCAGGCCGGAGCAAACCTTGGGCAGTAACACCCGCTCGCACTTTTACGCCATCCGTCATTTTATTAGACCCCATTCACATCTGACCATTATCGATAGCGATAACCTGACAGACCCTCAATATTTAAACGAACTGAATGTTTATTTCAAAGCCGGTTTTCAGGCAGTTCAGGGCGTCCGGGAAGCCAAGAACCTGGACAGTACTTATGCTTGTCTGGATGCGGCCAGGGATATTTATTATCATTTTTATGATGGGAAAGTGCTTTTCGGTGCAGGCTCTTCGGCAACATTGGCGGGCTCGGGAATGGCATTTACGACGGCGCTTTACAAAGAATGTCTGGGGCATCTGGACGTTACCGGAGCGGGTTTTGATAAGGTGCTCCAAGATGGCATCGTCAGCAGAAAATACCGGATTGCATTCGCAGAGAAAGCCATTGTGTACGATGAAAAAACCACGGGAAGCGATCAGCTTGTGAAGCAGCGGGCGCGCTGGATCAACACCTGGTTTAAATATTTTGCACTGGGATTTAAGATATTTTTCAGTGGCTTAACCAGCTTCAACTGGAACCAGGCCCTTTTCGGACTTGTGCTGCTCAGGCCGCCATTGTTCATATTTCTGATCCTGTCCGTTTTCTTTATGTTGATTAACCTGTTTATTTCCATTCCTGTTGCCTTTATGTGGTTTGTGGGGCTGTGTGTTTTTGTAACAGGTTTTTATATTTCGCTAAAAAGCTCGCATACGGATTCCAGGATCTATCAATCGTTGGTTAACATCCCGAAATTCATTTCTTTTCAGCTCCTCGCGTTGCTCAATGCCAGGAAGGCCAACCAAATCTCTGTGGCCACACGAAGTAGCCAGACAGACCCTAAACAGATATAGCCTCCTGCATGATGAAAACTTATCCGGTTAAGACAGAGCAGAGAAAAAAGCAGACATTCGACCATCTCACGCCGATGCAAAAAAAGACGCGGCAGGTCGCCTTGCTGCTGGCCCTGGTGAGCGCATTCATTTTTTTCTTTAAAATCTTATTCTTTTAATGGAGAAGGATTTACAACTTTTTATTTCCAATAGCAATGCGGTTGAGCAAACCTTTAAAGGTAAGCTTCGCAAGTTGCTTTTGGTGGATAAGCTGAGCAACACGACCGGGTTGCTCATCCTTCTTTTGCTTTCGGCCGGGTTAGGCGCATTAATAGCTTACCAGGGCATCATTGCCGGCGCCTTGATCATTGTGTTAATGATCGGGCCACCATTTGTGTATGCCATTGTGGTTTTCCCGCAATTTGGAATTACGGTGCTGCTGATGCTCGCGTATCTGCTCTTTTTCGTGGGCAGGCTAGGCATTGATTTCCCACTTGGAACGGTCATGGACGGGATTCAGGGATTGCTCATTCTGGGCTTTTTCATTCGCCAGAAACGCGATCCAAACTGGACGATGTTCAAGGGGCCGATCGGGACGATGATCCTGATCTGGATTTTGTATAACATTACCGAAGTAGCCAATCCGGTTGCCGAATCGCGGTTGGCATGGGTTTACACGATCAGGGCAGTGGCGATTGTGATGCTTACGTATTTCGTGTTCATGTATCAGATCAGGACGGTGCAGCAAATCCGCTTTCTGTTAAAAATGTGGATCGGTCTGTCAACATTTGCCGCCTTGTATGCATTCAAACAGGAATTTATCGGTTTTTCAGCCGCTGAGGAAGCCTGGCTATACTCAGATCCGAACATTAAAGAGCTGCTTTTCATTTCCGGGCACTGGCGTAAATTTTCGATCTTCTCAGATCCCGTGGCTTTTTCCTATAATATGGTGGTCAGCAGTATTTTGTGCATTGCATTGCTATCGTATGTAAAGGAACGGTGGAAGAAAGTGGTGTTGGCGTCGCTTACCGTGATCATGTTCACTGCCATGCTTTTCTCGGGGACCAGGGGCGCATATGTGTTGCTTCCGGCAGCAATGGTTTTGTTTGTCATTTTAAAATTCAACAGGCAAGTGCTCATCGGAACAGCCATTGCAGGTGTAGGAATACTATTTTTGATTATGGTCCCTACGACCAACTCCAACATTGTCCGCTTTCAAACTGCATTCAAACCTAACGAAGACATTTCCTTTCAGGCACGCAAGAACAACCAGAAAAGGATCCAGCCTTATATTTTATCCCACCCCATGGGCGGCGGCCTGGGTGCGACGGGCGCCTGGGGACAGCGTTTTGCACCTCAGTCCTATCTCGCCAATTTCCCGCCGGATAGTGGTTATGTGCGGATTGCGGTGGAACTGGGCTGGATCGGCCTGGCGATATTTTGCCTGCTGATGTTCTTTATTTTGAGAGAGGGCATCAACAACTATTTCTTCATCCGAAATCCCGAACTGAAAACCTATTGTATGGCCATGCTGCTCATTGTATTTGCCTATAACATTGGCAATTATCCCCAGGAAGCGCTGGTTCAGTTTCCTTCAAACATCTATTTCTATCTCGCTGTGGCCATTATCAACATTACCAGGATCATTGATGATAAGGAGCAAGCTCGTAACGCAAAGCTGGAAGCCCGGCCGGAAGCTCCGCTGGGAGCTATTTGACAAGCACAGCCGCTGTGGCAACCGGCTTTTTGAAATGTTTGGCCAGCCCCATGAAGTATTTTTCGAAGTATTGATAAAGGAAATAGCTTACGATCAGTGATGCTGTTATCGTGATTCCAATGAGCAGATAGGGCTGAGAAACCGCAATGTTACCCAAAGCTATTCTGGTTAAAACAAACACAATGGGGTGGATCAGATAAACCGAATAACTGATTTCACCCAATGTGGAAAGTCCCCATTGCACAGAAGCGGGCAGGAACGAGAAATCTGCGATATAGATCAGGTAACAAAGCAAGGTTGTTAGTGCCGAAAAGACAATGCGGTTGTTGCCCGCAGCGAGTTGGATCGGCTCGCCCTGCACAGGGTAAGTAAAAAGCGCGATAACAACTACACTTGCGAAGTAAGGAGCAAACTTCACCAGCGCCGGATGCGGCTTTCTGAGTGCGCCCAACCCCATTCCCACCAGAAAAAAGACAAACTGGTTTAAAGGACTCACATATTTGCTCCATTGCGCGCCCAACGTGGAAGCAGGGTCCAGAACAATGTAAGTGAAGTAAAAGAACGGAATCAGGAAAGCGATCAGCAGAAGGATCAGATAATTCACATTGCGCTGCGTTAAGAGCAGTATGACCGGGAACAGGACATAAAATCCGAGTTCATTCCCGATTGACCACGCACCATTGGCTACAAACATTTCCGGTTTCAAAATTCCGGGCAGTACGAGCATGTTGACGGCCATTTTTTTCAATGTGTAACTTTCTTCCGAAAGCAAAAAGGTCAGGATTGTTGCCAGCCATAAAAGCGGAACGATCCGCAATATGCGTTTGATGAAAAAGGTCCTGATCCCATTTGTATTAAATGAATCGAAGTAAACTTTGTATAGCGTTAATCCGCTTAGGATGAAGAATATTGCCACCGCGTAGATCTTGATCACCGCCAGGGGAGAGGACGCATCGGTTTCGCCAAAATTGAGCAAATGCATGTGGTAAAACATGATCCCAAGGGCCGCAAGGCCACGCAAATAGTCCAGGGAATGAATCCTAAGCGGTGACTTAGACATTTAAATTGAGGAGCCAAGTAAAATTATTTGTACAAAAATATTAAATTATGCGCATATTCGTACAAACTATTATAGTGAAAATCGCTCACCTTATACTGGCTCATTCACAACCTGCGCAAGTGGCTCGGCTGGTCACAATCCTGGCACACAGCGATGCTTATTTTTTCCTGCACATCGATAAAAAAGTGGCTATCGCGGATTTCGAAGGAGTTTTGCCAAAAGAACGTGTGTATTTTGTTGAGAAGCGTGAGACGGTGGGCTGGGGTGCTTATAGCATTGTTCAGGCCACGATTAATGGTTTGACGGCGATCGCTTATTCGGGGCTGGACATCGGTTACATTAACCTGTTAAGCGGATCGGATTATCCTTTGAAACGAGCGGATGAGATCCACGATTTTTTCCAAAAACAAAATGGAAAGAATTTCATGGGATTTCAGTCGGTTACTACTGAATGGACAGAAGCGATTCCACGGTTGACGCAGTATCACCTGACCAATTACAGTTTTCCGGGAAAATATTTCGTTCAAAAATGGATGAATAAGCTGCTTCCCGCCAGGACCATGCCCGACAACCTTATTCCGGTCGGGAAATCACAGTGGCTGAGCATAACTATGGACGCGGCAAGGCATATATTAAGCTATTTGCAGTCGCATCCGGAGGTGGTACGCTTCTTTAAACACACCTGGGCCCCGGACGAAATCATTTTTCAAACCATTCTGTATAACTCGCACTTTCGCGATAAGATGATGAATGATAATTTGAGATATATACAATGGAAAGATGGGAAAGCCAGCCCGGAAACATTGACAATGAAGGATCAGGCCAGGTTACTCGATACGACTGCGCTTTTCGCACGAAAGTTCGATATGCATTCACAACCTGAGATACTTGACCAGTTAGACAAGAAGATTTTTAGCTTTACGTAGGTTATTATGGACATCGTTATTACCGGACAGCAGGCTTGGGACGTAGAAATAGGGAGCAATTGCAAAAACATTGCGCTCGAATTCAGCAAGCATCACCGGGTCTTGTATGTAAATTCCCCTCTCGACCGTGCCAGTTTGTTTAAAAACAGCAACGACCCTAAGGTTCTGAAGCGCCGCGAAGTGATTAAGAAGAAGCAGGACGGCCTGGAAAAAATACAGGAAAACCTTTGGGTGCTCTATCCCGACGAGCTGATTGAATCGATCAACTGGATTTCCTCGGATAAAATTTTCGCTTTTTTCAATAAACGGAATAACCAGATTTTTGCGGATTGCATTCAACGGGAAATTACCAGGCTGGGTTTCAAGGATATCATCCATTTCAATGACAATGATATGTTCCGGAGCTTTTTTCTCAAAGACATGCTCGAGCCCAAGTTGTCTGTATACTATTCGCGGGATTATATGCGGGCTGTGGATTACTGGAAAAAACATGGCGACCTGCTCGAACCGGAGCTGATCGCTAAAAGTGACCTCTGCGTCGCCAATTCCACGTATCTGGCCGATTATTGCCGAAAATTCAATCCCAGTTCCTATTATGTGGGCCAGGGCTGTGATCTGGATATTTTCCTGGCAGGGAACAAAGCTGCCGAACCGGCGGATCTGAGCCATTTGTCACGGCCGCGCATTGGGTATGTTGGCGCATTGCAAAGCATTCGACTGGATATGGACCTGCTGCAATACATTGCTGAAAAGCGGCCGGAATGGAACATTGTGCTGGTCGGGCCGGAAGATAATGAGTTTTTAACCAGCACATTACATCAGCTGCCGAATGTGATATTCACCGGTTCACGCGACATCAGCGAATTGCCGGCTTACATAAATGCTTTTGACGTTTGCATCAACCCGCAGCTGCTCAATGAGGTTACCATCGGCAATTATCCGCGGAAAATTGACGAATATCTGGCAGTAGGAAAACCCACCGTCGCAACCAGCACCGATGCCATGAGTGTTTTTTCAGAGCATGTTTATCTGGGAAAATCGAAAGAAGATTACATTAAGCTCATAGAGCAGGCACTCTCGGAAAATTCAGAAGCCAGGATTACAGCGCGGAGAGCATTTGCGAGCTCGCACACGTGGGAGAACAGCGTGGGAGAAATTTACAAGGCCATTGGTCTGTCAAGTTCCGATAAGAAAAACTATCATTACAGCAATTTCAGCTGAACCAGCCCCAATTCGGATTCCGCTTTTAATAAGACCAGTTTTTGGGACAGGTCACTGCTCCATTGTCCCTGTTTGAGAATGGCTTCCAGATCTTTGTACTGGTTGGCCGTTGAAAGCATTCCCACGGAAAAAAGGGAAGATCGGAATTTGTGAATGGACTGCCGAAGTCTGTCGAGATCTCCCGATGCGGAGGACTCTGCAATGGCATTCAACTGTGTCTTGCTGTCGTTCTCAAACATCTGGATCAGCTCGCCACGGAGTTCATTATCGCCGCCGGTAATTTCCGCCAGGTATTCAAGGTTAAGTATGCTGTCTGTCATGGTGCCCTGTTGTTGAGGATTTACTTCTATGATTGGTGATGCAGGAGGGGGCGTTTCCAAGTTGCCTTTATTCCCCAGATATGCAATTGTATATAATAACTCACTTTCCTTAAACGGCTTCGAAATGTAGCTGTTAGCACCAATGCTGAGGCATTCCTCCTTTTCGCCGACCATCGCGTGTGCCGTCATTGTAATGATCGGGATTGTTTTTGAGATGGACTTGCGAATCTCTTTAATTGCAGTGTAACCGTCCATGACGGGCATCTGGATATCCATTAAAACAATGTCAAATTCTTCCTCTCGCAGCTTATCCAACGCTTCCTGACCATTGTTAACGATCCTCAGTGGAATTTTTAATCTTTCAAATATAGCATGTAGTAACTTCTGATTTAATGTATTGTCCTCAGCAGCCAACACTTTCAGCATTGAAATAGATTCCCTTGGGTCAATAACCATTTCAATAGCCGCCGTTTCCACGGGAGCCTCCATCACCAGGAAAGGAAAATCTATAAAAAAAGTTGTTCCCCTGCCGAGCTCACTTTCCAGTTTTAATGTTCCTTCGAAAAGCCCCACGAGGGACTTCACGATGCTGAGGCCAAGCCCGGTTCCGCCAAAAACACGCGTAGTGCTCTCCGTGGCCTGTACGAAACGGTTGAAGACATCATTCAGCTTGTCTTTGGCAATTCCAACGCCCGTATCGGTGACGGTGATCCGGATGGTTTGCACCCCATTAATGGCCTCCCTGACGGGCGCGACATGCAATGCAACACCTCCTTTTTCAGTGAATTTGACGGCATTACCGCACACATTAAGCAAAATCTGGGTTAGCCTGAGCTTATCCGCTTCCACAAATGCCGGCAAGTCATTCGCCAGACTATACTGATAGGAAATTCCTTTTTCAACGGCCTTTTGTTTGGCAATAACAGAAACGGCTTCCACCACTTCCTGCAACGAAATGGTGGTCTTTTCCAGATGCACCTGGCCAGCTTCGATTTTGGAAAAATCGAGAATGTCATTGATCAGTTCCAGCAAGTTTCGCCCTGCATACTGGATGTACTCCACGTATTCAATGCTTTTGGGTTCCTTCACTTCGCCAACCAGCAAGTTGGTAAAGCCGATGATCGCATTGAGCGGCGTGCGGATTTCGTGGCTTACATTGGATAGGAAAATGTCCTTAACCCGCACCGATTTTTCGGCCAGCGCCCTCGCTTTTTCAAGTGTGGCTTCGTAATTGGCCCGTTCGGTGATGTCCCGGAAAACGGTGATTGCGCTCGTAACTTCGCCTTCAATGCCGATCACAGGTTGCACATTGGTTTCCAGGTGATATATCTTTTCGTTTTTGATGAGGTCGATTTTGTTGCCGGCCAGTTTTTCTCCGTTTAAACCCCTTGCTACGGGCAGGGTTTCGGGTGTAAATCGCTCGTGAAAGCGTGTAGGATCGAGTAATGTGATCTGGCTCAGCTCATCTTCCAGCGTGACCAGCTTTCCAGGTTTAAATCCTAATATTTCCCGTCCCGACTGGTTCAGAAAAACAATTTCACTTTGCTTGTTGATCACCATCACACCATCGGGGATCGCTTCCAGATACTGACTTACAAGGCGCTCTTTTTCATTTATTTCATTCTGTAAAAGGATCTGTTTTCGCTTGTCGAGATTCAGAAACACGATCGAAAGGACGGTGAGAAATAAACCTACAATGCCTGTGACAATGATAAACAGCACCGAATTTTCCTGTGTACGCGCCACGAGCATGCGGCGCAGGTTCAGGTTATGGTTTTCGTGGTATTCGATCTCGTTAATCTTGTTGGTCAGCGCCTTGTTGAGCCTGATGCCTTCTCCCAACCTGATTTTGGTAAAAGCACTGTCACGGCTAACGGTCCTGTAAATGGAGACAATCCCCTGAGAATAAGCAACAATGTTACTGGAAATCGACAGCAGTTGCCGAACCCGCACAGTCTGCGCCGCATCGTATTTAACCAGATTAAACAGCGTGTCCGTGATGCCGATCAGCTCAATCTTTTTGTTGTAATTGTCCGCCAGCAAATTGTTATCCTGCGTGATCAGATAACCGCGCATATTGGACTGGAAATCCTTGGTAACATGCCCGAAATTGGCAGTTTGATTCAAGACGCCGATCGTTCTGTTGAGGCGTTCATTATTGAGAGAAAGGTCCCGGACATTTTTGTACGTGAAATACTGGGAGCCAAAAATCAATGCGAGGCCAAGGTATATGCAAGCATAGTACCATCTAAAAGTAGCTTTTGTAAAATTGGCTGGCATACACTTAAATGAATTGGCGCACTGTAAATGATCGTTGGGAATGCTTGGGACACTAAGCGGGTCAGGATAGGTAATCAAAATTAAATTTCAAATGCCTGTAAAGGTGCCTGATGTTGGTTAGGAAAAAGTTCTCGCTCAGTCGCCAGTTTTCACGCTTCATAGTGCTTGGCTCGACTTCGGAATTTCTCTGTGTGAACAAGCCCGTGAAATCTTTATAAAAAACAGCCTTTCCCTTTTTTTTCAGGAAGGACATCATCATTGTATACTCCGTAAAATCACCTTTTTGTCCTTCAATGTATCTGCCAAATTTTTGGAAAAAGCTAGTGCGCCGCAAATGCGGATGATCGCTGTACATGTAAAACTTTCTGTAACCCGGTTTCCAAACATTGAAAGCCATGTCGTAAAAACCGTTATCCTCATTGGTTAGATAGGGATATTCGAAATAGGCATAAAACCGGACCATATCAATTTCCTGTCTAGTCTTCATGATCCGCAGTGCGTGCTGAAACTTTTCCGGGAAAATGGGGGCGGGGGTGAAATCCTCCTGCACATATAAAGTCAAAGGCGTCTGAACCGCGTCCTGGCCTTTATTAATGTTATTACCGAGTCCTTTGTTATGGGGCGTCGTGATCAGTCTGAAATTAAATTGGTTTTGCAGCGAATGCAGATAGTCAATGTGCTCGGACTTGCTGCCGTCATCGGAAACCACAATGTCCTCAAATTTGCAATGCAGCCCGGCAAATGATCTCAGCAGCTGTTCCAGCGATTGGCTCCTGTTATAATGTGTAATGAGCAGGGTCACACCATTAAAAATATACTCTTTTTCCATAACGTTAGGCAGTTCCAGCAGGGTTACTTCATGAACACAAGGTCGAGTGTATTCTTCAACCACCGGTAACGCAGATAGCCGAGACGCGCCAGCTTAACCAGTGGGTTTTCGCTTAGTTTCCAGTCGGCCCGGACCATTGTGCTGGGTTCGTCAGATGAATTTTTTTGGTAAAACAATTTTGTGAATTCATTGAAAAACAATCCCTTACCATTTTTTTGCAAAAAGCTGACAGCCATTTTGTACTCTGTCAGATCGCCCTTGATGCCTTCGGGATATCTGCCGAATTTTTCCAGGAAATTGCTGCGCCTCAAATGCGGGTGGTCGCTGTAATAATAAAATTTGAGGTGGTTCATATCCCAGAATTTGTAAACCATTTCTGAAAATCCTTTTTGAAACGGCCTCAGGGTAGGGTAGGCAAAATAGGCGTAAAACCGGACCATGTCCCATTTGGAATCGTTTCGCATGAATGTGATCGCGTCCTCAAAATGGGTCGGGAAAATTTCAGAAGGCTGAAAATCTTCCTGGACATACAAAGTATATGCCGTTTTTACCGCGTCCTGGCCCTTGTTAATGTTGTTGCCCAATCCCTTGTTTTTGGGTGTGGTAACGAGGTTGAAATTGAAGCGGTGTTTTAAACCGGCGATCTTTTCCAGATGTTCGGGTTTGCTGCCGTCATCCGACACAACGATATCGCCGAAGCGGCAGTTGAGATCTTCAAAACTGGTCAGAAGCCGTTCCAGCGACTCGCTTCTGTTGTAATGCGTTATTAATAAAGTGGTATCCGGAAAAATATGCATAAGTTCTAAAACATCGAGAGATAGTCACGCATTCCTTTCAACTGTCTTTTGGCGCGGTTAAAGAAGGCATTTGTAATGCTGCCATCGTCCAGTAACCGGCGTGGGGATGTGAAAACCTTTGCGCGGGAATCGGTCACCATTTTCAAATTTCCGGCTTTTTTCAGATTCAATGCCATGCGGCCGTCCTCCGCCTCGTTTTGGAAATCGCTTCCCACAATGTTGGCATACACGCGTGAGCCGCTTACTTTAAAGCCTCCCGTGGAGCGGCCGATCTCCGTAACAAAGCCCATATTGAAGCCGTAGACATTCAGATACTCGCGATTCTTCTTCCGTATTCTGATCATAATCCCGGCAAATTTTTCATAGATCCAAAGTCCTAAGCGGCCCTGATTTTCAGGCGGAATGAAAGCATAGTTGCCATAAACGCCCGTAATTCCCGAATCTTTAACCATGGGAGCAACCATCAGATCAATCCAGTCGGGCGGGTAAAATGTATCGGAATCGGCGCAGAGATGATATTTACCGCGTGCCAGTTCCAAACCCATTTGTCTCGCGAATGGCGTTCCCTGGACCGTTTGAAGATAGGTTCGAACGCCCAGCGTTTCCAGAACATGCTGCGTGCCATCGGTTGAATTATTATTGATGACAATAATTTCAACCTTGTATTTACTCTTGCTGGCTGACAATGATGAGAGCGTGCGGTAGATGTTGTTTTCTTCGTTCCAGGCGGGAATTACTACGGATACATCTGGGCTTTCTTCTTTGAAACGGCTGATGTTCGTTTTCAGGCGCTCAATTTCTTCGCCTGTGAGATCCTGGAACCGCTTATTCGTAAAAAGATGCGGGGAAATCCATTGCGGCAAGCCAAATAAACTCATGTCCGGATAGTAAAATGGAGTCGATATGCTATTAATAAATGCTTTTGCTGGCACTGTGCGTGCACTTTCGGATGAAAGTTAAAACTTTAATCCCGGTTTGCGTAAAAAATGAGTAAAATTAGTTCTATTATCGCAGTCTGATTAAGTATACAGCATGTTGAATAAATTGTTAAGTCTGATTGTGCTGATCCGCTACGGAAAACTACCCTGGGAAGTAAGATATTTTTATCGTGACACGCTTTATTGCCAGGTAATGCAATGGAAATATTGGTTTAAGGATTATTTGCTCAAACCGCATTACAAGCAGCTCGAATTTAGCGGCGAGTTTGCGCCTGAGCTGCAATTTGCACTTCCCTTTGCTTATTGGCATTACAAAAACGGCACATTGAAGAGCACCGTCTCTTCGAAGTTTACCAAAGAGCTGTATTTTTTCTCTCCTGACCACCGCGAAGCGTTTCAAACCCGCTCCAATGAGGGAAATTACAATTTTGAAATGCCGCGCATCCTGTACAGCCAGGATTATGATATGTCCAAATGGATCCCGGTGCCGTTGAAAGAGACGTATAGGAATGATGTGTATGTCTACGACAAGCCGATCCTGATCATCGCCAACCGTTATAATATGGAGTGGGATGGGCCGCCCGTAAGTTTTTACAGCATGGAAATGCTGGCGTTCATCCTGGAAAAATTGCAGGACAAATACACCGTCATTTACAACCGCCCGAAGCCGCAGAATATCACCATGGACAACAGTGATATTTACGATATGGACGAGTATTCGTGGTTGGAAAAGGAATATCCGGACGTGATTCTGATGGAGAATTTATATAAAGAAAATAAGGCGGGTGCAAATAATTTCAATCACCTGCAACTGATGGTTTATGCCAATGCAAGCCATTTTATTTCCATTCACGGCGGCACGGCAACATTGGCCAGCTATTTCGGCGGAACCAATTTAATCCTTTCAAAAAAAGGTCCTGAACATTATTTTAAATGTTTCCATAAGCTGTATCCCCAGTTTTCGGGGGCAAAAATATTACATGCCAAAACCGATGACGACGTGAAGAAATATGTTGAAGAACATTTTATAAGACCATAATGGAGAATAAGCCCAAAGATCAGTATTGGATTAAGTCGGGGTTTATCAACATACTCCAGAATTTCTCGGGTGTCTTTTTTGGTTTTGCGGGATTTTACGTTCTGGTAAGGTTGCTGTCGAAGCACGATTTCGGCGTGTGGACACTATTTATCAGTACAACTACCATTCTGGAGGCCATTAGGAGCGGCCTTTTGCAAAATGCGCTGGTCAAATATATTTCTTCATCGGACAAGAAAGAACATCCCGAAATAATCACGGCATCATTCGCGATCAGCGGCATTGTTTCTGTTTTTTGCATCACCACCATTCTGTTGATCGCGCCGTTTCTGAGCCGGATCTGGGACTCGCCGCAGCTGGTTTCGCTGCTGTATTTTTACATTGCAATCTATCTTTTTTCGGGAATGCAGGCCCAGTTCAATGGTGTAGAGCAGGCGAATCTTCGCTTCAACGGGATTTTTATTACTACCATTATCCGGCAGGGCACTTTTTTTGCTTATGTGCTTGCGTGTTTTGTGTTTTCCATTCACGTCGAGCTGATCTATTTGGTTTGGGTGCAGATTTTGAGCGCTTTGCTGGGCATGCTGATCGCTTATAATTTCGCAAAAGACAACCTGGTGTTATCGCGCAATGTGAGCAAAATGTGGGTGAACAAGCTCTTTGGTTATGGCAAATATGCATTCGGAACATTGATCAGCTCGTTGCTTTCTGGCACCATTGACCAGATGATGTTGGGCGCATTGCTTTCTCCTGCCGCTTCCGGGGCGTTCAACATTGCCGTAAGGGTTACGAACCTGATCGACATTCCGGGCAATGCGGTAGCCACCATTGTGTTTCCGCAAAGTGCCAAGCGCATGGAGTCCGAAGGAACCGGTGCGATCAAATATTTATATGAGAAATCCGTCGGGACCACACTGGCGCTAGTAGTTCCGGTGGTACTTTTTCTTTATCTTTTCTCAGGAACTGTTATTCACTTAATTGCGGGGGAAAAGTACAACGATTCCATTCCGTTGTTGCAGATAACCCTGCTATATTGCCTGCTGGGCCCATTCGGAAGACTTTTTGGTAATATTCTCGATTCCATAGGAAAAACAAGAGTGACTTTTCTTGTGGTTATTGGCTCGGCAACATTGAATCTTATTCTCAACTATTTTCTGATCAGGTCCATTGGAGTGATGGGCGCTGCTTATGCCACATTGATTTCAAGCATAGCAGGCTTTATCGTGGCGCAAGTCATTCTCAGGAAAACAATAGGTGTAAACGTTCTGAATACTTTTGTTTACATGTTCCAGTTTTACCCCGAGTTTTTGAATAAGCACCTCAAACCAATGCTCAAAATGAAATGACAGGCAGTATTGATCCTGCATGCAAATACACCTATTGAATATGCTTGATAAATGAAACTGAAAGGACATCAGATCATAATTTTTGGCTTACCCCGATTTGACGCATCCATTGAATCAACCAATTACACAACTGCCAAGTTACTTGCCAGGCATAATCAGGTGTATTATGTCGAAAATCCGTTTACGGTGAGGGATTATTTCAAAATGCGGAAATGGCCGGAATTTGCGGTCCGTAAAAGGCATTTTCAGCTTTCTGACAGCAGCCTCCTCGATACGGATATTCCCAATTTGAAAATTGTCATTCCGCCGATCCTGCTTTCGGTAAATTTCTTACCGGAAAACAAATTTTTTCGTAATTTATTAAAAATCAATGAGTTATTGATTCGGAGCAAATTAAAGACCGTCATCAAGGCGCACGGGATTGCCGACTTTATTTTCATTAATTCCTTTAATTTTCATTACCCCTCGGTAATTTCCGGGCTGTCACCGGTATTAACGGTTTACCATTGCCTCGATCCCATGGTGTTGCCATTTAACAGGCGGCACGGCGTGGTTTCGGAGGAAATACTGGTGAAAGAAAGTGACGTAGTGATTTGCAGCAGCAATCAGCTTTACAACGAAAAGAAAGCGCAGAACCCAAACACCTATTTTGTCGCCAACGCCGCCGACATTGCGCATAGCAGCAAGGCCCTGGATCCAGCATTACGGGTGCATCCGGTGATTGCCAGCATTAAAAGGCCGGTAATCGGTTACCTGGGAGCCATTGAGCGAAGGCTTGATTACGGCCTTTTGAGGCAGGTTATTTCTAAAAATCCGGATAAAAGTTTTGTTTTCGTAGGCCCGGTTTCACCTGAATTCGTTCCGGAATGGTTCAATATGGCGGCTAATGTGCACTTCACCGGCACCATAAATTATGAGGATATGCCGGCGGTGATCAAGGGTTTCGACGTGGCGCTTATTCCATTTAAAAAGGACGATTTCAGCAGCAGCATTTTTCCTTTAAAATTATTCGAATATCTGGGCGCTGGAAAACCAGTTGTATCCATTGATTTTAATCCCGATCTCAAAGAATTCACCAAAGGTGGTGTTGTATTTTGTGACACACCTGAACATTTTTCAGCGGCTATCAACGAAGCCTTGCTGAATGATCATGATACATTGCGCCGGGAGCGCGTTGCAATCGCTGCCGAAAACACCTGGGAAAAACGGGTGGAAGCCATCGGCGAGATCATTTATAACCACCTGAAAATAAAGGGTAAAGCCTGACCCTTCCCGCTATTTAACTTGTTCAGAAACCGCTTTTTTCTTCGATTTATACTGGAAACGCATCTCAATATTTTTGTACGTCCAGGCTGACGCGAAATAGATGAGTATGAAGTTCAAAAAGACCAGATAGGCGTAATCTTCCGGCTGAAATTTTAAAATCCTTATGAAAAGCACATTGAAAAGGCTTACGAAAAGCGCGTGCGTCATATAAATGGAATATGAATACTGGCCGAGCTTGTGAAACAGCCCCACGCGCTTCATACCTGCGGAAATGAGGCCTTTTTCAAATGCAAAAGTGTAAATGCAGGCAAAAAACAAAATTTCAAAAACAGCGCCCCAAGGTTTCATCGCCTCACCATTGTAAATGCAAAGCCCTATTAGCGAAAGCGTTACTAATTCTCCGGCAGAAAAAATCCAGGAGGGCATGGCGCGCACGGAAAGGTGTGTGTTACTGAAAAAGTTGAAGCACAAGACGCCAGTGAAAAAGCCCAGAATCCCTCTCAAAAAGCCATAATCAAAGCTGTAATTGATCTGAAAACTCTGGGATACCAGCCAAAGGCTGGTTAATGCAATAATAATGATGAGCACATAATAAAAGTTGCGCCTTACGAACTGTCCGGATGAATGAATGAAGACCAATAGCGATCCAAACACCACGTAAGCAATCATTTCGGCACTGATGGACCAGCTGGGAATGTTCCAGCTCACATCGTTAACGCCAGGAACAGGCGTCGAGTTGATGAGGAAAAGCGAGGTAAAAAACGTGTACACATTGTTTGCCGGGTTGATCAGATTGTTCACCTGGATGTAAGGGCTTAAAATATTTTTTGCCACTTCCATGCCCAGAAATGCTATAAGCATGACCAGGTGCAAGGGATAAACCCGGTAAACCCTTTTCGTTAAAAACAATTTCAGCTGAGGCCCGTCTGAAAGCGATTGATAACTGTAAGCGATCACGAATCCGCTGAGGACGAAGAAAAAATCAACGAACATATCCGAGTTTTCAACAAACCGGTTGTTGAGCAATGGCGTGTTGGCAAATGGTGCGAGGTGGAAAGCAAAGACCAATGTCGCAAACAATCCGCGAAAAATATCCAGGACTTCGAACCTGTGTTTCATATCAGTTATTTTTGAGATTAAACAGGCTCACAAAGCGATTAATCTTGGTTTTGGGATCATATTCATACCAAAATTCGTCCGAAGCCTTCGTCATGATCAGCAGGCCGAAATGTTCGCTGGTGTCGATCAGTAAGCCCGGCATTTCCACGCCTTCCAGTTCCTCGATATAAAACCTCACCTGATTGGCTTTCTCCGATTTGAGGATCAGCGAATCAACGCCATTGTGATAAATCTGAAATTCGAGCTTGCCTGTAAAATTTTCGATGGGCCAGGTGAAAACGCTCCCCGTGTCCTGTTCAGACAGCGACAGCGGGTTTCCCTTGTCCTCCTTTTGAAGTGTCAGCCGGTTTTCGTCCACCTTAATAATCAATGTGCAATGTCCTGTGCCCGAATGTTTTACTGCGTTTGTGAGCAGTTCGGTGATGACCCATTTTACTTTTGCAAATATTTCGGGAGATGGGGGCGACGTTTTTGTCCTTTGCGTGACGTGTTCCAGGCAAGTATTTAAAATGCCCGGAATCTCTTCCCGGTTACTTGTAAAATGAATTCTGATCCGATCGTGCTCCATAAATTATTGGGATGCCTCCATTGCTTCTTCGAAGTCTTTAAACATTTTAAAGACTTTATCCATCCTGATCAGCGTCAGCAGGTTCCTTACGTCCGGTTTGAGTGACACCAGATAAATATCGACGTTTCTGGGCATAGCGTATTTAAGTGCCACAACCAGGCTCCCCAGAAACGAGCTGTCGATATAATTTACATTTTCAAAACTCACTATAATGAGCCGTGCACCGTTCGCTACAAGGGTGATCATTTCTTCTTTAAACATTTCGGCATTGGCAAGGCTTGCCTCTTGCGGCAAAATCGTTGCCTGCGCTACATGGTTGATTTGGTTTACTTTGAGTATCATGCGGGATTATGTTTTCTCAATAAAAATAATGCTGGCATCATCCATTTGATTGGTGTCGTTGATGCTTTCCAGCACGGCGGTCTTAATCAGTTCAAAACTTTCGGCCTTGCCGAGATAGGGTGTTATTTTAGAGACAAAAAACGGGTAGTCACTCTTTTTCGAGCCCGATGAAGGGATGTCTATCATGCCGTCTGTGAAAATCACCAGCTGATCGCCCGTTTTCATTTGAATGATCTGCTTGTCATAAAATCCTTCTTCCATTAATCCAAGCAGCAGTCCGGAAGAAAGCACAGTCTTAACACTGGCCGATTCCTGATCAAAACTGATCAGAGGCAGATCGCCCGCTCCTGTGTAATGGACTTCCCCGGTCTCACTGTCGAGCAAAAGCAGGGACAGGCTCGAAAGGATGTTTTGCAGGCTTTCGTCCATACAAATCAGTTTGTTGATCTTTTGGACAATGGTGTCGAGTGTGAAATCATTGTCCAGCACGCAAAATCGGATGGCTGCGCGGATGTAGCTCAGGAAACCAAAAGTAAAAAACCACGCGGTCCACTTTTTCCCCATGATATCACCCAGAAAGGTAAAACAAAACCGACTATCGGCCTGCACAAAATCAATAAAATCGCCCCCGGGATAACCCAGATAGCCCTTATGCCAGTAATGCAGGCGAAAACCGGAAACGTTCGGGCTCTGTGTGGGGATAGATTTTACATTAAGCGTTTCGGCTGCCACCCGCAGCTCCCGGACGGACCTGACGTGCTCGTTTTCAAGTGATTTGATAATATTCCCCAGCTTGGAAATGATAACCGGAATAGGCGTTTCTTTGTTGATAAAATCAATGGCATACATGCTTAATCCTTCCAGGATCAGTGAGTTATCCGTAAAAGACGTCAGGAAAACAAATGGGATATCGCTTATCTTCGGGTTGAGCAAAACGGCCTGCCGGAAGTCGAAACCGTTCATTTGAGGCATATCGTAGTCGGACAGGATCAGGTCCGGCGTTTCAACTACGAGCAACGCCAATGCCTCGGCGCCCGACTCGCAAGCCACACAACTATATCCGGCTTTGATCAGGGAAGCTTCAAAAACCCTACGAAACATGTGATTATCCTCAACGAGCAGGATTTTCTTTACATTAAGGGGAGGATCAGAGAACGCGATCATTTTTTGTTGAAGTTTAGCACAAACAAAAGTACTCCACCAAAAATGATGAGTAATGATACCAGATCCATGATTGTAACGCCATCATTTGGACTGAAATAATAAACCGTAAATATTTCAAAGCTGGGAGGCGCAGGCATAATGATCATTGCGAAGCCAAAAACGATCAGCAGGATTGCCAGGATGAACATTATGAATTTTTGAATTGCATTTCGTCTTATATAGGAGCTGCTGATTTTGCTGTCGATTTTGTTTTCGGAAAGCAATTTTTCCAAACCTTCCAAAAGTTCCTCCCGCGAAAGATTGTTGTCCTGATCCAGCGCCTGGAATGGCGCAACGGCCTTCGCTTTAAATGTTGAACGCCTGAATGCTTCCGCAATCTCTTCCTGATATAGCTGAGACTGCGCATGGTCTGCGCCGGATTGTTCTATAATTTCAATCAGTTCGTCCACTTTTTTCCTGAGCGACACTTTTTCGGCAGAGGGTTTGGCGGCATCCGGAATTGGTGCGTTTTTTTTTATTTCAAGCAGACGCGTAATTTTCACTTTATAAATATCTGATTAGATTTTAGCTATAAAACCAAAGCTTTTGATGAGGCTGCCGACATTTTCTGCGTGCAAAATTTACATTTTGTTTAAAGCTATGTTTTAATTGTTAAATTTGAAATAGTTCTACAAATCAATAAAAATATTCCTTCATTTCTGACTGTTTCCCAGTGCTCAGCTCCGTCCAAATGAAAAGTGTTTCCATTGTCACTGTAAATTTCAATCAGCCCAAGGTTACAGAAGATTTGCTCAGGTCATTGGAAGAAGTGAATATTTACCCAAATCTTGAAATAATAGTTGTGGACAATGGAAGCAAGCCCGATCCGGTCCCAGGCTGGATAGCGCAATATCCCAGGGTTAAGTTCGTAAGATCTGATCGAAACACGGGGTTCGCGGGAGGTAACAACATTGGCATTGAACACACTACCGGGGAATATTTATTCCTGATCAACAACGACACGGAAGTAACCGCAGACCTCATCGGCAAGTTGGTCGCTACCATGGAAGCCAACCCGAAAATTGGCATGATTTCTCCTAAAATCCATTATTTTGATCAGCCGGGCGTGTTGCAGTACACAGGTTACACACCGATGAACTACTACACGGCCCGCAACGCGTGTATTGGCCAATTTGAACAGGATAGAGGCCAATATGATTCGCTGAGCGGAGTGACGGGCTATGCGCACGGGGCCGCCATGATGATTCGCCGCGAAGCGCTTGAAAAGGCTGGTGTTATGGCCGAAAACTACTTTCTATATTATGAAGAACTCGATTGGTGCGAACGCATCAGAAATGCGGGTTATGAAATTCATGTAGATCTCTCCGCATTGATTTACCACAAGGAATCCGTCGCAGTAGGGAAGCGATCGGCATTGAAAGAGTTTTTTATGAACCGTAACCGGATTTTATTTATTCGTAAAAATGGCTCAGCGGGCCAATTCTTCATTTTCTGCTGCTATTTCCTACTGGCCGTGGTTCCGCGAAATATCATTCAATACATTAAAAACAAAGAATACAACTTCATTCCCGTATTTCTGAAAGCAATCACCTGGCATTTCACCAATAAGGCGGATAGCGATAACCTGGGCTATCCCTTGACACGTTAATTTATGGAATTACTCTTCTGGCTTAGTCTGTTCGTTGTTTTTTACACATTCCTTGGTTACGGTATCATTTTATATGTTTTGGTCAGGATACGGAGGGCTGTGAAAGGAAAAAGGCCGGTTCCTTCGCTTGACCAGGATATGCCTACGTTGACGCTCATCATTGCTGCGTATAATGAGGAGACCATTATTGAAGACAAGATTCAGAATACGCTCGCACTTTCGTATCCGCATGGAAAACTTAGTCTGATCTTCGTTACGGACGGTTCCTCGGACCGCACGCCGGAACTCGTCAGCGCATACAGCCAGATCAAGCTGCTGCACACGCCCGTACGAAGCGGAAAAATTCTGGCCATGCACCGTGCCATGCATGAGGTTGATACAGAAGTAGTTGTATTTACCGACGCGAATACTTATCTGAACCCGGATGCTTTACTGCTTATCGCCAGACATTATGCCGATCCGAAAGTGGGGGCTGTTTCAGGGGAAAAGCGCGTGATGCAGGATGCCGTTTCCGATGCGACGGCAGGGGAGGGTTTTTATTGGAAATACGAATCGACACTTAAAAAGTGGGATTCCGAGCTTTATTCCGTTGTGGGAGCGGCGGGTGAGCTTTTCAGTGTAAGACATTCGCTTTACAGGCAGGTGGAACCAGACACGATCCTGGACGATTTTATGATCTCCATGCTCATTGCGCAGCAAGGTTACCGCATCATTTATGAACCTGAGGCATATGCTTCGGAGCTATCGTCGGAAAACATTAAGGAAGAACTGAAGCGGAAGGTCCGGATTGCAGCGGGCGGGATTCAGTCCATATTGAGGCTCAAGAAACTGCTTAATCCGCTGCATTTCCCCATGTTATCATTTCAATACATCAGTCACAGAGTATTACGCTGGACTGTCACGCCATTTTTGATGATCCTGGCATTTTTTCTGAACATCCTCATTGTGATCAATTCCGGGAGTGCATTATATGGGATTATCCTTTTCGCACAGGTTGCTTTTTATGCGGCGGCACTGGCTGGGTGGATATTGGAAAAGCGCAAAATTAAGGTGAAGGCCTTATTTGTTCCCTATTATTTTTGCGTAATGAACTATGCCGTAATTGCCGGCATAATCCGATTTTACAAAGGAAATCAAAGTGCAGCCTGGGATAAATCCAAAAGAAAAAGCGCGTAGCAAATGCCACGCGCCAGTTCCTGAAATATTTTTGACAATTATTGAAGCTGTTTTAATCGCTCAGACTCCTGTTCAATGATGGGCAACAACTCATTGAGTTCCGCGGAAATGGTCTGATATATCGTCATCAGATTCTCACGCGTCTCATTTTCCTTAATCGCTTGTTCAAGCACTTCTACTTTTGGCCTGATCCAGGTAAGCCCTGCCATGGTGAATGAAGGTTTCAATCCGTGTACAATGCTTGCCGACTCCTTCATGTCCTCCCTATGTAAAGCCTTATGAAGAGAATGCCAGCGTGGAACAGAATCACCTAAAAATGCGTCGAAAATCATGTAAAGAATTACCGGGTCGTCTCCATAAACTTGATCAATGTATTTGAGATCCAGAGCAGGATTAAGTTGTAGGTCCATTAAGTAGAAGTTAGAGCTGTCGCAAAGTGAGCGGTTGAGGTTTACGAAATATTTTTACAAAAGTATAAAAATTTCTTATTGACTCACCGAATCTTTTACTGCCTCTTTTTCAGGCTGTTTCTCTTCCTCTTTTGCTTTCTTTTTGAAATATCTGCGGAACAAAAAATTGGACCTGAGCGCCTGCATGTTTTCATCCAGCTTCTCGGTGCTGCTTTCCAAGTTTTGCAATGTTCCCTTCAAGTTGCTCGCAGTGGCTTCGTCGTGCAGCAACACGCCCAACGGACTTGTCCTGTTTGAGTTAAGGTTTTCGCTTGCTGTTTTCAGGTTACTCACCATTCCGTTGGCAGAAGTAACTGTCTCGTTCAGCCTTCCGATTGTTGTTCTCAGGTCGCGCATAATGACCGTGTCCGTTGCGAAATCGTTTGCTAACCCACCTTTCTGGTTTAATTTATCTGTGAAACCGGACAATGAGGCTGTCATCGTCTGCGCGTTTACCGAAGCTTTTTTCAGTGCTGCCAGTGTCTGATCCACATCATTATAAAGGCGCTCATCATTTAAAAGCATCCCCACTGTGCCTTTTCCTTCTAGTATATTTTTGCTGATGGTTTTAAATGCACTCGTAATGCCCAACAGGTTTTTGTTGTTTTCTGATAAAACAGCCAGCATTTCTTCGGTGCTTTCCATTTTTTCAACCACCAGTTCATCGCCGTCTTCGATGGATGGCACTTTTTGGGTTCCGCCGTAAAGGACAATGATCTTGTTACCGATTAATCCGTCTGTGCTTACTTTGGCTTTTGCATTTTTACGGATAAATTCCTGAGACTTTTCCTCAATGTGCAGAATTACTTCAACCTTGGAATTCGTCAAAAAACGAATGGTCTTTACTGTTCCGATCTTAACCCCGGAATACCAAACATTATTTCCCTGTTTAAGTCCGTTCACGTCGTCAAACAACGTTTTTACCGAAATTGTAGAGGAGAATACTTTCTTCATACTTCCTATGGTCAGGATCCCCACAATGAAGATGATTAATCCTATGATCACAAAAAGTCCTACTGTTATGGAGCGTTTTCTTGCTGATGTTTCCATTATTGAATAAAATTATAATCGTAAAAACTTTTGATTCTTTCTTCATCGGTGTCAAATACTTCTTCGAAAGTGCCTTGTTTGAGGAACTTGCCATCCAGAAGCATTGCAATCCGGTCGCCTGTTTCTCTTGCACAGGTCAGATCATGGGTGATGATGATAGAACTTGTGTGGTATTTTTCTTTGACTTCATTAATAAGCTCATTTATTTCCAGGCAGGTGATCGGGTCTAATCCAGCCGTAGGTTCGTCATATAACATGATCTCCGGTTTGAGGATAAGCGTCCTGGCAATACCAATCCGCTTCCGCTGCCCACCCGACAACTCCGAAGGAACCTGATTGATGGTTTGCAACAGGCCGACGGCGTCCAACACATATTCCACCTGCTCATTAATATCTGCCTTGGAAAGATTTTTAACATGCCTTACCAGGGGAAATTCAAGATTCTCTCGCACCGTCATACTATCATAGAGTGCGCTGTTTTGGAATGAAAATCCAATTTTCAGGCGAATGTCTGTCAGCTCTTTCTGATTCAGCTCCGAAACTTCCCGTCCCAGCACATGGCACATGCCGCTGTCCTGCGTGAGCAGGCCGGCAATGATCTTGATCAACACAGACTTACCTGTTCCTGACCGGCCAAGCACCACTACATTTTCGCCCTTATCCACTTTCAGATTCACGCCCTGAAGTACATGCAGATCACCAAATGACTTATAAAGATCTTTGATCTCGATGACTGGCCCTTCGTTTTGGTTGATTTCTGCCATTTTATATTCTAAAATAATTCGATACCTGCACAATGATAACCTCCTCGATGAAGATCAGGAACATGGAAATAACGACCGCGGAATTCGCAGCTTTACCGACGCCTTCTGTTCCTTTGCTTGCATTATAACCCTGGTAACACCCCACAATCCCGATCGTAAAGCCGTATGCAATGGCTTTAACCAGTGACGTTCCCACGTCCAGGAAGGTGATTTGTTCAAAAGCATTTTCAAAAAACGCTCTGAAACTTGTGCCCTCATTCAATGTAACATTCAGGAAAGCACCCATCAGCGCCACGCCTGTACAATAGAACATCAGGATCGGAATGGTGATCGTGGAAGCGAGTACGCGGGTTACGACCAGAAATTTGAACGGATTTACCGCTGAAACTTCCATGGCATCGATCTGCTCGGTTACGCGCATGGAACCCAGCTCGGCACCAATGCTGGAGCCAACCTTACCGGCGCTGATCAAAGCCGTAACCAATGCGGCCAGCGCCCGGACAATTGCAATGGCAACCAATGACGGAAGCCACGAAACGGCTCCGAATTCAGCCAGGGACGGGCGGGACTGCTTGGTAAAAACCATCCCGGTAATAAACCCGGTAAGCCCGATGAGCAGCAAAGATTTGTTGCCGATGGCATAACATTGTTTTACAAGTTCCTGAAATTCCATTCTTCCCCGGAAAGCTTCCCGGAAAAAGCGCAGGAAAAACATGTAACCATTATAAACTGCCAGTAAAGCCGAATCCAGGCCTTTTGTATAAACTTTTTCCTTTTGATTGTCGCTCATTCAATTTTTATACAAAGTGGATCAAAGGGTAACTCTTATTGGTATACTTTATTGATTTTGAGCCGCTGACGGCAATTGTTCTTGTCTTCGTGCGGCTTGTAATGTCCGTTCTTCAAACCAGCGCATGCGGTAAGCATTCATAGCCGTTTTACCGAGCTGGTTTAAGAGCCTGTAATTTACAATGACACCCACCGCAGCCCCGATTCCGGGGATAAGTTGCGCCATTTTAGCCAGGTCAATGTAATCCCTGTATTCCTGCTGAAAGGTCTTCCAGTCAAACTGGTGAATATCGCTGGGGAGCTCCTGGCTTTTTTCTTGCCACTGGATGATCTGCTCAAACACTTTCTGGCGCTGTTTCTGGCTGGAAAATGTCAGTTGAAAAACATGCAGGATAAAGAGGCGTTCCCGATAATCCTCGGCAGAATGTCCGTACAATGCTGAAATTTCAAAAAGGAGCTTCATTTTGATCCCTATCAGGATAGGAAACTCTGCTAATGCGAGCAAGAATCCGCCAGCACCTGTGATGCCGCCTTCTGCTGCTCCTGCTTTTTTGTAAAACTCAATGCGCTTGGTAACTTCTCTTTCAATTTCTTCAAGGGAATTTTTTGGTGCCGGAAGCGATGTGGTAAATTCAGCGCCAGTCAATACCGCCCGCGTCATTTGTTTGATCGTGGAAGTAATGACGCCGTGAACCTTATCCGGAATTATATTATTGATCTTATCCTGAACCGCTTTGGATGTCCTATCTACCAGATTGGGCCGCTTTTGCATCTTTTGCTGCCATTTATGCAATTCAGGCGTTATTTTTTCCTCATATGTCTGGTAAAGCATATTCAAACCAAAGATTAAAGTTAAGATAGAAGGGAAGCATTGCTCCTGGTAATCCTGCCATCAGTGTTACAAAAATCATTCCAACCATGCCATAAACAGAATTCCGGATGTTCCGGGAAGCGGCAGCAGACGCTATTCAGTAACTTTGTTGATCTTTTCTTCGGCGAGTTCTTTCTCCTCCTGATCGGCCTCAGGTTCTTCCTGTTCCATATCCGCCTGCTCTTCGTATTGCAGTGCGATCAATATGGGAAAGTGATCGGAATTGAAATTTTCGAGTCTTTTCAGGCTTAACAATTTAAAATCTGTTGAGCAAAAAACGTGGTCTAGGGGGAATCTCAGGAAAGGATAATTGGCGTGAAATGTATTGAAAAAACCCCGGCCTTTGCGCGGGTCCAGCAAACCGCTGATTTTGGCAAATAAATTTGTTGTATAAGACCACGCGACATCATTAAGGTCTCCTACGACGATGGTTGGCATATTATTATCCTTTACTTCTTTCGCAACCAGTAGCAATTCCGCATCGCGCTCAGTAGAATACATATTTTCGCCCGGAACTGGCGGGGTAGGATGTACGCAGTAAAGCTGAATCAATTTTCCGGAAGCCAGTTTCACCTGTGTTTTGATCGAAGGGATCTCTTCATCAATGAGATACCGAACCTCGGAGTCGATCAATTCCAGCTTTGAGTACAACAACATTCCGTACGTATTTTCCAATGGCACGAGGACTTGATAGGGGTAAGTTTCCCCTAATTTCTTCGTTCCCTCATTCCAGAATTGATTTGTTTCCAATAACAAAATAAGGTCCGGGCTGTTTTTTTCCAGTATTGCCAAACATCCCGCGGTGTTTTTGTTGTCCTGGAATACATTGGACGAAATAATGCTGATCTGGTTATCCTCATCCTGAAACGAGGCTTTCAAAAGTGCCTTTTTGGCCAGGAAAGTGAAAGGAAAGATCTGGTAGACCAGATAAATGGCGTTGGCCGTGATCACCGCCGTAAAAATTTTTTCAAACTGGCCGCTGATCTGGAATAGGGAGGCATATAAGATAATGATCAGCAGGTTGAGAAACAGCTTTTGAATCCTGGGATACTCGAAAACCCGAAACGCCCAGAAGTCATGGCGTATGAGTGGAATGACGGAAAAGAGGACGATGATTCCGCCGAAAATTTCCAGTGCGTATTTAAAAGAAAGCATTTGTGGGTGCAAAAAATTTTCTAAATATCGTTTTTAATTTTGCACAAACAAATTGTTCCGATTATAACGGATAGGAAGCCTCCCTATCGGACGAGCACTTTTTTCGACCAGATTTTATCCCCTGCTTTCAGTCTGATAAAGTGATAACCTGAGGAATGCTCCGGAATATGGATGGAAGGATCGGAGCCCTGCGATACAGGCTCATCGCTAAGTGCCTGACCATTAAAGTTTAACAGCGAAATGGTCCCCTTTACCTGCTTTTTCATTTGGACGGTCAGCTGCTGCCCTTTTTGGACAGGGTTAGGGAAGACGGTGAACATGGCGTCACCGTCCTTTTCAACACCGGTCACAATGGTCGTTTCGATTTCGGCATAGCCGTAGTCCGCTGTTTCAGAAAGTTTACTAACGCCCTTCAACCTGAAATATGCTTTTTTCGATTGCGCTGCATTTTTGTCAATGTAAGCATATGTTGCGCTGTCGAGTTGTGCAATGCTTTTGTATTCAGTTTCACCTTCGAGCTTCCTTTCCAGCACATAATCCGAAACGCCGGGCACTTTTTCCCAGGTTAGTTTCACATCACCGCTGGGTTCCAGTTGAGCCGCCAGTTCAGGCGCATTCAGACTTTCCCCGATCGGCACTTTGAAGAATGTAAAAGCACGCATACCCAATGTATTTTTGATAAATGGGCCATTGAGCGGGTAATAAGGTCCATTCTCCGGTGTGTACATGGGCATGAGGTCCATTGTCGTTGCTTGCTGAGGGGCTCTCAATTCCAGAGTGATACGATTTCCCTCTGCCTTCGCCGACGCCACCGAACCGGATTCGCCATTGAAATAGAAAAAATCTTTCATGTCCAGCGTAACCTGTGTATTAGGCTTATAAGGTTCAGGATACAAGAGATCCTGTCCTTCATCGAATACCAGGATTACCTGCTTTTTCTCGGCCGTTTTGTAAAATATCTTCTTGATATTGGGCGAGTTAATGTTTGCTGTATCTTTCAAACTATAAAAATCCCGGGCGATAAGTCGCGAGAGTTCCAGGCCTCCTTGCTTGTTTCCCTCTTTCCCGTAATGCAACCCGTCGAATTCTTTTGTTCCTACGGTCGCCAGTGAGCGGAGGTCCGGGTAAATGTCGGGCAGCCTGCGCTGGTAATCCCTAACTTCGGCCCCAACCGGTGAAGGGTAATAAATAACATCGATCTGGAACACATATATTTTGCCCAGATTTGCAAGGTCCTGTTTTAGGTTTTTTCTCAACAAATCAAAATTTTCTGACCAGTTTCCGCCCTCATGGTAAGCCTCGCTTTCGCCCTGACGGAAAATGTAAGCTTTCACGGAGCTAGCCAAACCGCCTTTTTGAAGCCGGTAAAGCATCCGGCCATAGCCGTTATGCAGGTCGGCATGGTTGCTTTCGGTCCTTTGCGCATGTGCAAAAGCCGACGACCAGTGAAAACCGGCATTAATAAGGCAATTGGGCACACCGGAATGCTGTATCAGTTGTTTTTGGATTTCCAGGCCCATCGTCCCAACGCCGTTGCTATAGGGATGTTGATTGGAAAACGCCCACAACGTATCTGCTGGATTGTAAGCGCCTGTATTGAGGTCGGCGGTAATTTTCCCAAAAGTGCGGCAAAAATGGCTGGTGTCGGTTTCTGTAAAAAAGCCGGTGGAATTGGATTGCCCTGAAACCACGTAAACGTCTCCGGCCACCACATTTTTGCGTTCCACAATCAATGTTGAATCCGTGCCTTTGCAGAGATATACTTTAAAATTGTAGTTGGCCAGCTCAGCCTTGATCTTTGTTTCGGTTGAAAACGAGCCAGCGCCTTTGTCGTATTTGAGTTCGGCACGCAAGTATTTTTCAACCGCATTATTCCTCAAAACCTGCACAGACAAATAGTTATAACCCGCCGTTTCGACGATTCCTGCGATCGGGACTGTGGCCTCACTCTGTGCATTGCGGGGATACAGCTGCGAATCTTGCGGGAGCTTACTGAAAATAACAGGGGTAATGCGTTGTGCCAGTGCAATGTTGGCTGATAATGTTATTCCAAAAAGTAAAAACCACTGGAATTTAAAAAGGCGAAGGGAGCTTAAAATTCTAAGGAGTAGAAATTGGAATTTCACAGGCAACTGACTTTTGAGTTGGAATCCAACAAATATAATCAGTTGCGCTGTGCATTAGTAACTTGAAGTTGATTATTGATCACTTTTTACTCATTTCAAAGTGACCGGCCCGACGCCTTCTTTGGTTATTTTAACCGGATTGATCTCACCTTTTTCATTAAAAGTCATGATATCAATGCATGTTTCGCGGTGGTTACCATCGGTTTCCGTTAAAGGGCGTCTGTGGTAAACAATGAACCATTGATCCTTGCCCGGAACCTGGATCACGGAATGGTGCCCTGCTCCGCGTGCCACTTGCGGATCCTGTTGCAATATTTTTCCAACCCTTTTGAATGGCCCGAAAGGAGAGTCCGCAACGGCATAAGCAACCGAATAATTGGGTCCAGTCCAGCCGCCTTCCGACCACATGAAGTAATATTTTCCGTTTCTGATAAACATAAACGGGCCTTCTACATAGTTTTCAGGCGTTATCTCACGAAAAATTGTGCCGTCTTCGAAAGGAATGAAGCCTGTAAAATCTTTGTTAAGCTTGGCCACATTGCAATGCTTCCATCCGCCGTAAAACAGATAATGCTGACCGTCCTTGTCTTTGAATACAAACTGGTCAATAGGCTGAGCGCCATTATGGAATTTATCGATCAAAGGTTTTCCCAAATGATCCTTAAACGGACCTTCCGGACTATCTGAAACCGCTACACCGATGCCGCCTTTTTCCTGGTCGTTCTGAATGTCGTTAGCACCGAAGAAAAGATAATATTTTTTGTCTTTCTCGATGATGGAAGGTGCCCATACAGCGCGTTTTGCCCATTTGATGGCTGCTGTATCAAGGATAGCAGGATGTTTTTTCCAGGTGATCATATCCTCAGACGAAAACGCATCAAGGAAAACCTGTTTTTCGTAAGGTGCTGAAAATGTGGGGTAAATGTAGAACCGTTTGTTGAAAATTATGCCTTCCGGATCTGCATACCAGCCTGGGAAGACGGGATTGCCAGCGGTTCTCTGAATGGTTTGAGCGGATGAACTCAGGCCGCAAAGCAGCAGCGCAATGGATAAAATCGATGTTTTCATTTTAGGACGTTGCAAGAAAAGAATGAGGCTAAGTTCTGAATTTTTGCCCAATTAATATGTCTCTCCTGCACCGCCGCCTCCAAAATTCCCGCCACCGAATTCAACATTATTGCCTTCAACCGGCGTCTGACCAAGGTGTTGCGCCACCAGTATGGCTTCCAGGTTGGCCAGTTTTCGCTTTCCTTCCTGCTCGTCCGAAAGCCCGTGTTTTGGCGTATGAAGGTATTTTATCAAAGCTGCAGAGAGCATAATCATGGCCATGCCAGCAATTGCAAGTTCCTGTGCTGGCGTGAAAGGGCTGAAATAATGTCTGTAAGTGTAAACGGACAGTGCGAATGCAACCAATCCCAGGATGAGCAAGATCCGGTCTTTTTTTCTCAAACCAAAAAATATGTAAACGACCGGAATGCTAAGTGTGAAGACGTAAAACAACGGAGCAAAGGGAATTTGCGGCGCAAACGGGAGGTTGAGATCATTCAATAAAGCATTGCCTTCGCGAACGATCAGATAATTTCCGCCCAGGTAAAATGTCGCCAGCGATAAAATCTCGATCAGCTTGGTGCACCTTTCGTAATATGTGCTTTTGTCTTTTCTGACAAGCGAATATATCACAGCTGAAAGCGCCATCACCGCAAAAGGAAGGATTGCTTTACCAACCGGAAATTTCATCATAATGTTACCCAAAAGTCCGAATAACAGTAAAAAAGCGCTCGTAGCTGTAACCATATCTGCATAACGCAGCGTGGCTGTGAAGGCAAAAGCAAACATGATAATGCAGTATTGCCAAACTTCCAGATTATCAAACAGTGAAACAAATGGGACCACTGCGGCGCCCATGGCAGCATATAGCAGCGCGTTATCCACGCCAGAATGATAGAGGCCGTTTTTTTTAATCAAAAATTCGAGGAAGAAGATGAACCCTGCCATACAAATCAAGCTGATGACCGAAATGTTTTCACCAGCACCATTGCCGATCAGAAATAGCGACACAAATCCCGATGCGAACGAACACGCAATGAGCGTAAAAATGAAAAGACCGATCTTGACAAAAATCCCGGGCCTGTAAAATTGCTGCGGAAAAGCGTTCCTTGCACTTTCAAGTTGTTCCTGCGAGATCAGTTTTTTCTCAGACCAATGATCTGCGGTGTTGAGAATGTGCAGGTTGTCGATCCAGGTTTCGTTGTAGGCCTTTTTCATTTTTTGATCCCTAAGAATTTTTTAAAATGGAGTAAGAAATAAACCACACCGAGACTGGTAAACAGGAAGTAAAAGGTCCCGAAAGTGAAGGAGGCGTCGTCGGATTCGATATTGGAAAAAATGAGATAAGTAATGATGATATAGCCATATACTATGCCCATTAGCAGAAAAAGCAATGATTGTGCGAAGCGGGCCCGCTGAATGAAGAATGCGGAAAGTGCCAGTCCGGCAATAATGTAAATCAATTCGGCATTATCACTCAAAATTCCCGTGATGGCAGCGAGTACGGCCAGGTTTCCGCCCAGGAAAATGTAGGTAAACGAGAAGTGTTTTTTAATGTGCTGCTTTTCAGATGCCCAGCCTGCAATGCATAACACGGTCCCAAGAATCACGGCAGTTGCCAGCAACCTGTCTTCGGTAAAGTCGTTTTCTGCAAGAACGGAAAGCGGTGCGACGGTAAGTCCAAGCCACGAGGCAAGCCCGGTTAATGCCATGGAAAGCACGCCTTTATGATCAAAACGATAGGCGCAGAAAAAGAAGATAATGGTGGGAATGATCACAGCCAAACCATAACGCGTTCCAAAAACATTGTATTGGAATTGGAGATAACCTTCCAGGATCAGGAACGTGGTGCAGCCGAGCAACAGAATGTAATCGGCCAGTTTCTTTGGATTTTTGACTTGCCCATTGCTATACGGAAGCGCGTGCTTGTAAGTGTAAAAAAAGCACCAGCCGGTAAGTGCCGCAATGAGCGCGATAATGACCTGATGGCCAATGGTGTCAATGTTTTCGTAGATAATGACTCCGATGCCTGAACTGAAAAGAACGATGCCTAAATAAAGAATTGATCGCAGTTCCCAGTGGAGCGAAAATGACTTATTCTTCTCGTAATCAGCAATTAATACGGCCTGTTCGTCGGATATAACAGCCTTATCGACAAATGCTTTAAGGATTGTTTGTGTATTCATTCGGATGGAAAGAGGGGTGAGTAAAAGTCAGCAATTATATAAAGAATGCTATGAACTTCTGCGCTTACTTATCCAACGGAGCGTGCGGCTTATAAAGCGGTTTTGGTCAGAATCTCAGTGTGAAATGCTCCTTAACCTGCTCTTTTCTGAAAAACACCAGCCCAATCCAGAACAAATCTACGGTTAATGTGACCTGCGGATGTTTTTTTATGACCTCCCATGCCTGGGTCATTTCATCAGACCAATAAATATCGTCAAAAATAAAGACGGAATCATTGTGCATGTAGGGGAGGCAATCCTCGAAATATCTGACCGTAGGCTCATAACGGTGATTGGCGTCGAAGTAAGCGAAATCGAGCTTGGGGCGTAATTTAGCCAGTGTTTCTGGTAATGTCTGGTCAATGTTACCGAGGACGATATCAATGTTCTCAGCATTCAGTTTTTTAAAATTCTGTTGCGCAATGCCTGCCGTGGCCGGGCAACCTTCAAAAGTCAGGATACTGGCATCCGGCTTGGCTTTTGACAAATATAATGTGGTAAGGCCTAATGAAGTGCCCAGTTCGAGAATCGTCTTGGGTTGAAATCTTTGGACAAGCCTGTTGAAGAGTTTGCCAAATTTCTCAGGCTTCTCGGCATTTCTGGCAATAGTGCCGATTTTTCTGAGGTTGGATTTATTGACCCGCGAACCTGCGCCCAGATCCAGGATGCTAATCTTCTCGTTGGATGCCAGCAGTTCTTTGCGCAGTTTTTTCAATACAGCATAATCCGGATTTGAATCCTTTTTTGCGGCAATTACCTGAGTATAAAAGTCAAAAATAAAAGGAGAATGGATGGAATGCTCGTTACCAGAGCGAAGCAAATACTTTAAATAGGCTGCAATCAATGGGAAAATATTTAGTAAACCGACGAGCTGAGGCTGGTTAATCAGTTCATTCTGTAAGGTGCGATTAGGGAAAATGCGGGGATAATCACGCGGAACTGCCGACCGTCCAGCACACGTTCCATCAGATACGTTCCGGCCATTTTACCCAGGTCCGTACGCAAGTTGCATCCCGAAACGTAATCGTGCACATCTCCCGGTTCCAGGATCGGCTGCAACCCTACAATGCCGGCTCCTTCCACTTCTCTTACGGTTCCGTTCGCGTCGTAGATGAGCCAATGCCTTCTTAAAAGTTTCACGGTGTGCTCGCTGTGATTTTCAATCAGGATCTTATATGTGAACACAAAATGATCCTGCCCCGGATTGGAATAGTCGGGCTGATATTCAGTTAATACGGTGACTTTCACACCATCTGTCACTTCGGAAACCATATGGATGAGGGTGTTTGGGCGTTTTGCGTTGGTATGGGGAATCGGCCTGAACCGGATTTGCATTACTTTCTGCTAAAACGAAAATAACAATCAATTACTGATAAAACCAAAACAAAATAATATAATTTGGGTTTCGAATCAAAAACGATGAGATGGACGTAAAAATAGAGCAATCGTGGAAAGAAAGGCTGGAACCGGAATTTGAGAAGCCTTATTTTTCGGAGGTTACGACTTTTGTAAAACAAGAATACACCACCAAGCAGATATTTCCGCCAGCCAAGCAAATTTTCAATGCATTCAACTATTGCAGCTTCGACGACTGCAAAGTTGTGATACTGGGCCAGGATCCTTATCATGGTCTGGGACAGGCGAACGGCCTTTGTTTTTCGGTGAATGACGGCGTTCGCATGCCGCCTTCGCTAATCAATATCTTTAAGGAAATCCAGGATGATCTTGGGAAGCCTGTCCCAAAAACAGGAAATCTCGAAAGATGGGCAAAACAAGGTGTTTTATTGCTGAATGCAACATTAACCGTTGAGAGCGGGAAAGCCGGCTCGCATCAGAATAAGGGCTGGGAGCGTTTCACGGATGCGGTTGTTAAATGTGTGTCCGACGAGAAAAAGAACGTCGTATTTATGCTTTGGGGGCGTTATGCGCAGGACAAAGGCAGCATTATAAAAGCGGAAGATCATTATGTGCTCAAATCAAAACACCCGTCGCCCATGTCTGCAAATGGTGGAGGCTGGTTTGGAAACGGCCATTTTAGTAAGGCCAACGCTTATCTGGAAAGTAAGGGACTGGAACCTATTGATTGGTAGAAACAAAAAAAAGAGTCGGGATGCCCGGCTCTTTTTAAGATTTTCACTCCTATTACTATTGTAAATTATTTTTCAATGTTGGAGTTCATCTCCAAAACATTGTCCCAGTTTTCCTCGTTAGCCTCTACAAATTGCTTGCGGTCGGCATTGGCTGCATATTGTGCTGCTCCCTCTTTCGTTCTGAATGTCAGGTAATGGATCACATCGAACTGATTTTCACTTCCTTCCAATTTCTGAACATGGCCTGCTGAATAAGCCACTACATCTTTCACTGCGTTTTTCATCGAAGCGAAATCGCGCAAATGTTTTTCAACGTCTTCATTGGTTGTTCCTGACTTGAACTTGATACAAACCACGCGCTGAATTTCGGCTAGTTTGTGAGGAACATAAGCGCCGTAAATGACAAGCATAAAAACGCACAATGCAAAGACTGGTATTAAATATCCTAATGTTTTATTTCTGGTTCTCATTATTTCAAAATCTGATAATCATTCTAAATTTTCTTATACAAAGATAAAGCATTAATTATTAATTGCATTATTTATATATAAAATATAACTTATATTGATTTTATCGGCATTAGCGAAAGAAATGCTAATAGTGTTGGAAAAACTCAAAATAAAATTTGGTGTATGGTTTGGGGCTGTGAAGTGTAATTTGTGTTAACCAGCATTGTAAAATGCGATGTTACACCACATTTTTATTTGTGGTTTAAAAATCTAGTTTTCAAATGCAGGTTACCGTTACTTTTTTTTGCAAAAGCCGTATAAACAGGTTGAAGGGTATAAAAACGACCCTCAAAACATTATATGGATGTAAAATCTGGCGGGAATAAAAAATTGTTAGAAAAAAACGCCTTTTTAAGACAACCGCAGCTGAACTCATGCCTGTTTATCTGCATACTTCTCACCTTAACCTCTATTAATCCACATTGGGGGTTCTGGGCACACAAGCGAATTAACCGGCTGGCCGTGTTTCGCCTGCCGCCGGAAATGCAAGTTTTTTATAAAAAGAACATTGACTTCATCACGGAAAACGCCGTTAACCCGGATCAGCGTCGATATGCTGTGGTAGGAGAGGCAGAGCGGCATTACATTGATCTTGATGTGTACGGGGACAGCGCTTTGAAGGTCTTACCAAAATTCTGGAACGAGGCTATTCGGCGGATCGGAGAAGACAGTTTGCGCAAGCATGGGATTGTCCCCTGGTACATTCAAACCGGTGCTTACCAGTTAACGGAGGCATTTAAAGAAAAAGATGCGCGAAAAATCCTGAGAATTTCGGCAGACCTCGGACATTACATTGCCGACGCACATGTGCCCCTGCATACAACCCGGAATTACAATGGACAATTAACGGGTCAGGAAGGTATTCATGGTTTCTGGGAATCGCGGCTGCCAGAATTATTCGCTGAGAATTACGACCTATGGATAGGTCAGGCAATGTATCAGGACAATGTTGCTAGTGTAGCATGGCAAACCGTGGCAGATTCGCATGCCGCAACAGATTCGGTGTTTTTGTTTGAAAAACAGCTAAGCGCTTCATTCCCAACCGACAAAAAATTCAGCTACGAACTTCGCAACAATGTGCTTACCCGAACTTATTCACTGGAATTCTCAACCAAATATCATGAAATGCTAAACCATCAGGTCGAGCGGAGGATGAAGGCTTCTGTTAAAATGGTGGGTGATATCTGGTTCACCTGCTGGATCAATGCTGGGCAGCCGGACCTGAGCACGCTGAAAGATTTTTCTTTGCAGGAAAGTGATCAGCAGGATCAGCAGGCCGAAAGCCAGTCATGGATCAAACGTCTTTTCCAAATCAGACCGGAAAGCGAAGATTAGATGCTTTGTTCAAGAATGCGGGCCGTTACCAACAACTGGCCCGTGTGCCGCTGTGTATGCTCTGCCGCGTGAAACAGCAAGCCCAGGTGTGTGGACGGCAACATAGCACGGCCTACATAACGGATTTGTGTAAGTGTCTCCTTATCCGTATGTTTCAACTGCATTAGCGCAATCATGATTTGCTTGTTGAATGTTTCCAGCAACTCTGAAACATCAGATTCTGCGGAGGATGGCTTTCCCTCAGATTTCAAATAAGCAAGCTGATTTTCGCTCAGCGATTCTGCTCTGGCGTAAGTGAAAAGGCGGTCGAGAACGCCGGTAAGGTGTTGTAAATGAAAGCCTACGGATGCAACATGGGCGGGGCGTTCCCATAATAACGTGCCGGGGAAGTTTCTTAGCTGTGCATTGATTTCCTCTTGTGCCTGCAAAAGCGCGTGCGCAACAGGCTGCAAGTAATCTGAGATTTCAGGTAGCGGCCCTCTTAGCCACACTTCGGGTTTCGGTTGATTTTGCATCACGAAAAGTAACAAAAAAAGGGACCTTTTTACAAGTCCCTTTTTTATCTGCTTCAATAACTTATTTAGCGATATCAATTTGTACAGGCTTACCTTTAATGGTGTTGCCGTCCATAGCACGCAAAACCGCACGGGCGTCACGCTCAGGAACATCTACAAATGTGAATTTGTCATAAATATCAATGGCTCCGATCGTTTTGCCCGGAATGTTCGCTTCGCCAGCAATGGCTCCAACGATATCTTTTGGCAAAATATGATCTTTACGGCCAAGGCTTAGGAATAAGCGGGTCATGCCAGCTTCCGGCGTTGCCGAACGTTTAGACTCGTCGCGGGTGCCTTCAAATCTCGGACGTGACTCGCCGCGTGCAGCTGGTGCATAACGATCGTTTCCGCGTGGTGCGCTTTCTCTGCGATCTCCAAAACGGCTTCCACCGGTCGATGGACGACGTTCGAACCTGTCACTTCCGCCTTCCCTGCGTCCGTCACGTTCGCCGCGTCTTTCTTCCCATGCCAGGTTAGAATCCGCATATTCGTTTTTCTGAACGCCCATGATTTGCTTCGCCATTGCGCCTACAACTTGCTCCGTAGAGTAACCTGCGTGCTGCAACATTTCAAGCACATCGCCGAAAAGCTCCTGATCGTCGCCTTCTTTGATAGATGCAGAAATGCTTTCAACGAAACGTGCCTTACGCACACCTACGATATCTTCGTAAGAAGGAATTACTCCTTTTTCAATTTTTACTTTGGTAAAACCTTCAATGGTTTTCAAACGATATTTTTCATCACGGGCAACCAGTGAGAATGCTTTTCCGGACAAACCGGCACGACCTGTACGGCCGATACGGTGTACGTAATATTCTTCGTCCAAAGGGATATCGAAGTTGATCACGCCATCCAGTCCGCTTACGTCAATTCCACGTGCTGCAACGTCGGTAGCCACAAGAATGGTTGTTACACCCGCCTTGAACTTGCTCATTACATTGCTACGCTGCTGCTGGCGCAAATCGCCGTGAATTCCTTCCGAAGCATAACCTCTCAATTGAAGATCTTCAACGATTTCGTCTACTTTTCTTTTGGTATTACAAAAAACAAGCAGCGATTTCAAATGATGCATATCAATCAAGCGCGTCATTACTTCAACCTTCGCTTGTGGCTTCACTTCAAAATAAACTTGCTCAATGTTAACATTAGTCAATTCATTACGAACCACTTTGATCAGAATAGGATCAGTCTGGAAACGTTTTGTAATGGACATAATTGGTTTCGACATTGTTGCCGAGAACAGGATCGTCTGACGGTCAGAGGGCATATCTGCCAAAATGCTTTCGATGTCCTCGCGGAAACCCATATCAAGCATTTCATCTGCCTCGTCAAGCACCATCATGCGCAC
This sequence comes from Dyadobacter fanqingshengii, assembly GCF_023822005.2. Taxonomy (GTDB): domain Bacteria; phylum Bacteroidota; class Bacteroidia; order Cytophagales; family Spirosomataceae; genus Dyadobacter; species Dyadobacter fanqingshengii. The sequence goes on from NZ_CP098806.1 coordinate 393,199, forward strand.
CTCGTCAAATTTCAACGTTTTGCGTTCCATATGGTCCATTACACGACCAGGCGTTCCTACAACAATATGAACGCCTTTTTTAAGCGAGCGGATCTGACGGTCGATAGAATCACCACCGTAGATTGCTTCAATTCTAAGGCCTTTAATATATTTAGCCAAACGGCCAATTTCTTCTGAAACCTGCACCGCCAATTCGCGGGTAGGGCAAAGCACCAATGCCTGAACAGCATTGCTGGATACGTCAATTCTTTCTAGTACAGGGATACCAAAGGCGGCTGTTTTACCAGTTCCCGTTTGGGCTTGTCCAATCACGTCGGATCCCTGCATTACGGCCGGAATTCCTTGTGCTTGAATGGGTGAGGGTTTAGTAAAACCCATTTCAGTAAGGGCTTTAAGAATGTTTTCTGAGAGACCAAGCTCTTCAAAAGTTTCGAAATTTTCAGTAGTCATTATATTTATTTTTGTATTAATTCTTGGGTATAAAAATGATAGTCAACTTGTTACGGCTATTTGAATGCTGCTGCGGGTCGCCGTAACAGAAAACGTATCGTAGATCAGCAGGCTCGATGGATTATTGTCAGAAACAACAAAATTGTCCCGTAACCAAAATTCAAAGCCAAATTGTAAACTAATTCAAAAGGGGATTGCGCAAAGCCCACCACAAACCATCCGTGGGGTCCTGCATGAGAACGGTAGTGCCAACCAGGCGAATTTTAAGGTTGGTAGCGAATCTAAAAGTGCTAAACCGTGTAAGAAGCAGAGAAACGAACGGATGTTCGTTCAAATTTTATGCAAAAGTAAGGAAATGTTTCGAAATAACAATATCAGTGTGAAAATAATTGTAATATTTCGTGAAATGAAAAACCTGACCAGCTTTGCAGCCAGCCAGGTCATATTAGCTAGGTTTGTTATTGAAATACTTCGTTTACGTCGGTGTACGGAAGGTTCCAGGCATCTGAGACGCCTTTAAAAACCACTTTTCCGTTCACTACATTGAGTCCTTTGCGTAGCTCTTCATTGGTAGCGCAAGCACCTTTCCAGCCGTTATTTGCCAGGTTAAGCGCATAAGGCAATGTTGCATTTGTCAAAGCAAGGGTAGAAGTGTAGGGCACTGCGCCGGGCATGTTGGCCACGCAATAATGCACCACGCCGTCCACTTCGTAAATAGGATCTTCGTGGGTTGTCGCTTTGGAAGTTTCGAAACATCCGCCCTGGTCGATGGCAACGTCGACCATGACTGTGCCGGGTTTCATTAATTTAAGCATATCGCGTGTGATCAAAGAAGGTGCTTTTGCTCCCGGGATCAGCACGCCGCCAATGATGAGGTTTGTGCTTTTGATCAGCTCGCGAATGTTGTATTCGTTGGACATGACCGTATCCACATTCGCCGGCATAATGTCTTCCAGATATCTTAATCTCGGCAAGCTGATATCCACGATTGTTACATTGGCACCCAGGCCAGCGGCCATTTTAGCAGCCTGTGTTCCTACAATCCCTCCGCCCAGCACGAGCACGTTGGCCGGCTTAACACCCGCAACGCCTCCTAAAAGAATCCCGAAACCGCCCATTGGTTTTTCGAGATATTTGGCACCTTCCTGAATCGCCATTCTGCCCGCAACTTCGCTCATTGGAACGAGCAATGGCAAGCTTCTGTCTGTTTTTTCAACTGTTTCGTAGGCAAGACAAACTGCCTTGCGCTCGATCATAGCGTGCGTTAACGGTTCGGAAGATGCAAAGTGGAAGTATGTGAATAGTAGTTGGTTCTCTTTGATAAGGCCATACTCGGTTGCGATCGGCTCTTTTACTTTAATGATCATTTCGGCGATGGCATACACTTCCTCGATTGTGGCAAGGATCACGGCGCCGGCTTCGGCATATAGTTCGTCGCTGAAACCGCTGCCTTTACCTGCTTCCACCTGCACATATACTGTGTGTCCGTGCTTGCGAAATTCGGTTACTCCGGCGGGCGTTACGGCTACACGGTTTTCATTGTTTTTAATTTCTTTGGGAACACCAATGATCATTGGACAGTCAGTTTTATAGTGTAGGCACTGGAATTTATTGCAGTTGACAAAAGTACTTTTTGTAGAAAAAAGATGCTATCTCTGGCCAAAAGGACAGGAAAAAAAACTATTTTTGATACTAATTGTAAGAAAATATTCGGCGATATTCTTTCACACGGTGAATGAGCGATAAAAAATACTTTATGCAACCCGACCTGACGGATCGTAAAATAATGGAATTGCTGCAAGCTGATTCCCAATTGACAATCAAGGAGATAGCGAGCAGGATTAATTTGTCGGTGACGCCGGTCCACGAGCGGATCCGCAAACTGGAAAAGGAGGGGATCATCGATAAATATGTTTGTCTGCTCAACCGGCGTAAACTAGGAAAAGCGCTCGTGGTTTACTGCAATGTAACTTTGGACAAACAGCGGAAAGAGAGCTTCGAGGATTTCAACCAGGCCATTGTGAAAATGAGCGAGGTGCTCGAATGTTCGGTGGTTTCCGGCAACTTCGATTATATGCTGAAAGTGATCGTGGAAGATGCGGAAGCCTACAATCAATTTTACCAGCACAAACTTTCTGCCCTGAAAAGTGTGTTACACATCAGCAGTTATTTCGTAATTTCCGAAATCAAGTACACGACGGGAATCGCCGTGGTGTAGATAGGCTGCAACATTGTTTTTTGATTTTCCTGATTACCAGGCGGCTAGCATCTGCTAATTGCCCAAAGCCATAAATAATGAATAAAAATTTTAAAGATGGCCTGAACCTGATGTCCAAGGTTACACCCAAACGGGCATGGAATGCCATCCAGATATTGAGCAGCTATTTTTATTCAAAAGCAACGGGTAACCCGGTCCATTGGGGAATGCCGATCGCTATTTCATTTGAACCCACCACTTCCTGTAATTTAAGATGCCCCGAATGTCCAAGCGGCTTGCGCTCATTCACCCGTCCGACTGGAATGATGGAGGAGAAATTGTATAAAAAGACCATTGATGAACTTGCCGACACACTATTATATCTGATTTTTTACTTTCAGGGAGAGCCTTATCTGCACCCAAAATTCTTTGAACTCGTGCAATATGCGCATGACAAAGGCATTTACACAGCCACGTCAACCAACGCACATTATCTGACGGACGAAAAAGCGAAGAAAACGGTTGAGTCCGGTTTGGATCGTTTGATCATTTCCATTGATGGCACCACGCAGGATGTTTACCAGCAATATCGCATTGGCGGAAATCTGGAAAAGGTTTTGGAAGGAACGCGCAACATTATCAAGTGGAAAAAAGAATTGAAATCTGCTACGCCGCACGTGATTTTCCAGTTTTTGGTGGTGAAGCCCAATGAACATCAGATTGAAGATGTTAAAAGGCTAGCCGAAGAAATGGGTGTGGATGAAGTGGGATTGAAAACGGCGCAGATCTACGATTACGAAGAAGGCTCGGACTTGATCCCGACCATTGAAAAATACTCGCGTTACGAAAAAGCCGAAAGCGGCCGCTATTCGATTAAAAACAAATTTGTGGACCATTGCTGGAAAATGTGGCATTCTTGTGTCATTACCTGGGACGGCGCTGTGGTGCCTTGCTGCTTCGATAAAGATGCGGAATATCAGCTCGGCGATATGAAGCGCGAAACCTTCCGTCAGCTTTGGAAAGGTAAAAAGTATAGTGATTTCCGGGCATCGCTGATTCGCTCCCGTTCCGAGATCGAAATGTGCAAAAACTGCACCGAAGGAACGCAGGTCTGGGCGTGAAACACTTCTCAAAATTGGCTTGTTTTTATTTTTAATTAAATAATAATCTGAAATAAGTAATTAACATTCAGTTACTTATATGATTTATTTGAAACTCCGTGGAACATTTTTTGGTGAATTGCCCCGAATAATAGAAATTTGACCTTGGGTAACTCAAATGAATACATGGGCAAAGTAATTGCAATTGCAAACCAAAAAGGAGGAGTAGGGAAAACGACAACTGCTATTAATCTTGCGGCAAGCCTCGCCGCGCTTGAATTCCGCACGCTGATCATCGATGCTGACCCGCAGGCCAATTCAACTTCCGGACTTGGGTTTAATCCGCAGGAAATGGAAAACAGCATTTACGAATGCATGGTGGAGCAGGCCAAAACGGCGGATATTATCCTTGAAACCGATTTCCCGAATTTAAATTTATTACCCTCACACATTGATCTCGTAGGCGCGGAAATAGAGATGATCAATCTCAAAAACCGCGAACAGCGCATGAAAGATGCCATTGCCGAGATCCGTGACGACTACGATTTTATCATTATAGACTGTTCACCCTCGCTCGGGCTTATCACCATCAACAGCCTTACTGCCGCCGATTCGGTCATTATTCCGGTTCAATGTGAATATTTTGCATTGGAAGGCTTGGGTAAGCTTTTGAATACCATCACCATTATCCAATCCAGGCTTAATACGGCACTGATCATTGAAGGCATTCTGCTGACGATGTATGACCTGAGGCTCCGGCTTTCCAACCAGGTTGTGAATGAGGTGACCAGCCATTTTGAATCACTTGTTTTCAACACCATTATCCCTCGAAATGTACGTATCAGTGAAGCGCCGAGCTATGGAATTCCTGTTATGGCGCAAGATGCGGACAGTAAGGGAGCGGTGAGCTATTTAAATCTTGCCCGGGAAATTCTCAGTAAAAACGGTTTGCTATCCTCTGATAAACAGTTGGGTGTAAACTAAATAAATGGTTTGAATAGCGAGAAAGCAATGGAGAACAGTAAAGCGAAGAAAATGACAGGATTGGGAAGAGGCCTCGGAGCGCTTCTTCAGGATTCTGAAAAGGTAAACACGCATCGCACCAAGGAGCGACCTTCTTCCACAGACGTGGTAGGTTCCATGAGCGAGATTGATGTAAGCCTTATTGAGGCAAATCCTTACCAGCCCCGCACGAAGTTCGATCAGGAATCCTTGCAAGAATTGGCGGATTCCATTCGTGTTCAGGGCATTATCCAGCCCATTACCGTAAGACAATTGTCCGAAGACAGCTATCAGCTGATCTCCGGCGAAAGACGTTTGCAGGCTTCCAGGTCTATTGGAATGACTGCAATTCCTGCCTATATAAGAACTGCCAATGACCAGCAAATGCTGGAAATGGCGCTGATCGAGAACATTCAACGTGAAAATCTCAACTCCATTGAGATTGCGCTCAGCTATCAAAGGCTGATTTTGGAATGTAATCTTAAACAGGAAGAACTTGGTGTGCGCGTTGGGAAAAACCGGACGACAGTTAACAATTATATAAGGTTACTAAAACTGCCGCCTGTGATACAGGCTGCACTTCGGGATAACCAGATCAGCATGGGCCACGCCCGCGCCATTATCACGATTAACAGCGATCAGAGCCAATTAAAGATTTTTAACAAAATAATTGAAGAGGGCTGGTCTGTGCGAAAAGTGGAAGAGGAGGTCAGAAAGCTGGGAATGATGAGTAATATCTCGTTTGCGAGCAAAAAACAGGCAACAATTAATCAAGAAATTAAGTCGTTACAGTTTCAATTATCGTCCTTTTTCGGGGCTAAGGTTTCCGTAAAAAGCAATAATGATAACAAAGGTGAAATTAAAATCCCCTTTGGCTCGCAGGACGAGCTCAAAAAGATTCTGGAAACACTGAAATTTAAATAAACTTGAAAAACTGGTTTTGGCTTATCGTAGTGGTGTTATTTTCTGAGGAAGCGATAGCGCAAAAAACACAAAAAGACACTGTGCAGCGCGGTGCGGTCCAGATCATTACGGCGGATAGCACCGTTATTTCGGCAGTGGATTCATTGACAGGGAAAAAAAAGGAAAAGAAGTTTTTCCCGGTTCCTAAAACGGCAACGAGACTTGCATTAATACCCGGAGGCGGGCAGATCTATAACAGGGATTACTGGAAACTTCCTATTGTTTACATTGCATTCGGAGGTGGATTGTACGCATATTATCTCAACTCGCTGAAATACCACGATTATTTGGACACTTACCGGTCATTTTATGATATGGATCCGGACAGTCCTAATTACGGAGATCCGATTCCAGGGTACACACCGGATTTAGAGAAGCGGATCAGGGTGCGTAATTTGCTGAATACCAATAGCGTTTACACGGAAGCTACGCGCGATCAGGCTGCGAGAGGCAAGAATTACTGGAGGCGTAACCGGGGGTTTGCTTTAATTGTGTCCGGATTGATTTATACATTGTCTATCATTGAAGCCAATGTAGCAGCGCACTTGAAGACATTTGATTTATCGGAAGACCTGACTTTAAGGGTTGAGCCCAAACTGAACCAACCGCAAATGCTGACACCCACGCCGGGATTAAGGCTTGTTTTTAACCTGAAATAATTAGTACTGAATAAATTTACGCTTGATGAGGATTTTATTATTGGGGTATGGAAAGATGGGGAAAACGATCGAGAAAATTGCACTTGAAAGAGGACATTCGATCGTAGGGAAAATTGATATTGATAACCGCTCGGAAATGGATTCGCTGAAACCAGCCGACGTGGATGTTGCCATTGAGTTCAGCGCTCCCGAAGCTGCCTATAACAACATTACTTATTGTCTAAAAAAAGGATGGCCTGTAGTGAGCGGCACTACCGGCTGGCTCGAACATCGTTCCGAAATTGAAAAGCTCTGCCTAGAACAGAACGGTGCCTTCTTTTACGCATCCAATTACAGCATTGGTGTAAACCTTTTCTTCCGCCTCAATCGCCAGCTGGCCAGGTTGATGAACGGGCATGGTTACGAACAATCCATGACCGAAATCCACCACATTCACAAGCTGGATGCACCCAGCGGCACTGCTATCACGCTGGCCGAGGCTATCACAGATGAAATTGACAATCTGGAAGGCTGGAAGCTTGCTCCTGAGAATGAGCGTGGTTACCTGCAAATCACTTCATTAAGAGAAGGAGAAGTGCCGGGGACTCACATTGTTCGTTATGAATCGGAAGTGGATACCATTGAAATTTCGCATACAGCACACAGTCGCGCGGGTTTTGCACTGGGAGCGGTGGTTTCCGCAGAATGGCTTCCGGGCAGAAGCGGCGTATTTGGCATGAATGACCTCCTGAAAATTTAAATAATAACTCTTTAACAATCAATTGAATATAGCATGGCTATTAATAAAGAAATGACTTCCCGAACTGCTCACACCGGCAAAAGAAAATCGCCGGTGAGGGAATGGTTCGATTCCATACTTTTTGCTGTTGTCGCTGCGACCCTGATCCGCTGGTTGTTTTTCGAAGCATTTACGATCCCGACGCCGTCCATGGAGAACAGCCTTCTGGTAGGTGATTTCTTGTTTGTTAGCAAGCTGCATTATGGCACCCGGACGCCAAAAACGCCTTTGCAAGTGCCCTTGACGCATCAGACCATTTGGGGAACAAACATTCCTTCTTACAGCGATGCAATTCAATTGCCCCAATATCGCCTACCCGGTTTCAGTGAAGTGAAACGCGGGGACGTTGTCGTTTTCAACTACCCACCGGAATTGCAGCATCCGGTTGATCTTAAAACAAATTATATCAAACGCTGCATGGGATTGCCGGGCGACAAGCTGGAAGTGAGAGACTTACAGGTTTATGCCAACGGCACTGTGGTGGAGAATCCGGTTCGTATGGAGAATGAATACTTCGTAGCCACGACAACTTCGGTGAATGAGGAAAAAGTATTTAAAGAAAATGGCGTCTCAGAATACAATGCTTATACTGAGAGCTTTAATGATACAATCCCTTCCAATGACCAAATGGGATATCTGGTTTTCACGACTGTTGACATTGCGGCAAAACTGAAATCCTATGATTTCGTAAAAGGTATTACACTGGTTAAATCTTCAAAGGACATTAGCGAGCCGATGCTTTATCCAAACTCGTCGCTATTCAAATGGAACCGTGATAACTATGGCCCGATCACCGTTCCTAAGGAGGGCGCCACGGTTCAATTGACACCTGAAAATATTGCCACTTACGGTCCGGTCATTAAAAACTATGAGGGACTTGAAGGCGTGGAGCTGGACGAAAAGTCTGTGAAAGTGGCTGGCAAGGCCATCACGAGCTATACATTCAAGCAGGATTATTATTTCATGATGGGTGATAACCGCCATAATTCAGCGGATTCGCGCTATTGGGGTTTCGTTCCGATGGATCACATTGTTGGCAAGGCGGTTTTTGTCTGGATGTCCATTGATCCAAATCCGACGAGCTTCGTGAACAAAATCCGTTGGAACCGCTTGTTTCGGGTGATTAACTGAGAAATATCATCCGGTGAAAAATAGGGAACGTCATCACGTTCCCTATTTTTTTATATATATAAATAAACATAATATAATTGTTTATTTATTATTACGATAAACATTATATTGCTGAAAAATTCTAGTTCAGCATTTATGTCTGTCACTTCTATTCCTCAAAAGCCGCAACAAACCAGACAGAAAAAATCTGGTTTCAGAGAATGGCTGGATTCTGTCGTATTCGCGGTTATAGCGGCTACGTTGATCCGCTGGCTTATTTTCAGCGCCTTTGTCATTCCCACACCTTCCATGGAGAATTCGCTTTTAGTGGGGGATTATCTCTTTGTGAGCAGGTTACACTATGGAACTACCACGCCGGTAACGCCCTTGCAGTTGCCGCTGACCCACCAGACAATCTGGGGCACAAACATTCCTTCCTATTTCGACTGGATAAAATTGCCTCAATACAGACTTCCCGGATTTACCGACATTAAGCGTGGCGATGTGGTCGTGTTCAATCTGCCTGTGGAGCATCCCGATGCATATAATAAATACAGCTCAGTACTACCCGATTTGCATCCGCATCCGCTGGACCTCAGGTCAAACTACATTAAAAGATGTGTGGCTATTGCAGGCGACAAGCTCGAAGTGCGGGGAGGGCAAGTTTATGTGAACGGAACGGCGCAGGCGAATCCGGTTCGTATGCAGAGCGAATATTTTGTTTCTACAACCACCGCAGTCAACGAGCAAAACGTTTTTCGCAAAAACGGCATCACAGACTTCTCACAGTTTACCGAGACTTTTAATGACACCATTGCATCCAACGACGAGTCGGGTTATATCATTAAAACAACCAGTACGCTTGTTGAGAAACTGCGAGATCTGGATTTTGTAAAAAGGGTCGAACCCATCCATACAAGTAAGGGCTTGAAGGAGCCTTATCTGTTTCCTGCAACGGACTTATTGTATTGGAACAAAGACAATTATGGTCCGATTGATATACCAAAAAAAGGAGTTACCATTCCCATGAATGAGCTGAACATTGCGCTTTACGGAGAGGTTATCAAAAATTACGATGGCAATGACGACCTGGAAATTAAGAATGGAAAGATCTTGCAAAGTGGCAAAGCGCTTACCAGCTATACATTTCGCCAGGATTATTATTTCATGATGGGGGATAACCGCCATAATTCGGCAGATTCAAGATATTGGGGCTTTGTGCCCAAAGACCACATTGTAGGAAAAGCGGTTTTTGTATGGATGTCGATTGATCCTGATCCCGCCAGTTTTGTAAACAAAATTCGGTGGGACAGAATTTTCAGAATTATTGAATAGCAAAAAAGACCGGTGATGAGCCGGTCTTTTCTATTATGATAGGTTTGTTATTAATCTTCCTGAGAGAATACAAGCGCTGAGTACGGCGGGATCTGCAATGTGGCATGGACAGGCAAACTGTCAAATTCACCATCCATTGTTTCAATGTCAAACACACCCAGATGCGAGAATTCCGGATCGTATTGTTCATTATCGCTGTTGAATCGCAGGTGCCATTTGCCGGCTCTAGGGAAACCAACTTTATAGTCATGGAATGTTTCAATTGCGAAGTTCAACACGACAACAACGCTGTCTTTTGGCCCGCCTTCACTCCAACGGTGCATCACGATCACTTTCTTATCCTTATCGGCGCGAATGATCTGGACATGCTGGCCTTGAAGCCCCTTTGTTACACCGAACCAGTTTCGGCGCATATGGATCATATCACGGTGTAAAGTTGCGAATCCGCTGAATTTTTCGAGTCTTGTCCAATCAATTGGGTCGCTGTCAGAAAACCATTTGTCCTCTAACAAAGGCTGTCCCTGGAAAACCATGGGAATGCCTGGTGAAGTAAGCACTAACGCGACCCCAAGAGCAGCGCGTTTTTTGGAATACCAATTATTCACATCGCCATTGGCAATCTCTTCTGCGACGCGCGCCTGTCCATTGGCCACTTCGTCGTGTGATTCTGTATAAATAATGCGTTGAAAGGAGTCCTCATTGTAGCGGTGCGTAATTGCTTCAACAACATCCTCCATATTACGATCCTGATCGTTAGCGGTGATAATGGCTTCACGAACCGAATGCACAAATCGGGCATCCCACTGCGAACCATAACCCAGGCCACCATCTTCAACGGAATCAGTAATGAAATCCAGCGAATGCATATCTTCGGCGATGGTGATGCAGTTAGGGCAATTTTCACGAATATCTTTATTGATCCATTGCATTAAGGAAATGCCTTCCGGGATGTCGTTACCTGGATTTCCGTCTGCTTTTACATTCCGAATGTAAGGAACCATATCCATTCTAAGCCCGTCTACACGGAAATCACGCAACCACATCATAGCATTGTCATGAATGTATTGCCTTACTTCGCCGCGTCCAAAATCCGGCCGGGTGCTTCCCCATGGCGTTTCGGCACGCCAGTCGTTATAGAAGTAAATGCCTCCGCCGTCGTTCTCGTGCCAGCCATCAAACTGCCAGATATCCAGATCAGATGGGCCAAAGTGATTGTAGACCACATCCAGGATTACGGCTATTCCGGCTTCATGTGCTGCTTTCACGAATGCCTTCAACCCATCAGGGCCGCCGTAGTCGGATTCTATCGCAAAAGGACTTGCGGGATTATATCCCCAGGAGCGTGATCCGGGGAACTCAGAACAGGGCATTAATTCAACAGCGTTGAATCCCATGTCTTTGAGGTAAGGCAATTTTTCAATGGCCGTGTATAATGTGCCAACCTGGCCTTCTTCTTTCACGTGAAATGTTCCCACATGCAGTTCATATATAACCAGTTCGTGCCAGCTGGGGATTTGAAAGCTCACATCCTGCCAGTCGAAGCTCGCATGATTGTAAACCACACAATTTCCTGCGGAATTGGTCATTTTTAATGAATAAGGATCATTTCTGTACAAATCACCTGCGGGTGTTTTCAAAACAAACTTATATTCATCGCCTTCCTTAGAATTCTCAACTAATACACCCCAATGGCCATTTTCTTCCTGCGAAAGGGGATTGGCATCTGCTTTCCAATCATTAAAACTTCCAACAACTGAAACACCTTCTGCGTGTGGTGCCCATACTCTGTAATAGACTCCTTCGGGGTGACACGTCGCACCCATTCCTTCAAAACTCTGAACCGGTTCTGTTTCAGCGGTCTGTAAATTATCCATATTCCCTTTGAGGATTTTTGTTATTTTTGATTTATCTTCATTACGTATATAGGCAAATTGTATGCCACTCAAAACACACTATCATGTTGGAATTAACAGAACAGGAGAAGATCTGTACACTCGCACTTATCCATACACCCGGAGTGGGCGCCGTTACCATCAGGCAGCTCATCGGCCATTGCGGAGGCGCTCATAAGGTTTTTCAGGCTGATTACAGAAAGCTCATTCACATCCCCGGGATTGCCGAAAAAGTAGTAAGGGCAATTTTAAACAAGGAATCGCTCGATCTGGCAGAAAGGGAATTTGACAGCTGCAACAACACCGCAACCAACCTGCACTTTTTTACAGACGCCACTTATCCGGCCCGACTGAAACCCTTATACGATTCGCCCATTGTGCTTTATTCCCGTGGACATTTCAACTTCAACACGGCACGGACCGTCGGCATCGTCGGGACCCGGCAGATCAGTGATTATGGAAAATCAGTTACGGAAACGATTATCAAAGAACTGGAACCATACAATGCATTGATTGTGAGTGGGCTCGCCTTTGGGGTTGACATTACGGCGCACCGCGCTTGTTTGAAATATAACATGCCGACCATTGGTGTGATGGCCAGCGGCCTTGATGTTATTTATCCTTCTTCTCACAAAAAAACAGCCTTCGAAATGCTTGAAAATGGCGGCCTGGTCACAGAGAATGCATTGGCCACCAAGCCGGATTTCATGAGATTTCCTGCGCGTAACCGAATCATTGCGGGGTTGAGTGATGTTACCATTGTAGTGGAGTCGGCCAGAAAAGGTGGGAGCCTGATTACCGTTGAGTTTGCACAGAATTACCACCGGGATGTTTACGCAGTTCCAGGCATGTTGGGAAGCGTGCATTCAGAAGGATGCAATTTCCTGATCAGGGATAACAAGGCTTCAATTTTCACGTCTGTTGAAGATATGGCAACGGCGATGGGTTGGGAACAGAATGGGGATAGCCAGGAGCCTGCCCGTCCTGTTCAAATGCAGACGAGCTTTGAAGGCTTTACGCAAGATGAAGGGCAAATACTGGCATTACTCAAACAGAAAGGCACAATGCAGGTTGACGAGCTGGCCTGGCAAGCCGGAATGCACCTTAATAAGCTGGCAGCGTTGTTGCTGAACCTTGAATTTCAGGGAATGGTGCGTTCGATGCCGGGTAAAAAATATGGATTAATTTAAATGCAGGAAAAAAGCATTATTCAAATCATTAAGGAAGGGGAGGGGCTGACGACCGAGTTCAAAAGGACAATCGACAGCGCATTTAAAATCGCTAAAACCATTGTCTCTTTTGCTAACACGTCGGGCGGCAGTCTGCTGGTCGGGATTTCGGATTCAGGGGCGATTCTGGGTGTTGCGTCGGAGCTGGCTGAGCTGAAGAAACTGGAAACAGCAACAGGCAAACTGATAGAACCGAAGCTGACTATCAGAATCAAATCAATATTGCTGGACGGAATGAAGGTGATGCAGGTTGATGTTGACGAAAGTTCGGATAAGCCGCATTATGCTGTGAATGAAAAGGATATGAAGATTATTTATATCCGCGTGAAGGACAAGAGCATTCCTATTCCTAAATTATTGATGCAGGGGGAAACGGATGCAGACCTGGAAAAACTCCTCACATCCCGCCACATAAAAACATTGATAGCCTATCTCAGGGAACAGGATTCAGTAACGGCCAAGGTTTTTTCCCGCATCATTAATATTTCAGAAAAACGGGCCGAGAGAATGTTGCACGATCTGGCAGAGAAACAGGTGCTGCTGAAAATTTCCCGGAACAAGCCCGAAGCATTCAGTTTGAAATATGCCAAATAAAAAAGCTGAAAGCCAAACATTTCGTCTGACTTTCAGCTCTAACTTATAAACACTATATCCCGAACTTCTAGTTAATCCCAACCAGTTCCAATTCAAAAATCAGATCCTGACCTGCCAATGGGTGATTCGCATCCAGGATAACATGTTGCTCCGTAACTTCTTTCACAACAACAGGAATAACCTGTCCGCCGTCCTGATGCATATTAAGCGTTCCGCCTACCTCCAAAGGAATGTCGGCTGGAATTTGTGAGCGTTCGAAATTGATAACCATATCCTCGTTCACAGGGCCATAAGCTTCTGCATTTGGAATGTGAATAGTCTTTTTATCACCGATTTCCATGCCTGTAACGCCATCATCAAAACCTTTGATAACTTGGCCGCTTCCCAGCTTGAAATTTAACGGATCACGTCCTTCCGAAGAATCAAAAAGTTGTCCGTCTGTCAGAGTCCCTTTGTAATGGACCTGCACATTGTCACCTGCCTGCGCCTGCTTCATCTTGTAAATACTTAAATGGTTAAAAATGCCTTACTAACAGCGCAAAATAAACTGCTTTCGGATTGATAAAATTAATATGCCCGGGCAAAAACCACTCTTCCTGCCGAAGGCTTTCCTGAGTAAATACAAACACCCGATTCCTGCTCCTGATTCAAAGGAATGCAGCGAATGGTGGCCTTTGTTTCTTCTTTGATCTTTTCCTCGGTTTCCGATGTCCCGTCCCAGTGTGCGAGGATGAACCCACCTTTGGAATCGAGCAATTGATTGAACTCCTCAAAGGAATCCACTTTCGTTGTGTTCTCGTCGCGGAACGCCAGTGCCTTGTTGTAAATAGATTCCTGGATGTTGTCCAGCAATGTTTGTATAAACTCGGCTATGCCTTCCAAGGAAACGGTTTCCTTCGTTTTTGTATCTCTGCGTGCAACCTCCACTGTTCCGTTTTCCAGATCGCGTGCGCCCATAGCAAGCCGAACGGGAACGCCTTTCAGTTCATATTCGGCAAATTTATAACCAGGTTTGTATGCATCACTGTTGTCAAATTTCACACTGATCCCCAGTTTTTTAAGTGCTTTGGAAATCTCCGTTGCTTTTTCTGAAATTAAATTTAATTGTTCCTCATTTTTATAAATTGGAACGATCACAACCTGGATAGGCGCCAGTTTCGGAGGCAAAACCAATCCGGCATCATCCGAATGCGCCATGATCAATGCGCCCATTAACCGCGTGCTTACACCCCAGGAAGTTCCCCAGACATATTCCAGTTTGCCGTCCTTGTCCTGGAATTTCACATCGAATGCATTGGCAAAGTTTTGTCCTAAAAAGTGCGACGTTCCAGCTTGCAATGCCTTTCCGTCCTGCATTAATGCTTCAATGCAATAGGTGTTAACAGCACCTGCAAACCGCTCATTTGCCGTTTTTACCCCTTTTACAACCGGAAGTGCCATCCATTCTTCCGCGAATTGCGCATAGATATTGAGCATTTGTTCGGTCTCAGCAACGGCTTCGGCTGAGGTTGAATGCGCCGTATGTCCTTCCTGCCACAAGAATTCAGTGGTCCGCAAAAAAAGCCGCGTACGCATTTCCCAGCGCACCACATTTGCCCATTGGTTAATCAGCAGAGGCAGGTCGCGGTAAGATTGGATCCAGTTCTTATATGTGCTCCAAATCACCGTTTCCGACGTGGGGCGAACGATCAGTTCTTCTTCCAGTTTCGCATCCGGATCCACGATGACTCCTTTTCCATCGGGATCGTTTTTAAGGCGGTAATGTGTCACAACAGCACATTCCTTGGCAAACCCTTCCACGTGAGAAGCTTCTTTGCTGAGGTATGATTTGGGTATAAAAAGGGGGAAATATGCATTTGTATGCCCTGTTTCCTTAAACATGTCATCCAATGCGCGCTGCATCTTTTCCCAGATCGAATAGCCATATGGCTTGATTACCATACAGCCTCGCACTGCGGAATTTTCGGCCAGATCGGCCCTTTTTACTAACTCATTGTACCATTCGGAGTAATTTTCACTTCGGGTTGGTAAGGCTTTACTCATTATTAGGATTATTTGATAAATGAAAAGGAGTATATCGTTATGCTCATCCTGTTTTTTCAAGAGTTGCAAAGATAGTTTTTTATGTTAACTTTGGAATTAATGTATTGTAACGGACGTTTACTTAGTAATTAGGAACGGATTTTTATATATATTAGCAACAAACTTTTAATCCTTAAAAGCCATGACGATGATCAATAAAGCAAAATATCTTTCTTTGCTAGTGTTGCTGGGAGCTTGGGGATGTACCACAAATCAATATGTTTCACGATCAGGCGGATATGATGACCTCTACGGTAATAACACCGGCCCTGGCGTTGTGAGTGGAGACCAGGGTGCAGATCAAGATCTTTCCCGCTCAGACAATCCCGACTATGCCTACACAGGCAATGCGGGTGAGGGAACAAGTGATTACTATGATGAATCCTATCTCTCTTCACGTAGCGTAAACCGCGCACTCTCGCCAGATCCTGGCTATAATGCAGGTTTTGCAGACGGTTACAATCGCGGAGCAACGGCATTTAACAATCCTTACGGATTTGGCGGACTTGGTTCTTACTGGCCGGGAAGCATGATGAATGTTGGCTTCCAGTTCGGTTACGGCAGAATTCGCCCTTACATGGGATTTGGAATGGGTGCGATGGGCTATGGAATGGGTTCGATGCTGGGCTATTCGCCTTGGGGCATGAACAGCATGTACGGATTTGGTTATGATCCATTCGGATACAACGGATTCGGCTACTCTCCATGGGGGTACAACAGCATGTACGGTTACGGGTATGACAGCTTTTACGGAGGCGGTTATGGCTACAATCCATGGGCTTACAGCCGTCCGGTGGTGGTTGTTAACAACTACGAAAGCAGAGGTTTGACAAGAACAGCAGGTCCGCGTGTTGCTACTGGAAGCAGCTCAAGAAGCAATGGCCGCACAAGCAGCAATGGAAATTACGTAGGTTCACCACGCAATGCATCTGGCAACAGATCGGGCAGAAGTGCAGCTAACAGCACGATTTCAGCAAATGATACTTACGCTTCTCCACGCTCTTCGAGATCTGGTAACAGAACTGGTGTTGCGGAAGCAGGTAACAGAACAGCAGCAGGATCTTCTTACAGCAGAGGCGGCGGTGAAGGAAACAATGTATATTACTCGCGTCCTCGCGCAGCAAGCGGAAGCAATTATTCTTCTGATGGCGTGACTTCCGGTAATTACACTTCGCCAAGATCTTCCAGAGGTTCAGGAAACAGTTCATACACTGCACCTAGCAGAAGCCAGTCTGACTACACAGCTCCTACAAGAAGTTACTCACAACCGAGCAGAAGCGAGTCGTACAGTGCTCCTCAGAGAACATACAGTCAGCCGACTTATAGCGCACCATCCAGAAGTTACAGTGCTCCTGCGAGCAGTGGAGGCGGCGGTGGTGGCGGAGCAACCCGCTCTTCTTCAAGAGGACCGAGATAATAGGCTTAAATGCGCTTAAAATGAATTTCAAACCCTGCAAGATGTCATAATTTTGCAGGGTTTTCGTTTACTTAGTATCCGAAATAACCCGTGGCATTTCTTTATTTGAAACATGAATAAACCGATTCTATGGAGCGCTGTTTTATGTGCGCTTTTAACTTCCTCAACATCCTATGCCCAGTACGCGACAGACGCGCTACGATATTCAGAAAGTGACCAGACCGGGTCGGCCCGATTTCAGGCTTTGGGCGGTAACCACGCATCATTAGGCGGAGACCCCAGTTCCATACACGGGAACCCGGCCGGACTGGGATTTTATAACCGATCCGAATTTACATTCAGTCCCGGAGTGACGCCTTCAAATACCAAAACCAGTTATTTCGGAGACAACAATTCAGCCAGTAAAGGCAATCTGAATATTGCACAGGCTTCACTTGTCCTGACAAGCCAGCCTGGATTTCAACGCAAATGGAAACGCTCCTCACTTGGTATCTCTTTTTCCAGGCAGCAATCATTCCGCGATCATTATACATTCACTGGATTAAATGACAGGAGTGCATTCGTGGATAAGGTTGCTGAGGATGCCAGCCTGGACGGCGGCATTTCAACACAACAGCTTGAAGCTGACTTTGAAGGCAGCGTATCCAATGGAGGGCCCGTGGCTTACTCGCTGCCCGCGGCTTATTACCAGATGTATTTGATTAACCCGACTTCAAACAGCGGTCCGCCTTACAATGCGCTTGACAGAAATAGCGTGGTGGATCAATTCGGAACTTACACTGCAACTGGCGCAAATACACAATGGACGATCGCGTATGCGGGGAATTATAACGACAAACTTTACATCGGTGCGAATTTCGGTTTCAGCAGGTTGCGTTATTCCTATGACCGCACACTGCGAGACAATTATGTAGACAGTCCTGAATTGATCTACACCCAACAAAACGAAGCATTAACTGTAACAGGCAATGGGATCAATTTTGCACTGGGTGTTATTTACAAATTCAATCCTATATTTCAAATGGGCGGTGTGATAACGAGTCCGACATTCAGCTCCATTAAGGAAACATTCACACAGAATGTCAATGCAGAATATGTGGATAATCTCGTTACTGGCCCCGACGGCACATTAATCCAGCCTCCCTATTTGAACTTGCCTATTGCGCCAAATGATTTTGTGTATTCACTCAGAAGTCCGTTAAAAGCAAATGTTGGGGCAACCCTTTTTATTCAGGATA
Organism: Dyadobacter fanqingshengii; assembly: GCF_023822005.2. GTDB lineage: Bacteria > Bacteroidota > Bacteroidia > Cytophagales > Spirosomataceae > Dyadobacter > Dyadobacter fanqingshengii. Next base: position 411,245 of record NZ_CP098806.1, read on the forward strand.
GAGGTTTTATAACCGGTTCTATTGAATATCGGGATTACAGCGTAATGGGCGTGCGTACAAGTTATCTGAGCAGTACAGATAACAGTGCCTTCAAATCCAATACAAAAGCAGAAATTAAAGACACATTCCGCAGCTCTTATAATTTCAGATTAGGCGGTGAATTCCGGGCCAATTTGTTCCGTGCAAGGCTTGGTGCAGCTTACATTGGAGATCCTTATAATGACAATGCTGGGATAAAAAGAGATAAGCTGCTTTTTTCAGCCGGCGTAGGCGTTCGGAAAGGTCGGTTCTTTGGAGACCTGAGTGGAACGATGAGTACATTCAAATCCATTTACACACCGTATATCTTAAACAACCCGGATAATTATGCATCCGTCGAAGTGACGCACAGACCGGTTAATGTGGTGATGACTTTCGGGGTAAATTTTTAACACGTTTTTTATAACAGTGGGTGAAGTATTTCCAGTAAATGACTGGCTTCAACCTCGCCTTTGATCACAATGTCTGCCTGGTTATAAAATGGCAGTCGTTCGCTGATTTTGCTTTGTAATGTTTCTTCAAGAGACGCTGCTCCTGAGAGGATAGGGCGGTCGTCTTTGCCGTGGCTGCGGATCCTTTTGGCAAGATTAGCGGCGGGAACATCCAGGAAAACGCTAATACCCATTTCCTTGATAAAAGACATATTATCATGAAAACAAGGTGTGCCGCCGCCGGATGCCAGCACAATGCCTTGCTGTAAGCCCTGCTCTTTTAGCAGACGGCTCTCCACTTCACGGAAATAATGTTCACCCTTTTGGGCAAATAAGGTTGGAATGTCACTTTGCTGGTCTTTCTCAATTAACTTATCCAAGTCAACAAATTTGTAATTAAGCAGCCTTGCCAGCTTTTTACCCAATGTCGATTTGCCGGACGACATCATACCGACTAATATGACATTCTTCATGCTTTTTATTTTACCAATTCAATTACTTCTGCTGCTTCCGGCGTGTCATTATAATGCCATTTCCCCTTCACAACGCCGTCTTTCAAGAGCCATAAACCGGGATTAGACCTGGAAATGGTTTTCAGAACCGTTGCATCCACGTAATAATAGGGAGCATTCAGTTGATGTGCCGAAAGGAAGTTTACAATCTCATTACTATTGCCGGACGTCAGAACAATGGGCTCCACGCCCTTTGATTTTACGCTATTAATGAGCTTGTTAATGTCTGGCAATGCAGCAGTATTAATATCTGTCAGGTTTTTAATGATCAGGAAAAGTTTCTTACCTTTAAAAGTCTCCTCAGTATAATCGCCTGCATCGTTCCAGACCTTATAATCCGTAATTTTTGGTTTTGCATCCTCATTCAGGACGACCATTTCCTTGAAAACCAATGTGGTATCACTCGGATATTTTTCAAACTCCACTTCTTTCCCGCCCTTATCAAAAATATACAGATAGCGCAACGGCTCGGAAGGTTTTAATTGAGCCGGAATACTGGCGCCAACGCGGTAGGGAAGTAAGTCGAGTATTGGCAGATGTCGCAATGCGTAAACGGCAATGCCCAGGGAGGCGACGGTTGAAATAACGACAATAATGCCGGTGGGCAATGCTTTGAATTTCTTTCGGTAAAAAACGATGATCAGGATCAGCGCGAGCAGGAAAATGTCCTTTCCAAATGAAGTCCAGGGCGTAAGCTTAATCGCCGCCCCGAAGCATCCGCAATCCGTAACTTTATTAAAATAAGCAGAATAGAATGTCAGGAATGTAAAAAAGGTAATGATCAGCAGGAGCGACCAGGCTACTGTCCTGGGTTTGTATCCGACCAGCAATGCTATGCCTAAAACCACTTCCGCTGTACAAAGAAACACCGAAAAGTAAAGCGCGAGCGGAACAAGCGCCATGAAAAAATCGTGAAATTGGGGCAGGTCTGTTGCAAAAACCTCGAAATACTCTTCCAGTTTATATTGGGTCCCGACGGGGTCATTGAGCTTGATCAGCCCTGAAAAAATAAAGAGTAAGCCAACAATGACGCGTGCGATCTGAGCAAGGATTTTCATTTCAAAAATTTTAGGAATGCCAGTAACAACGATATCGGATCAATTGGTTTGCAAAGCATTGGATTTGATCAAACAGAAAACGGAATAATTGATAATATCCTGATATCCGGCTTTAACTCCTTCGGAAACAAGTGTTAATCCCTGATTATCTTCAATTTGTTTGATCCTTAACAATTTCATGAGAATGATATCCGTCATCGAACTTACACGCATATCACGCCAGGCTTCGCCGTAATCATGATTTTTATTAAACAGTAATTCCTTCACTTCGTTCACTTGCTGATTATATAATGCAGTCAGCTCCGTGTCATTAATCTCCTGCTTCTGCTCGATAGAGGCGATCTGGATCAGTGCCATCACGCAGTAATTGATGATTCCGATGAATTCGGAAGAAACATCTTCGTCTACTTTTTGAATGCCTTTTTCCTGAATGGTGCGGATGCGCTGGGCTTTGATGAATATCTGGTCGGTAAGGGAAGGAATGCGTAAAATGCGCCAGGATGTTCCGTAATCTTTATTTTTTTTTGCGAAAAGATCTTGGCAATACTGAATGATTTCCTGATATTCCGATTCTGTGGATTTCACTGCGTAAAATTGGTTTACTGCTTAATAGACAAGAAAATCAAACGGTTTGATAATCACTTCCTTGTCTGGATTTAACAAGATTTTATGTTGCAAGTTAGCAAAAAAACGCTCAACATCAGGGGCAAACTCCTTGATCTGTCCTTACCGGCAGTAATGGGAATTCTCAACATTACACCCGATTCATTTTACGAAGGAAGCCGGATGCGGTCTGAGGATGAATTGCTTTCCAAAGCAGGTCAAATGCTGGCAGAAGGCGCTACAATGATCGATGTTGGCGGATATTCCACGCGGCCCGGAGCCAGGGAAGTGGGGGAGGCCGAGGAGTCGGAGCGGGTCGAGTCTGCGGTGGTGCCACTGAATAAGAATTTTCCTGAATTGATCATTTCTGTCGATACATTTCGTTCTCAGGTGGCCAAACGGGCAATAGAAACAGGTGCGCACATCGTTAATGATGTTTCCGGGGGGAGTTTGGATGATCAGATGTTTGAGGTTGTAAGCAACTTGCGCGTTCCATATGTACTCATGCACATGCGCGGGACGCCGCAAACAATGAATTCGATGACGGCTTATAATCAGCTTGTTCCGGATATTTTGAAGGATTTGAAAGAGAAAATTGACAGACTGAGAGCGTTGGGTGTGGCGGATATCATTATGGATCCCGGTTTTGGATTTGCCAAGAATACCGAGCAGAATTTTGAATTAATGCAGCAATTACCTGAATTCAGCTTATTGGATTGCCCGCTTTTGGTTGGCATCTCCCGCAAAGCAACCATTTATAAAACGCTTGGCATTTTAGCCGGGGAGGCCCTGAATGGCACATCCGTGATGAACACAATGGCTTTGGAGCGAGGTGCTTCCATTATTAGAGTGCACGACGTGAGACCGGCCATGGAGGCGGTAAAACTGTGGCGGGCTGCTTCCAGTGTGAATTAAAAATAGTAATTTAGTCGCGAAATAATATTGATTTTCTTATGCGTGTGGGTTTTTTGAACATCAATTGGGCCGACGTCCTGGATGTTTTTTTGGTGGCCGTTCTTCTTTATCAGGTTTTTACACTTGTCCGTGGAAGCATTGCCAGCCGGGTTTTTCTAGGTTACTTGTTTGTATACGTGTTTTATCTGGTTGTAAAAGGGCTTGGACTAGGCTTACTCACCGCGATTCTGCAATATTTTATGGGCGTCGGTGCCGTGGCATTGATCGTTATTTTTCAACAGGAGATCAGGCGGTTTTTGCTTATCATTGGTAAGTCGACGATTTACACAAATAATGGTTTGTTGAAAAAAGTAATGGGTAGTTCGGTCCTGGATTTGAAAGGCAAAAATCTGAGAGAGATTGTAGATGCTTCCAAAACCATTGCTTCCAACTTTACCGGCGCGTTGATCGTCGTCAACAAGCGGGATGATCTGAGCAAGTTTGTTGAAACAGGTGAATTGCTGGATGCGCGCGTTTCCAAGCCGCTGCTGGTTTCGTTATTTAATCAATACAGCGAGCTGCATGATGGGGCCATTATTATTGTAGATGGTATTTTGAAGGCTGCCCGATGTGTTTTGCCCGTTGCCGATGGCGTTGACGTTCCTTCTTCGTTAGGTTTCCGGCACCGCGCCGCAATGGGGATGAGCGAGGCAACGGACGCCATTGTAATTGTTATTTCAGAGCAAACCGGAAAGATTTCGCTGGCCGTGGAAGGAGAGCTTCACAGCAACATTCCCTATTCCGAACTCGAAAACCGCATCGAAGAATATCTGAATTCCGATGTGCAACGTATGCCCAAGTAAGTATTGTGAGGTTTAGGAAATATATTTACGGCTAAATTTGGCATTTCAACAAGCAATTTCTATTTTTGCAAACCAAATAGAAGAGGAGAAAATTATCATTACAAAATGGCAAATCATAAATCAGCATTAAAAAGAATCCGCGCTAACGAAACAAAGCGTTTGCGTAATCGCTACCAACACAAAACTACACGTTCATACATAAAGAAATTGCGTGATACGACCGATAAGGCAGTAGCTGTTGAAGTTTACAAAACTGTATCTTCAATGTTGGATCGTTTGGCAAAGAAAAATATCATCCACAAGAAAAAAGCTTCTAACCAGAAGTCGAAATTGGCCAGATTGGTTAATTCACTTGCAGTAGCAGCTTAGTTTTTGTTGTAAAGATTTAGCCCCGTTAACGCTGTTACCGGGGTTTTTCTATTTTTATTGTATATTGCATATTGAAGAAGAAACCTTGTGAGGCTATGATGCTTTACAAGGTTTCTTTTGGTATAACCACCTTCATATATTAAACCACCTATAACTTAAATTCTTTTCTATGAAAAAAGTCGCATTATTTGCTGGTTTGGCAGCGCTGGGAGCAGTTCCTGCGATTGCTCAATCACCCATTAACTTCAATGCCCGGGGTTTGGTAGTTGTTTCGGATGCCGATATGGCGGCATCGGCACTCGTTGATGGGAAGTTGTTAAGGGATAATACTGCAAAAGATCTTCTGACTACAATTAAATTTCCGGTTGAGCGCGGCAGTAAAGGGCTGGGAAGCGCGCTTGTGTCGAACTCTGCGCTGGCATCAGGAAAAACATTAGCCGTTCCCACCACAGGAACGCTCGCTTACGTGCTCGATAGCAGGTTACGCCCGGAAGATGGCGTCGCTGAATATAAAGACCCTTTTGCGGAATTCCCCGCTGGCGAAAAATTATTCGTTGTGGACATTACCAATCTTGCTGCGCCAAAGGCAAAGTTTGGTTTTCCGGTTGGCAAAAAACCGAATGCAATAGATGTGAACAAAAATGAGCTGATCCTTTCCACGAATGATGTAGGAAAAGAGCTAGTTTTCATCGAAGCAGGACCCGACGGCAAACCCGCCCGTTTCCTGAATTTACCGGCTGCTATCGACACAGCCAGTAAAATTATTGACATTACCTGGCATCCGTCGGGCGATTTCATTGCTTTCACACTTGACAACTCGAACGAGGTGGGGCTTTATAAGGTGATCCGCGAAGCAGGCAAATTGAAGAATGTGGAATTGGTAGGAAAGCCTGTAAAGGTTGGGACAGAACCTTCTTTTGGTAAGTTCTCCGCGGATGGAAAACATTATTTCGTGCTGGATACCAAGTCTGCAACGCCCGGTAAAGGGGCAGGGGAAGGTGAAATACTGGTCGTCAATTTCTCAATGGACGGCGCAATCGAGCATAAGGTGGCTGCGCAAGTTCCTGCCGGAACCAATACAGGCTCATTTGCGATCAGCCCGGACGGTTCTATGCTTGTGACTGTGAATGCGGGTAAAAGCGGTTCTCCCTGGACAGAAGCAGGCTCGGGGACGGGCGCTTCGCTAACATTATATAAGGTGGCGGCGAACACTGGTGCATTGACCAAGGTAGCCGACTATCCGTTTGAAGGAATTTATCCGCAAAGCGTGGCGTTTGATAAGGATGGTTCAAACATTGCCGTGTCCGTTTTTGAATATCTTGCGTATGGCACAGGCAATGGCGGAATTGAGTTTTGGACGGTCGCGAAAGGCGATTCGCCTTCGCTCAAAAAGCAGGAAGCAACGATCAGCGTGGGAAAAGGCGCCCACACATTAAGGGTTATTCCTTGATCATACTTGGAAATTTCGGCGAAGCGGGCTGGTAATCACCGGCCCGCTTCGTTTGTTTTAGTTTGCTCAACATGCGAATTCATTCCGAATTTCGTAGTTTTGCGCTTTCATTCATAAAAAATTTATTTTAAAATGATTACGGTTCAAAACGTGTCATTGCGATACGGCAAAAGGGTATTATTCGATGAGGTTAATATAAAGTTTGTTCCCGGCAATTGTTATGGTGTGATCGGAGCGAATGGCGCTGGGAAATCTACATTTTTGAAGATACTCTCAGGCGAAATAGAACCGCAAACAGGGAATGTAAGCATGAATCCGGGGGAAAGGATGACTTTCCTGAAACAGGATCAATTCGAATTCGACACATATACTGTGATGGATACGGTGATCCTGGGCCACGAACGCCTTTACAAGATCATGAAGGAGCGCGAGGCGATTTATGAAAAAGAAGAATTTACAGATGCCGACGGTGAAAAAGCAGCAGATCTGGAAGCAGAGTTTGCGGATCTGAATGGTTGGGAAGCCGAAACCGAAGCAGCGCAATTATTAAGCGGATTGGGTCTTACCGAGGAACAGCATGCTGCCACGATGGGCGATTTAAATGCCAATGATAAAGTGCGCGTTTTGCTTGCACAGGCACTTTTCGGAAATCCGGATGTGTTGCTTCTGGATGAGCCTACAAACAACCTGGATGTTGAAACGGTGCTTTGGCTGGAAAATTTCCTGGCCGATTTCAAAAACACAGTGATCGTAGTGTCCCACGACAGGCACTTCCTGGATGAGGTGTGTACGCATGTTGTGGACATTGATTTCAGTAAAGTGCAGATGTTTTCAGGTAACTATTCTTTCTGGTACGAATCGAGCCAGCTTGCTTTGAAGCAGCGTCAGGACCAGAACAAGAAGTCGGAAGATAAGCGTAAAGAATTGGAGGAATTCATCAGAAGGTTTAGTGCTAATGCATCCAAATCTAAGCAAGCAACTTCCCGCGCGAAACTTCTGGATAAGCTTACGATTGATGACATTAAGCCATCATCCCGTAAATATCCATACATCGCATTCAAGTCGGAAAGAGAAGTTGGCGATCAGCTTTTGCGTGTTGAAGGTTTGTCGAAAACGGCTGACGATGGTACGAAGCTTTTTGATAATATCAGTTTTAATATTAATAAAGGGGATAAAATTGCATTCGTTAGCCGTAATGTGATGGCCATCAGCTCTTTCTTCGACATTATCAACGAAGAGCAAAAAGCCGACAAAGGATCCTACACCTGGGGAGTAACCATCACTAAATCATATTTTACAAAAGATCCGACTTCGTTTTTTGACGTGGATTTGAATCTGGTTGACTGGCTGCGTCAATATTCCGAAGAGAAGGACGAAAGCTTTATCCGTGGATTTTTGGGAAGAATGCTTTTTTCAGGTGAAGAGTCCCTGAAAAAAGCCAAAGTGTTGTCAGGAGGTGAAAAAGTGCGTTGTATGCTATCAAGAACAATGCTTTCCGGAGCGAATGCATTGATACTGGACGATCCTACCAACCACCTTGACCTTGAATCCATTACTGCATTAAACAATGGTCTGATTGATTTTTCGGGTTGTCTCTTATTCTATTCCCATGATCACCAGTTCGTTCACACGATCGCGAACAGGATAATCGAAATAGGGCCGAAAGGAATTTTGGATAAATTAATGACTTACGACGAATTCCTGAAAGACGAAACTGTGAAGCAGCAGCGTCAGAAGTTGTATTAAGATAATAACATTACAAATTTAAAGGCTGTCTGTTACGAGACAGCCTTTTTTTGTGGCAAACCTGGCGATGCTTACAACGTAATTTTTCCTATGGAGTTTAAAGAAACTGTTTTCTCCCCATGAACCGAAAGCAGAAATAAGTTATAGTTTCCAGGCTTTAATTTTCTTTTGTAAAAGGTTGAAGTAAACTCGGTGCCAACAGATTTCCGGAATGTTGTATAAAAACCCTTCACCGACCGGACATAATTATTGAATGCAAGACAGAAATATTTGGGCTGATTATCAACAGCATCCGTCGCGACAATGTACAACTCATCCGCTTGCGGACTAGCTTGATTTGTTTTAGCATTACTAATGACAAAGCGGTCGGGCAAATCTGCTATTGTTGCGTCAATGCTCGCTTTACTTTTTTCCCAGTCTATGTTGCGGACAATTTCCCTTAACCTGCCCTGGTCTGATAAGAGGAAGTGTTGCTGAGCGAAGTCGAGGTTATTTTCAATGCTAACGTCTTCAAAAACAACAGGATAGTAAATCGTTTTGCTCCAATCATAGTTAAGCTCGTTCGCGCTGATTTCTCTGTTATAGTGCGTTATTTTGTCATAATAAACGTAATAGGAGCTGATGCAGAATATCAATGCTGCGGCCGCAACACCCATTTTTAGTAAGGATCCTGCTTTGCTCAATGTCCAGTAACTGTCATAAAACGCAACGGAAAAAATGCCGAAGAATGCTGAATAGATCTTGTAACGATCCATTCTGTATCCATCAAAATCGGGCATTTTACCTCGTGCAAAAACAATCAGAAACCCGACAAAAAGGAGCGTGAGAATGCCGGTAATGCTAAACCATTGCATGGTAGTAACGTCGGATAGAGTTTTGGTAAAAAATTTCGTCAAAACGATCGTTAATGGAAACAGAAATATAAACCCTAGCACAACACTAGGCACCATGCTGCTGGTGTAATTGGTATCAGCCAGTTGACCTACAAATGAAAGTAGCAGCACGGATTTAACCGCGACATGGTTGACAATATGATCTAGCATTGAGCCCGAATGTATTTTAATCGTCAGCAAATGCAAGGCAGTAACAAACAACAGAAAAGTGGCCTGTGTCATTTTGTGGAGCTTGGGGATGCTGGAACAAGCCGTAATGGCTATGACAATAAAGATGGTGGACAGGCCATTTGCACTCGTAAAAAGTGCAAGCGTCGCCAGCAGGCTGCTCCAAAACACATTCTTCCTATGCAATGCCAGATAGAAACTCCACATCGAAAAGAACAAACAAGGCGCATGTTGCAGGCTACAAGTGGCCCAGGAAATCGTGTCTTCGTAATGTTGCACCTGAAATAGCAGACAGACAATTGCAAAAAAGCCGAGCAGCGATATTTGTTTGTTCAAAAAGAATTTGAATATCAAGAACAGCGTCCCAAGCAGGCTTAGATCACCTAAAATAATCAGGATTTTTATGTTCACCTGACCGGTAACCAAAAAAACAGCCAGCGTCAAAAGCTTCGCCAGCACAATCCTGTGTTCAAAGTTTTGTTCAAAAAACAGCATCAACTTATCCGAAAGGCTGTCGGATTGAATATAATTGGTCAGGAAAAGGACGATGGACTGAAAGTCGTCGTAGTAAGGAAAGTTGTAAGCGTAGTAATAAACGGTTGTCCAGAATGCGGCTATAATGACGAAAACCAGTAACCAAACCAGTTTGACAAACAAATGATGAGATGTGATTGAGGGCATAATTTAGCAGTTTCATGAGAGAGCGTGTGTGTGCTCTTGCTGCTAAATAAATCATTATAATGTGCCGAGTATTATCCGTTTACCGGCCGGAGAATCTGAGTTATTCGCCGGTTCTACATGCAAAAGCCCCGATCGTTTTGGAACGACCGGGGCTTTGCAAATGCCTGTTAGCATTTTTATTCGTAGCTCAAACCATATTGCTTCAAAACATCTGCCGGAACACCTTCCCAGACATTAGGCGTGTTACCCATATAACCCAGATCAGCAATGCCGATTTTAGATGTATAGTAACCCGATGCTGTCAGGTTGCGCATCAGATTAAAAAATGCAACGCCCTGGCTATGAATTGGTTTTGCTTTTTCCGGATAAGCAATGTCGTCGACAATCTGCAACTGCTGCGCTTTTGTCAATAATGCAAATCCTTTTGTAAATCTTTTGTTGGATTCCAATTCCAGCCATTTAAGGCCGCCGCGCAAAGGAACCTGGTTCTGAGGCATATCCTTGGCAATGAACTCGATAAAATCAGGAACGCCCGCTTGTGAGGCACTGCCTGATTTGTCATCAGCTGGAATAATAATGTCCACCAACACCTTAATAGTCGCCAGTTCCGCCACGGTAAGGAATTTTTCCTTCATCAACTTCGCGTCCCTGATCGCTTCTTCCTTAGTCCGTCCACCCGGAATCTTGATCGGGGTTTCGGGTGGCATCTGCGTTTCCAGCTCTCTTTGTTCGGCCATCGCAACCTGCGGGTTGAGTGCAGTTAAGCCTAATGAGCTGAGCGTTAATGCTTTTAATGTATCTCTACGTTTCATAGTTATGATTTGAAACTGTGTTCAAATATTAGATATTTTTCTGTTTAACCTGATCCACAATATACTCCGATGCTCTCATAGACAGCGCGAGAATGGTCCAGGTTGGGTTTTTATCCGCTTGGGATACGAAGGAACCGCCATCGACCACAAACACGTTTTTCGCGTCGTGTGCTTGTGAGAACTTGTTCAGGGCAGAAGTTTTAGGATCATTACCCATTCTCACTGTTCCTACTTCGTGAATAATACGACCAGGAGCAGCAATGCCGTAATTCGTGTCGGCGCCAGGCTTGGTTCCGCTCGCAACACCACCCAATGAATGAATCATCTCTTCGAAAGTATCATGCATGTGTTTCGCTTGCTTGATCTCGTAGTCCGTCCATTTGTAATGGAAACGAAGTACAGGGATACCAAACTTATCCACCACATTTGGGTCAATCTCGCAGTAGTTATCGAAATTCGGAACAGCTTCCCCACGACCAGCCATGCCTACATATGCTCCGTAGAAACGACGGTAATCCTCTTTCAATGATGAACCATATCCACCGGCCGGCTTGGTAACCCCTGCTGCTGTCGGATATTTTCCGTTCATATTTTCAATTCCGGCACCAAATCCGTAGCTCGGCATGCCCATTCCGCCGCCGTATTCAATGTGGTAACCTCTTGGGAAATCCAGTTTTTTGTTGTCCAGCCACCAGGGCGTGTACACGTGCATTCCGCCTACGCCGTCTTCGTTGTAACGCTTTCTGTCCATCAAATGGGGCAGGAATGCGCCGCGTGAAGCACCCGTTGAATCGTGCAGATATCTTCCGACAACCCCGCTTGAATTGGCAAGTCCGTTAGGGTGTCTGTCTGATTTTGAGTTCAAAAGCAACCTGGCCGATTCTCCTGCGCTGGCAGCAAGAACCACAACTTTGGCCTTAATGGTATGCTCCGTAAGTTTTTGACTATCAACATAGGAAACTCCCGTTGCAAGCCCTGTAACCGGATCAGTGAGCACTTCGCGTGCCATTGCATTGTTGATCAATGTTACATTACCCGTTTTTACAGCAGGAATACAAAGGACAGACGATGAGGAAAAATCCGCATATGCCTGGCAGGCGCGTGAGCATTGGCTGCAATAAAAGCAAACGCCGCGCTGGTCATTTATGGGTTTTGTTAAGATTGAAAGTCTGGAAGGAATAACCGGAATGTTCGCTTTTTTTCCAGCTTGTTTGATGAAAAGCTCGTGCAAACGTGGCTTTGGGGGAGGAAGGAAAATCCCGTCCGGCTCATTGTCCATGTTTTCAACTGTTCCGAAAACCCCGATCAGCTTATCGACCTTATCATAATATGGTTTTACATCGTCATAACCGATCGGCCAGTCGTCGCCAAGTCCGTCGATGCTTTTTCTTTTAAAATCTTTTGGTCCGAAACGCAGGGAAATGCGGCCCCAGTGGTTAGTCCGGCCACCCAGCATTCTCGATCTGAACCAGTCGAACTGCGTTCCGTTTTTCCTTGTGTAGGGTTCGCCATCAATTTCCCAGCCTCCCCAGGCAGCATCAAAGTCTCCAAACGGACGGTGATTGGAAGCACCGCGGCGTGGTGACTCGTATGGCCATTTCAGCTGTGTAATATATTTAGGATCAGCAGGATCAAAATATCCACCCGCCTCCAAAAGCGCCACTTTGGCTCCCTGTTGGGCAAGTTGAAGTGCTGCCATTCCACCTCCCGCTCCTGAGCCAATGATACAGACGTCAAAAACAGCAGGTTGTTCTTTGATTTGAAACATAGTAAAAAGGGTAGTTTAGAAATGCTATTTAATCAATAAATATAAACACGGATTAAATACCAGTGTTCTGCTATCTCAATTTTCGGGGTTATTTAAAAACAATCTAAATGAGATACACCAACGTTTGCTCTTAACAATGAGCGCCGTACTTTTGCATTTTTAAAAACAGCACCCATTTTGGCCATTACCGGAATTGATATTAACGTTGCAAAAGAATTTCTCATAAAAGGGGAATTGGTGGCTATTCCTACGGAAACGGTTTATGGGTTGGCCGGTAATGCATTGAATGATAGTGCGGTGCTATCCATTTTTGAAGTCAAGAACCGACCCGCATTTGATCCGCTGATCATTCACACCGATTCTCTTGAAAAGGTGCAGCGTTACGTTTCTGATTTTCCGGAAAAGGCGTTATTGCTTGCAAAGCATTTCTGGCCGGGCCCGCTGACATTATTGCTGCCGAAAAAGCAGACTATTCCTGATCTGGTGACTTCCGGGCTGGATTCTGTGGCTGTAAGGATTCCGAACCATCCGCTGCTGCTTGGCCTGTTACAAACGATTCCTTTCCCACTGGCTGCGCCAAGCGCGAATCCTTTTGGCTACATTAGCCCGACGAATGCTGCTCACGTGAATGCGCAATTGGGAGAAAAAATACCTTATATACTGGACGGCGGGGAAAGTGAAGTCGGCATCGAATCAACCATTGTTGGTTTTGAAAATGATCAGCCTATTGTTTATCGCTTAGGAGGTTTGGCAGTTGAGGAGATTGAGGCGATTGTTGGAAAGGTTAGACTGATGCCGCATTCTTCCTCAAACCCGAAAGCCCCGGGAATGTTAAAAAGCCACTATGCGCCACGAAAACCGCTTTATCTTGATCGGAGAGAAACGTTCCCGGAGATAGAAGAGAAATTAACAGGCTATTTGCTTTTCAACCAATATCTGGAAAACATTGATCCGGAATATCAGCGCATTTTGAGTAAAAATGGCGATATGAAAGAAGCGGCGCACAATTTGTTTGCCTATCTAAGAGAGCTGGATATATTGCCCATTCAGCAAATCAGGGCTGAATTTGTTCCTATGACCGGCCTGGGCCTCGCAATAAATGATCGCTTGCAACGAGCTGCCGCCAAAGAATAAGTCAACATTTCATTTAAAAAAATGCTGGTGGAAGTTCATCAGGAAAACCTCGTCTGTCGCCCGCGTGATGGCGGTATAAAGCCAGCGGATAAATTCAACATTAATCTGTTCCTCAGGCAAATAGCCCTGATCGATGAACACAGAACTCCACTGCCCGCCCTGCGCTTTGTGGCAGGTTAGGGCATAGGCAAATTTCACTTGCAATGCATTCAGGAATGGGTCTTTGCGCAATGCTTCCATTCTTTCCTTTTTGGATGTGATATAAAAATAATCCTTCTGGACACTTTCGTATAGCTTTTTGTTGTCTTCCGAGGATAGGGAAGGAGAGGAGGAATGCAGCGTGTCTAGGAAAATCTTGGCGTCGAATTCGGGTTGTTTTTCATAGTCCGTCATGCGTAACGTTACATCCGCAAAACGGAAACCGTGCATTTCCTGTGTTTTCCGGATTTTCAATAACTCAACAAAATCACCATTTGCAATGAAGCCAGCGGGCGATTCCTCGTCCAGAATGTTGTAATTGTTGCGGACCACCATTAGCCGATCTCCGGCGTCGAGTTCTTCTTCCGAAAAATTGATGGTGCGCCGGATGTATTCATTATATTGAACGGCAGACTTATTGGAACGGGTTAGAATAATGGAGTTTTCCTGCCCGTATTTATCATAAGCATAGCGCAGTCCTTCTTCCAATTTTTCACCTGTCATCCTGAAAACATCGCGGTAGGAACGTGTTGTGATCTGAATTTCGGGCTTTTCAGCGACCAGTTGGTTCCTTAATAATGTTGCATTGAACAATATGCCGGATTGCTCGTCCTGCCGCATGACCTCCTTTAACTCTTCCTGAAATACAGACATGTAGAATGTCTTTTCGAGATATTCACCATCCAGAGCAGGACTTAATTCCTTGCCAACCGGCGGGAGCTGCGCCACATCGCCCACGAGCATGAGCTTGTTGCCCGGATTTTCAAAAACAAACTCAATCAGATCAGCCAGAAGGCTTTTAGTGCCAAAATCCGCGTCGTCGGTGATCATGGAAGCTTCATCGACGATGAACAGCGTATTATCATGGTAATTCTTCTGCCGCTGGAATGTCAGGTTGCCCGAAAATGAGTCGGCCGTTTGCTTATATATCTTCTTATGGATCGTTAATGCAACTTTTTCAGAATAACCGGACATCACTTTTGCAGCGCGGCCCGTGGGGGCAAGCAAGATGGATTTGTACCCAAAATTCTTCAACACTTTAATTAATGTGCTGATAATGGTCGTCTTTCCCGTTCCTGCATAGCCTTTCAGCAAAAAACAGTCGGGGTAACGTTCCAGGCCTTTTTCTTCGACCAGAAAATCATTGGTTTGCTCGAAAAACCGGAGCTGGCCTTCGGTGGGTTTGAAAGGAAAACGCTTGCGTAAAAGTTGGGAAGGTAAAATCTTATCTGTTTCCATAATGCCGAAACTAACGCAACGATTGCTTAAATCAAAGTGCGTAACAGTTACAAAAATATACTTAGAATTTATTGGATTTTAATGTTGTAAATGCATATATTAGATTCCCAATTTTATCTTTTACACTCCAAAACCCCAAACATCTATGCTAGTACAACATGTAATGGGCAACAAGCCTGTCAATGCGCTTTGGTCGGTAACGCAAGACAACACGGTGTTTGAGGCTCTGGAACTCATGGCCGCGAAAAACATTGGTGCAGTTTTGGTTCTTGAAGATAATGAATTGATCGGTATCTTTTCCGAAAGAGACTATGCCAGAAAAGTCATTTTGCAGGGAAAGAGCTCGCGGGACACGCGCATCCGGGAGGTTATGACCAGCAAAGTAATTACGGTCGAAACGGACCAGAAAATTGAGGAATGTATGCAGATCATGTCTGACAAACATATCCGACATCTGCCTGTTAATCAGGATGGAAAGCTGATTGGGATCATATCCATCAACGACATCGTTTCGGCGATCATTCACGAGCAAAAAGAGCATATCAGCTCGCTGGAAAGCTACATTTCAGGAAGTCCTTATTCCTGATCCTTATATTATCTCTTGTCAATTATCTCAGGTTGGTTATCTTTGCCGCTCCAAAAAATGAGCGGTGGTGCAGACTTTGAACGATGAAGTAAAGAATTTGTACGGGGGTAATGTGCGTGTCCGTGTGAGCGGCATATACATTGTTCAGGATCATATTCTTTTGGTAAACCATTCATTGTATGGCAAAAACCAGTCGTTCTGGAGTCCGCCGGGCGGAGGCATACGCTTTGGCGAAACTGCTGAGGCTGCTTTAAAAAGGGAGATTCAGGAAGAAACCGGACTGGATGCGGTAATTGGAGACTTTCTTTTTGTAAACGAATTTGTGCACCCTCCGCTTCATGCCATTGAGCTGTTCTTTATGATTGAATCGGTACAGGGCAATATCGGCAAGGGTGCTGATCCTGAGCTTTCGTCGGACAACCAAATCATTGAGGATGTGAAGCTGATGCGCATGGAAGACGTTCAGGCCCTTCCGGTGGAAACCTGTCACAGTATTTTCACCCGGGTACGATCTTTGGAGGAGATATCGGGGCTTGGTAAATTCTTGTCCGAATCTGCTATCCCGGCCCCAAAGCATAAATAATTTTTTAACCTTACCCCTTTATTGTGGCAAATTCTGAAAACCAGGTCATTGAAATTATTCCTACTTTACTGGTAGGCGATAATTCATTTGACGCTTCGAGTATTCCTTTGTGCACATTATGCATTGAAGTGGATGAAAGACGCATCCGGTTTTGCATTGTCCGCGATGAAAACATGGAGTGTATCTGGCTGGAAGATTACAGCTTTGAGACCGTTTTGAACCCGAATGAGATTTTTGAAAGGCTCAAAAAGGTTTTTACCGGACATTTGCTCTGGTCATCGCACAGCTGGAAAAACGTAAGGATTTCAATTAATTCGCACGCATTCAGTCTGATCCCCAATTTGATTTTCGAGGAAGATTCTGCACCCGATTACCTGGCATTTGCTTTGGGTAATCCGGTTCCAAAGGACGAAAAAGTGCTTTATCACGATTTGCCGCTTGTTCACGCGCAGAATGTATTCAGCGTTCCGCAAATCTGGTACGACTGGATGATCAACCATTTCGGCAATTCCCAGATTACATTTTATCACCTGACCAGTCCGCTTATAATCGGCGCGCTGGTAAGCCACCTGGAACACCAGCAGTTAAGGATGGTTTCCATATATTTTGAAAAAGATTATTTCACGCTGGTCATCACAGAAAGCCAGCAGCTGATCCTTTGCAACCGCTTTCGCTTCTCGAAAACCCAGGAGCTGGCCTACATTATTTTGTTTACATTAAATCAGCTGAATTTCCTGCCCGAAGAAATGAAAGTCATTTGTTATGGGGAAATCGACCCATCTGCTGATGCTTACACCGAGCTTTCGAGATTTTTTCCCAATTTGCAGATCGGCAACGGGCCTACAACGCTAAAATATAACAGGCAATGTGCTGATGTTCCCGGACATCGATATTTTGGGCTGTTCAACACCTACCTCGTATCATCTTAATTTGTAAATACTGCTCTTATGAAGCGTACCGCCCTATTTCCGGGATCATTTGATCCATTTACAAAAGGACATGAAGACATTGTCGTACGCGGATTACGCCTTTTTGATGAAGTGGTCATTGGCATCGGGAACAACGCAACGAAGAAGCGCTATTTCCCATTAGATGTTATGAAGGAAATGATCGAAAAGACATTCTCCGATCAAAAAAACGTGAAAGTGGTTACTTATGATGACCTTACTGCGCACACAGCGCGGGAGCTTGGAGCCACTTTTTTGCTGAGAGGTTTGCGTAACACGACCGATTTTGAGTACGAAAACGGTATTTCGCAAGTTAACCGATATCTCTACGAAGAAATTGAAACCGTTTTCCTGATTACATCGCCTATGCTGGCGCCGATCAGTTCAAGCATTATCCGTGATCTGCACCGCTATGGGCAGCGGGTGGACGATTTTCTTCCCTATTCTCTTTCGGAATTGAATAAACTCAACCACGAGGGCTGAGTTTATTGAAAGTAAAGTCTTGCAATATTATTGTGCTTTGGTGTCGTGGATCTTGTTGAGGCTTTCAATCACGTAACGAATTGAGCTGTAAGAATTTATTAGGATCGATTTCGACTCTGACTGTGAAAACCAATCCAGTTTTTCGATCTGTTCTTCTGCCTGGGGCTGCATGTTCGAATCATCAATGCAGTCAAAAAGATACCATTTGGTCCGCTTTAAAATGCGGTTGTTGTTGAGGCTGTAAGTATGCCAGGTTGTGCAGATTTTGTCCCTGACCGACGCTTTTACACCTGTTTCTTCTTCAATTTCCCTGATTGCGGCAGTTCTGGAATTTTCGCCTTTGTCAAGCTTGCCTTTTGGCAGGTCCCACTTTTTGCGGCGGTACATAAAAAGCCACTTCCCGTCTTTTACAACGACGCCGCCGGCGGCTTTAATCACCTTGTAAATTCCCTTAATTTTCTCTTCTACTTCGGATTTTTCACGCGTGGCCATTGTAACGGACAGCATTTCTTTGGGCAATGCTTTTTCCAAAAGCTCAATTATCTGAATAGCGGAGGTGGCAGTTGTGTTCAAAAACAACACATGGCCGGTTAACATCTTTTTTTGCAGCTTCTCAAGTCTCAGGTCTACAATATGATCGAATGCGGAAGTTTCCGTTGCAGAAAGCTGATTGGTCCGTACAATTCGCAAAGGACGGTCGTCAAAAAAAATGATCATTTTTCAAATGGTACGTGAATCGATGCCAAAATTAAGTAAAGAGTTTAGTTTAGACAGTGATTATTATTGATAAATTTGTGATTGTATCAAATATACAGTTCTTGGAACTCCTGATAATTCTACTTCTTGTGCTGCTCAATGGTGTCTTTTCCATGTCTGAGATCGCACTTGTTTCATCCCGCAAATCCCGTCTTGAAGCTGCTGCAAAAAATGGTGATTCCAGCGCAAAAGCCGCACTTCATCTCGCAAACTCACCCACACGTTTTTTGTCCACCGTCCAAATTGGCATAACCCTGATCGGTCTGCTGACAGGTATGTACAGCGGCGACAACATTACCAGTGATTTTGAAAAATACATTGCCACAATTCCTTTTTTGATGCCTTATGCGCATTCGCTGGCCGTTGGAACGGTGCTGGTTTTTATCACATATCTTTCGTTAGTGCTCGGCGAGCTCGTCCCGAAAAGAATTGGAATGGCCAACCCGGAAGCGATTTCAAAGTTCATGGCCACGCCTATGAATCTGCTTTCAAAAGCGACAGCGCCATTTATCGCGCTGCTTGGAATTTCAAGCGATCTCATTATTAAGGTTTTAAATATCAAGCAAAGCGAAAATTCAGTCACAGAAGAAGAGATCAAAAGTTTGATTCAGGAAGGAACGTCGGGTGGTGTTTTTGAAGAAATCGAGCAGGAAATTGTGCATAATGTCTTCCAATTAGGCGACCGGAAAGTGACTTCACTCATGACCAACCGCCAGGAAATCGTCTGGCTGGATCTGGAAGATTCTGTTGAGGAAAATAAAGCCAAGATTTTTGACGCACGACATTCTATTTACCCCGTTTGCCGCGGAGCTGTGGACGATGTTGTGGGTTTGGTTTACGTGAAGGACCTTATTGCAACCGACATAGAAGCGCAGCTTGCCAATATGAACGCTGTTGTGAAAGACCCGGTTTACCTGCCCGAAAGCAACCGTGCTTACCAGGCTTTGGCCAAATTCAAGGAGCAGCGCGTGTATTTCGGCATTATTGTGGACGAGTACGGCGGCCTTTTGGGCGTATTAACCATGCACGACATCATGGACGCGCTGGTAGGTGATATTTCTGAGGACATCGAAGAAGCTTCGGAAGTGATCAAGCGGGACGACGGCAGTTTTCTGATCGATGCGCAGTTGCCGTTTGACGATTTTATACAATATTTCAATCTCAATATCCAAGATGCTGAACGCCGCGAATTCGTTGGTTTTAACACATTGGGCGGTTTTGTGCTGTATATTCTGGAAAACATTCCGAGCACGGGCGACAAATTCAAATGGAAGCACTTCGAGTTTGAAGTGATCGATATGGACCGGAGCCGGATCGATAAGTTATTAGTAATTAATCACAGTAAAAACGAAGAATCCGAAGACTAGTAATGCTAAACCAACAGGATATTAACAAGAGAATTGCTGAATTGCTTTTGGAAGCAAAGGCAATAAAATTAAGTCCCGATAAGCCGTTTCAATGGAGTTCAGGCTGGCTGTCTCCGATTTACTGCGATAACCGCGTAGCATTGTCTTACCCGGATACGCGGACTTTTATCAAAAAGACCTTAGCAGCATTGATCAAAAAAGAATATCCTGATGTACAGGCGGTTGTTGGAGTGGCAACAGGTGGAATCGCGCAAGGCGCGCTGGTAGCAGATCTTTTGGAATTACCTTTTGCATATGTGCGTCCCGAGCCTAAAAAGCATGGAATGGGCAATCAGATCGAAGGCAGATTGGAAAAAGGGCAGTCGGTGATTATCATTGAAGACCTCATCTCAACCGGTGGAAGTTCTTTGAAAGTAGTTGACGTCTTGCGAGCAGCGGACATTGAAGTGGCTGGAATGGTTGCGATTTTCACTTACGGATTCGCAGTTGCCGAAAATAATTTCAAAGAGAAAAACGTCAAGCTGAGTACAATCAGCAATTACAACGCATTGATTGAAACTGCATTGGAGCATAATTACATTGACAGCTCCCAATTGCAAAGTCTGAGCGCATGGCGTCTGGCTCCCGAAAGTTGGGGAAAATAGGACAGGCAGCATTTGGCCATTAATTTCAAATTACAAATTTTGAATGCCAATGACCAAATGCTGGCTGGTTTTTAATTCCTGTGATTTTCTAATTTCTCATAAAGCCCTCCAAAAGCCTCTTCCTTAATGCCCTCCGATTTTAAGAATTCGTGCGGGAAACCGAGCTCGATTTTGCTTACTTCATTCAGTCGGTCGATCATTTCCTGAGGCAGCTTGAACGACAAGCAGCCCAGTGAATCCGCGAGTTGCTTTTCCTTAGAGGCACCAATGATCGGAATCATCACCTGATCGCGATGGCGGGCCCAGTTAATAGCAACCTGCACAGGTGTAACCCCAAGTTCACTGGCGACATCTACCACAGTTTGTGCTATAATGCTACTATGTTCGCTTCTGCGGCTGCTTGTATCGGGAACTCTACCAGATTCTCCGCGCAAATATTTTCCGGTAAGCGCACCGCCACCGATCGTTCCCCAGGGAGTAACCGCAAGTCCCAGCGCCTTTGCCATGGGAAGCAAGTCGCGCTCCGGCGTGCGCTGGATTAATGAATATTCAAATTGTATCGCAGCAAATGCATTCCAGCCTCTGAAATCAGCGATTGTATTGGCTTGTGAAACCACCCAGGCTGGCGTATCGGATATGCCTACATAATGTACCAACCCCCTGGTAACCAGGTCGTCCAGTCCGCGCATGAGCTCTTCAACTGGCGTTGTGTTGTCCCACATATGCACCCACAGGAGGTCAATGTATTCCGTATTAAGGCGTTTTAAACTTGCCCTAACCGAGCGCATCATGTTTTTACGGTGATTACCAGCGAAATTAAGGTCATCATTCCGGTCCTTTAATGTGAATTTGGTTGCTAAAACCCAGTGATCCCGGTCGCTTTCGATAAATTCACCCACATATTTTTCAGAAGAACCTTCTGTGTAGCGGTTGGCCGTATCAATGAAATTTCCGCCAGCGCCTGCAAAACTTTCGAATATTTTATAGCTCTCATGCTTATCTGCTCCCCATCCCCACTCAGTTCCGAAGGTCATTGTGCCCAGACAAACTTCCGAAACACGTAAACCTGACCGGCCCAATAATTGATATTGCATAGTATATAATTAAGTTTTGAATGAAAGATATAACACTGGATGCTTGCCGAACTTTGTTAAATCTTTGTGCCGCAAAGTTAGATCCTTACCGACCAAATGTATTTATATTGTAGCAAATTTTGAATCTTTTTTACCTTAATCAATGATAGATGTTGCATATCCCTACTTCGATACAAATCTGAGCTGGCTGTCCAATAATTACAGATTATTACTGGAAGCAAACGATGAGACTGTACCGGTGAGGGAACGTTTACGTTTTCTTGGCATTTACGCTTATCAAACCAAAGAATTTTTCAGGGCGCGTGTTCCCAGCCTGATGGCGATGGGGGAGGTGAGCAATGATATCCGTACCAAACTATATCTTTTTCCCGAGTCATTGCTGGGCCACGTTTATGAAACGGTTGAAAATCAGCTGAGGGAATTTAATGAGATACTGACCACAGGAATCCTTCCCGCACTTCTTGACCAGGGCGTGCATTTATATTACCAGGAAACATTTGCAAATGAGCATCTCAGTTTTTTAAGGAAATTTTTTATTGATAAACTTTTCCGGCATTTACAGCCTGTTTTTCTGGATAGCCGAAGGAGCTCGAAAATGCCTTTTTTCGAATCCAAGCAGTTGTATCTGGTCGTCAGATTACAGCATAGGGACGATACGGAGGAGGATTGGTATGCCATTGTCAATATTCCGTCCGAGCCTTTCGGACGTTTTATTGAACTGCCTGAATTGGATGGAAAGCGCCAGGTGACGTTTTTGGAAGACATTATCCGTGAAAACCTGCCGCTGCTTTTCCCCGGTTATGATGTACTCGAAAGTTATGCATTGCGGGTAGAAAAAGACACCGAACTGGCAATTGAAGACGAATATCCGATGCAACTGGCGCAGCGTATTTTGAAACAGCTTGAAAAGCGGAATTTCGTCCAGCCTGCACAGTATTTTTATGAGGCCGGGATGCCGCTGTATATGCGTGAATATCTGGTCAGCAAGGCAGGGATTCCCATGAACGAGTTTCACGAAAGGGGGCATTATATCTTCATGCAGGACCTGATGACCTTTCCGCAACTATCCCGCCGCCTCGATTACCCGCACCAAAGGCCAGTTCAGAACCCGGATTTTGATGACACAACTTCCGTTTTTGAATCGATACAAAAGGCAGATCAGCTTTTACATTTGCCCTATAATTCCTATGAGCCTATTGTCCGGTTCTTTAATGAGGCAGCCGTTGACCCGCATGTGCGCGAAATCCATGTTTCGCTTTACAAAATAAGCCCTAATTCATTTATTCTCAATTCACTGATAAGCGCTTCGCGCAATGGTAAGCGCGTAACGACATATGTGGAGCTCAATACGAAACTGGACATTCAGGAAAATCTGCACTGGTCAAAAAAAATGCGGGATGCCGGGGTGAAGATCATTTTGAGTGTTCCGGGTTTGAAAGTGCATGCCAAAATTGCCTTGATCAAACGCAAAGTGCAGAAAGGCTGGGAGCGTTATGCATTCCTGGGAACAGGCGGCTTTTACAGGCTTACCAGCCGGGAAATCGTTGACCATGCATTACTAACAAGCCATCGGGAGCTGACCAATGAACTGGAATTGCTTTTCGGATATTTGTCCACGCAGGACGAACCTAAAAAGTATAAATATCTACCTTTCAATAATCTATTTGTAACACAATTTACGCTCCAAAAAAGGCTCCTTGATCTGATCGACCGGGAAATCGCTAACTGTAATGCGGGTTTGAAATCCTTTGTGACAATCAAAATTAACCAGTTGCAGGACCACATTCTGATTGACAAAATTTATCAGGCGGGGCAGGCGGGCGTTCCGGTGCATGTTATCATTAGTGAAAGTTGCGGACTTATACCGGGGCTGCCTTCTATCAGCGATAACATTGTTGTGAGCCGCTATGTAGACCGCTATGTCGAGAACACACGTATCTTTCATTTTGGCAATCGTGGCAATGATGAAATGTATCTGTCGTCCTGTGACTGGACGCATCGAAATTTACACCGGCGCATTGATGTTTGCTTTCCTATTTTGGATGAAGCGCTTAAAAACCAGATGCGGCTGGTGCTGCGGAATTATGTGAGTGACAATCAGAAATCCGTCAGGTTGGATGTTTATCAGAACAATCTCAGGATCACCGATGACTCACGCGGGAAGGTTCGCGCGCAGGAAGCAAACTATCGTCTGGTAGAAAAAATCGAGAAGGCAGGACCCACGAAAAGAGCAGAATAAAACAATTTCGGGCGTTTAAAAAAATTTTTTTACGCTTAAATTTTATAATCTGCCGTTAGATTTAATTAGCGCTGTTTGCGGAAAAAAATAATTGAAACGAGGAATTTTTTTGAAGAAACGGGTGGAAATCCCCTTGAGCCATAAGGACTATATGTTTATATTTGAAAGCATATCATTCTGACTCCATCATAAATCAACGATATAGTATGGGAATAGTAGAGCGAAGAGAACGCCTTAGAATACAGGTACGTTCGGATATCGTCAAAACAGCAAAAGAAATAGCCCGCGAAGACGGGTGGACAGCGGTCTCCATCCGCAAAATTGCTGAGGTGATTGAATACAGCCCGCCAATTCTCTATGAATATTTCGAGAGTAAAGACAAATTGCTTGAGGCGATCCGCATGGAAGGCTTCGATATCCTTCAGGCGGAATTTTTGAAAATCAAGACACATTTCAGCAATCCTCAGAAACAACTAGCGGAAGTTGCACAACGCATCTGGGTCTTCGCTATTGAAAATCCGGAGGTTTTTCAGGTTATGTTCAATCTGGAAGGTGCTTATTGCGATTCCAAGAATGTGTACGGAAAGGCGATGAGCATTAAGGGCAATCCCGTTTGGGAAATGATCGCCAGCTTGCGCCCGAGATCAGGCGAAATGGTGACGAAAACCTATTACGAATGGTGGTGCCTTACATATGGCTTTATCAGCATTACCATGACCACACAGCCGAGATATGCGTTCCCGCAGGCCGAGCCGGTGTATATGGAAGGTGTCCGCAGATTTATAAGAAGTATTATGTAGCAGATGGTGTCTGCTGGCGTATCTCTATTTTGCTCTGGTGATAAACCTGGGAAAATGGAGGTACGCTTCGCACCAGCCAGGCATTCCCGCCGATAATTGAATCGTGGCCTATCACGGTTTCTCCTCCCAAAATAGTCGCATTGGCATACACAACCACATTGTCCTCAATGGTTGGGTGACGCTTGCGTGATGCCAGCGATTTGGAAACATGCGTGGCACCTAAGGTAACACCCTGGTATAACTTCACATTGTTGCCGATATGCGTCGTTTCTCCAATCACCACACCCGTGCCATGATCGATAAAAAACGAATGTCCGATTGTTGCGTTGGGGTGAATGTCGATACCCGTCTGGCTATGCGCGAACTCAGTTAACATCCTCGGTAACAATGGAATGCCGCATAGTGCAAATGAGTTGGCAAAGCGGTAAGTAGCAATGGCCATGAAGCCGGGATAAACAGAAATGACCTCTTCAATACTGACCGATGCAGGATCGTTATCGGTAATGGATTTGGCGTCCATCAATAACTTATCGTAGATATTCGGAATTTGCGCAAACACCTCGTCCAGTATTTCTTCTTTACTTTTTTCCAGCTCCGGCAACAAAGGTTCCAGCATGCAGTCCAGACTGTTGCGTAAGTCAGCATATTTCATTGCAATATCCTTGCTGGGGCAGCTTGGACAATCTTTACTGATTGGAAACAAAAAATTAATCAGGCCCTGAATAAACTTTCCGGCATCATGTCGGGATGGCAATTGGTAGCGATATCTTTCATTTTGCGCTGCAAGGCGCAGAAAGAACTGGGTTTGCTGGTTGGTTGTCATTAACAGTAGAATTTGACTTACATCGCCGGCTTACAGAGCCTGGGCCTTACTGGCATCAATTTTTATATTGAACACAGAAATGACCGGAAAAATTTAGTTCAGGCTATTTCTTTAAAATACACGCACTGAATTCCACCATTTTTCTGATTATAATCGTATATTGAAATATCCTGTGAAGATATAAATTACAGTAACATTCCTGAATGTATGCCAAGTTTTAAATTTTTGCGATCCATCATTATTGTTTTTTTCTTATCAGTTTCGCTAAGTTCCTGCTTTTCCCGGTACATTATTTCAGCCAAACAGGTCAGGAAACATTACGCAGCAAAGAAGATAAAACCTGAGGAACGCATCATTAAAAATGACACATTAGCGCTATGCATTGCAAGTGTGGGTTCGGATACATTGCCGATGTTGTTGCTTATCCACGGAGCCCCGGGCTCGTTATGGGGCTATATGAATTTAATGGACGATGAAGACCTGCAAAAGCGTTTTCACATTGTTTCTGTGGACCGTGTGGGTTATGGAAAATCCAGGCTGAAAATGAAAAAGAAGCGCCGCTATGTTACTTCTATTGCAACACAGGCCAACGCACTTTTGCCCGTTTTCGAGTTAAATAAAAGTAAAGAAAAAGTGACCGTTCTGGGCCGGTCCTATGGCGCACCTATTGCCGCCAAGCTGGTTTCGCTCAGACCCGAAAAGGTAAAAGAGTTGATCATGGTCTCACCGGTTATCGATCCGGAAAAAGAGAGGTTTTACTGGTTTTCCAAATGGGGCAGAAATTCATTTATCCAACTATTCCTGCCCGGAGAATTCAACACGGCCACGGCTGAAAAATACAGCCATTCCGATGAGCTCAGAAAACTCTTGCCAGTGTGGCATAACCTGGATGTACCGACAACGGTAATCCAGGGCGGAAATGATTGGATCGCCGATCCGGCCAACATTGATTTTGCCAAGAAGCACATTAAGAGCAAGCGGGCTCAATACATTTTCCTGCACAAAGCAGGACATATGATCACTTACACGCATTTGTCGATGATTAAAGAAATGCTCCTGAAAAACCAGTTATTTGAGGATAAGATCACGTCCGTTAACATGACGGAAGCGGCGGGGCAAATGGGGAATTAAAGAAAACGGCTGATCATTCGATCAGCCGTTTTTCTGAATTATAATTAACCTATGATAAATACGGAGATCTATTTCATTACAGAAGTGCCATATTTCATAGGACGAAAAATTATATTTTATACCATTACAATGTTGCTTAGGATTTAATACAGATTCTGGAAATGCTTAACGAATCACTTTTTGGCTAACCGCATCTACTTCGTTCGAAGCTTTTATAATGTATAAGCCTTTGGCAAGATTGCGCAGGTCAAATTCTTCCTGAACAGAAATCACCGGACTGCCACTTTTAATCTCCCTGAGAACCCGTCCGTTCGAATCGATAAGCTGCAATGTTACGATTGAACGCTTTTTGCTGTATGCCTTCACAGTCACAAAGCTTTCAGTAGGAACAGGATATGCTACAATTGCCATGGAAACTTCGGCAGATTTAACATTCGGCGTAGAAGTGATCAGACCTCCATTTTCCGCCGATTCGTACGGAGGAATTTCAACCGTTGGCCCAGGTTTATCTATAACTGTAATTAATCCTTCGCGATAGGATTCAGAAATGATAATCCCGTCACGCCACTCGCTCACGACCATGGCAAAAATATAGTTACCCAAAACCTCCGGCGCCTGCCATACCAGCTGATTGACGTTTGGAATGACTTTGAATGTTCCCTTGCTGCTTACTTCATTGGGATACATATAACCATGTTCCAACATCCTCACGCCGCATTCTCCCGGAGAAGGCTTGCTGAGTTTCGGAAGTGTAACCGTAAAGCTATCGACATCTGCAACTGTCGCTTTCAGGTCGATTTTAAACAATTGCCTCACACCGCCCTCAAACACAAGATAGGGCAGGACCGGCGTTGAATTGGAAACCTGTGTGTTAATGACCGTCCAAAAAAAAGCCTTGGTATCACCTGAATTAGGAAAATTAAGGATTCCGGGTGTACGGTTTTCAAGTGAAACAGAAATTTGAAATTGCCCGGACGACGGATATGTATGCATGCCGTCGTAATCCGAAACCAGCACATTACCAGGTATTCGTTCTGCTTTTGTTCTTTGAAATTCCTTGGTAGAACCATCCCCGAAACAAACCAGGACGTTGCTCTGCGCCGTTGCTGCGCCCTCTCCTACAGCTAAATCGAAATATAACCTTACTTTGATTTGATAATTTTGGCCGGAAACGTGGGTGGCCATAATTTCGCCGCCGCGAACGTGGGTTGCAAAACTGTATGGGGAAGCCAGTAAGATCAACAGGAAAACCTTGTAAACTGATTTCATAGAGTAAAGGAAGCTGAATGTTACGTTACTTATTCAGAACGACAGGGACGGCCTGTTTTGTATTACCGGAACAAGAAACAACCATATAAAAACGTGTTTTTGTAACCGCCCCGAAATCGCTTGTGGAAAATGCTCAAAATCAGTCCTTATAAATCAGGATCTCGCTTTTTCCATCACTTTTGATGTAGCCGCGATACATTCCCTCGCTATTGAAAGGCATGGTAATGTTACCGTTTCTGTCAACGGCAATAACGCCGC
Organism: Dyadobacter fanqingshengii; assembly: GCF_023822005.2. Lineage (GTDB taxonomy): Bacteria > Bacteroidota > Bacteroidia > Cytophagales > Spirosomataceae > Dyadobacter > Dyadobacter fanqingshengii. The sequence continues at coordinate 439,083 of NZ_CP098806.1, forward strand.
CCTCGCCGCCGCGTTCCACCAGTTTTTTCATCACCACTTCGTTGGCAGCATCTTTCAATGTCATCCCTTTGTACTCCATTAATGCAGAAATATCATAGGCAACCACGGAACGAATAAAAAACTCGCCGTGTCCGGTTGCGGACACCGCGCAAGTGGCATTATTGGCATAAGTCCCCGCTCCGATAACTGGTGCGTCGCCAATGCGGCCATATTTTTTATTGGTCATGCCACCGGTGGATGTTCCCGCAGCCAGATTTCCGAATTTGTCGAGGGCAACGCAGCCAACTGTTCCGAATTTTTTGCCTTCTGTAAATATCAGATCTTCGTGGTCAACGGAACCTGTTTTCGGCGCTTTTTTCACTTCCTGTTTTTCTTTCGCATCGTGATCCAATTCTGTTTTCTCCTGCTCTTTGGCACGTTGCAATGCTTTAAATCTTGATTCGGTGTAGAAATAGGAGGGATCCACGATGGCTTGTCCCTGATCTTTCGCAAACTTTTCCGCGCCTTTACCAGCCATCATTACATGCGGCGATTTTTCCATTACGGCAATGGCCGTGCTGATCGGATTTCTAATCGTGGTCACGCCTGCGATAGCTCCTGCTTTTAAAGTTTTGCCTTCCATAACCGAAGCGTCGAGTTCGTTTTTTCCTTCATTGGTAAAGACAGCACCTTTCCCGGCATTGAAAAGCGGCGAATCTTCCATGACCCGGATCGTTGCCTCCACGGCCTGCACACTTGTTCCGCCACTTTTAAGTACGCCATAACCTTTCTGTAATGCGGTGTTAAGCACCTCTTTATAAGCTTTTTCCTGTTCCGCCGACATGCTGGCACGGGTAATGGTACCCGCTCCGCCATGCAGTACAAGCGTAATTTTATCCGAATAATCTTGCGCAAACGCAGACAGACTGACCAGCAGCAAAATAGCCAGGTTATAAAGCTTTTTCATGAGTTGAAATTTGAGTGAGTTATTCCAAAGCTAATGAAAATGATAGTAGAGCGGCTTCCGGCAATCCTTTTAAATTTGAAATTATTTAACTTTTTGTTCAGAACAACTCAAACTTGATGAAAACAGCACTGCTTGGATTAGGACTACTGTCATGCTTACTGAGCGTAAACTCGGTTGCGCAGAAGCCGGCCGAATGGAAATATGTGGAAGGAAAAATCGTCACACCGTGGGCGGAAAAGGTGAATGCGGCTAATGTTCACCCCGAATATCCGCGACCACAAATGATTCGCCAGAACTGGGTTAACATCAATGGTCTTTGGAATTATTCAATTGTTCCAAAAGAAGGTTCTGAGGCTAAACCAGCTGCGTTTACCGGACAGATATTGGTGCCTTTTGCAGTAGAGTCTGCCTTGTCGGGCGTTGCTAAGACCGTTGGGAAAGACAGCGTGCTCTGGTATCAGCGGAACATTGATTTCGCGCCAAAATTGAAAGATCAGCGGGTTTTACTTCATTTCGGGGCGGTAGACTGGAAGTGCGATGTATTCGTCAATGGAAAGCCTGCGGGAACGCATCAGGGCGGTTATGATCCGTTTTCTTTTGACATTACTGACCTTTTGGTCAAGAAAAAGCAGCAGGATATTAGTGTTCGCGTCTGGGATCCGAGCAGCGACGGCCCTCAACCCAGAGGCAAGCAGATCAAAAATCCACATGCCATTTGGTACACACCTGTAACGGGAATTTGGCAAACGGTTTGGATTGAAACGGTGCCCACAACGCACATTGCTGATTTCAAGCAAGTGCCTGACATTGATAAGCAAACGCTCACGGTAACCACAACGCTTAAAAACGCAGCAGCAACGGACAAAATTAAGATTACGGCATTTGATGGTTCCAATAAAGTGGCTGAGCAGGAAATCGCCTCGGGTGAAAACGCAGTGTTAAATATTGCCAACGCCAAGTTATGGTCTCCTGAAAGCCCGTTTTTATATGATCTCACGATCACGGTTACCAGAAACGGAAAGGTGATCGACGAGGTAAAAAGCTATTTCGCCATGCGGAAAATTTCCATGCAACCCGACGCGAACGGCATTCAGCGAATGGCTTTGAATAATAAGTTTTTATTCCAGTACGGTCCGCTGGACCAGGGCTGGTGGCCGGACGGACTCTATACGGCTCCCACAGACGAAGCATTGAAATTTGATATATTGAAAACCAAAGAGATGGGCTTCAATATGATCAGGAAACACGTAAAAGTGGAGCCTGCAAGATGGTATCGCTATTGTGACGAGCTGGGTATGCTGGTGTGGCAGGACATGCCGAGCGGTGATATGGGCAATAACTGGGAACAACGTCCCGGCATAACCGGCGCTGAAACCGACAAAGACCGCACGCCTGAATCAGAGAACATTTATAAAACTGAATGGAAGGCGATTATGGATGCAAACGATCATTTTCCTTCAATTGTCGTGTGGGTTCCGTTCAACGAAGCATGGGGGCAGTTTAAAACAGAAGAAATTACAAACTGGACCATGCAATATGATCCGAGTCGATTGGTCAACAGCGCCAGCGGAGGCAATTTTCATCCCGTAGGACACATTATAGACATGCACAATTATCCTGCTCCTGTTATGCCAAGACCGGACCTTTTCGGCGCTAAGCAGATCATTGTTTTAGGTGAATTCGGGGGATTGGGCTTGCCGGTGGACGGCCACGTTTGGCAGCAAAAGGATAACTGGGGATATCAGAGTTTCAAAAACCCGGAAGAACTGTACGCGCGTTACGAATCATTCATCAAGCGATTTGAACCTTTAATTAAAAAGGGATTATCAGCAGCAGTTTACACGCAAACGACTGATGTTGAGATAGAAACAAATGGTCTGATGACCTACGACCGTAAAGTGATCAAATTCCCGGAGGCAAAACTAAAACAAATCCACACCCCGCTTTACAATGCAGATTGGGTGAAGTTGAAGCCATAAGTCTGTCAAGCAGAGCGTAGTCAGACCGGGTCTTGACGCAGTAAACAAGCTATTTGTCACACGCTCAGTGTGACAGATAGCTTGTTTAGTGTGACAGACTACGCTATTTTTTCATCTGCGCTTCTACAACGGCAATCGCCACCATATTCACAATTTCCCGCACGGAGCTTCCTAACTGTAATACGTGAACGGGTTTTTTCATTCCGAGCAAAATCGGCCCGATGGTTTCCAGTTCAGCTGCTTCTTTCAGCAAGTTATAGGCAATGTTACTGGCTGATAAATTCGGGAAAATCAGCGTGTTTGCACCACCATCCACCAGGTCACTGAACGGGTGGTTTTCCTTTAAAAGTGTCGTGTTGAAGGCGAGGTGTGCTTGCATTTCCCCTTCCACCACCATGGTAGGATTTCTCTTTTTGAGTATCGCAGTTGCTTCGCGCATTTTTACGGCGTCGGTTCCGTCTGCGCTTCCGTAGTTGGCGTACGTTACCAATGCAATGCGTGGCTGAATGTTAAAACGCTCAACGGCTCTTGCGGTCAGCTCGGTTATTTCGACGATTTCGTCAACGGTTGGATCTAAATTTACAGTTGTATCCGAGAAGAACAGCGGTCCTTTTGGGGTTAGCAAAATGTACATACCCGCCACTTTGTTCACACCCGGATCTTTGCCGATGACGTGCAACGCAGGACGGATCGTGTCCGGATAAGTCCTGGTGAGACCGGAGATGAGCGCGTCGGCTTCTCCGTTTTCCACCATCATTGAGCCAAAATAGCTTCTGAAATAAATGCTTCGGTGCGCTTCAATCGGCGTTAAGCCTTTTCTTTTGCGTTTTTCAAAAAGCAAATTAGCGTAAGTGTTAATGATTTCCTCATTCTCTTCTGCCCGCGGATCCACAATTGCAACGTCGCCTAAATCAAGCTTGCTTTCTTTGATCAGATTAAGGATCGTTTCTTTGCTGCCCAACAAAATGGGGACAGCAATGCCTTCATCGCGAACTTGTTGCGCGGCCCGGAGCACCTGAATGTTTTCTGCGTCTGCAAAAACGACTCTTTTTGGGGCCAGTTTCGCTTTGTTCAGAATTACGCGGGATATTTGCTCATTGCGGCCCAAACGGCTCGAAAGTTCCTGCTCGTAGGCATCCCAATCGGTTATCGTTTTGCGCGCAACGCCGGTTTCTATCGCAGCTTTTGCCACCGCAGGCGCCACAGTCGTCAGCAAACGCGGATCCACCGGTTTCGGGATAATATAATTTTTGCCAAAAACAATGTTCGTTTCATTGTAAGCAAGATTTACAATGTCCGGAACTGATTTTTTGGCAAGATCAGCAAGGGCGTGAACGGCAGCCAGTTTCATGGCTTCATTGATCTCCGTCGCACGCACATCCAGCGCGCCGCGGAAAATGTAAGGGAAGCCAAGCACATTATTCACCTGATTCGGATAATCCGAGCGGCCTGTCGCCATAATGACGTCTTCGCGTGCTTCAACCGCATCAGGATAAGGAATTTCAGGGTTTGGATTGGCCATAGCAAGCACGATTGGGTCTTTTGCCATGGATTTTACCATATCTTTTGACACAATGTCCGCTGTGGAAAGCCCCAGGAATAAGTCAGCGCCAACCATCGCATCTTCAAGCGACTCGTAAACAACATCCGTTGCAAACTGCTTTTTCATCTCGGTAAGATCCGTCCGGCCATTGTGAATGTGGCCCTTGGTATCGAACATCGCAATGTTCTTTGGATTGGCACCCAATGCGAGGTAAAGTTTTGTACACGAAACCGCCGAAGCGCCCGCGCCAGAAACGACTACCCGAATTTCGTTAATGTCTTTTTTTACCAATTCAAGCGCATTCAACATGGCCGCGGCGCTGATAATGGCTGTTCCGTGCTGGTCATCGTGCATGACCGGAATGTTCAGCTCTTTTTTCAGGCGTGCTTCAATTTCGAAGCATTCGGGTGCCTTGATATCTTCCAGGTTAACACCGCCAAATGTAGGTTCCAGGATTTTAACCGTCCTTACAAATTCGTCGACGTCTTTCGTATTTAACTCAATATCAAAAACATCAATGTCCGCATATATTTTAAAGAGAAGTCCTTTTCCTTCCATCACCGGCTTGGATGCCTCAGGGCCGATGTCACCCAGTCCTAGTACAGCCGTTCCGTTGCTGATCACAGCAACGAGATTGCCTTTTGCAGTATACAAATAGGCATCTTCAACATTAGCAGCTATTTCAAGACAGGGTTCTGCAACCCCTGGAGAATACGCGAGCGAAAGGTCGCGCTGGGTGCTGGTTTCTTTGGTCGGGATTACCTGGATCTTGCCAGGACGGCCTTTTGAGTGGTAGTATAGGGCGTCTTCTTTTCTGATCTTTTTATTCATACCTGTTGACGATTATTTCGTGCTAAGGTACAAACATTAGGAGCAACGCAATGAATTTCCAGCGTTAATAACAGTGGATTTTGGGGGCAAATAATTACAAATCCCTGAGAATGTTGTTGGAAGAAGCAACATCATCTTCGTTAAAAGAAGGGCTTTTCGCAAGGTTCTTTCTTTTCTTCACCGTTACAATCCGCTTTTTAAGGAAATGAGCAAACACCATGTATGCACCGAACATGCCTATATATATGTAGAGCGAAGCGGTGTTTGTAATGTTGCCGTGAAAGGTGAAAAACAATGTGGTGTTCATGATCGTCACCATCCAAAGCGCGAATGACGCCCAGAAGTGGTTCAGGCCGTTATCGATCAGGATATGGTGCATGTGATTTCTATCCGCTACAAATGGCGAACCGCCTTTGAAAATCCGCACGATAAATACTCTCAGCGTATCGAAAATGGGAACGATCAGTAAAACCATTACGATAATAGGCGCATTGAAATAGGCATTTGGATCGTGCAGATAACCAACATTCAGTGACAAGAATTCAACCGAGAAAATGGATAGCAAATAACCGACTATGAGCGAACCCGTGTCACCCATGAAGATCTTGCTGGTTTTCGAGAAATTGAAACGCAGAAACCCAAGCAGCGAACCCGACATCGCGAATGCCAGGCACCCGAAAGAAAAGTGGTCGTTCAAAATAAACCAGATCCCAAAACCTAAGCCTGCGATCAGGCTGATGCCGCCTGCAAGCCCGTCAATGCCATCGATGAGGTTAATGGCGTTAATGATGGCAATGAAAATGAAGACGGTAAGCGGAATACTTATAAAGTCTGAAACGTCGTGAATTCCAAAGATCCCGTAAAAGTTATCAACTTTGAAATTACCCATGGCCACAAGGATTAATGAGGCGAAAATCTGGATAATCAGCTTTTTAGTAGGGTCAACGGCCAGAATATCATCTTTGATCCCAAGAAAAAACAGGATAATCACGCCCGTCATGGCGAGACTGATCAAGTTTGAATCCAGGATGTTTTCAGAATGGGGCCATAAAAAATAAGCGATCAGCGTTGCTGCAAATATCGCTATGCCTCCCAAAGTTGGGGTTTCTGTTTCGTGTGAACTTCTAAAACCAGGTTTTGCTGTCAGATGGAGCAGATTCGATAAATTAATAATGATCGGAATGCTGATGATAGACAGGAAGCAGGCGATTAAAAAGGAAAGAATGCATTGATAAACATCATGGTGTATAATGTTGCTGAAGTTTCCTTCGCTTAATATCTGCAAGGGTAATTTTAAATCCATAGTGTCTGCCAATGTAAATAGAGTAGTAACGTTGTAGTAGAGTTTGACCTTTAAATCAAAAGTCGCAATTTAAATTAATATTATAAATAGCTAAATGGCTGTATATCAAAATAATTATTATCCGGTTTGGATGCTATTTCAGTTTTTTTATTTTTAGCGAAACTGTAAAATTTTCCTTAAAGGCTTCAACCACAATGTGTAAAAATGGGGTTTCAGATCATTCTCTTTCCAGGCCCTCATATCATTCCTGTTCGCCGCAATCCTGTTTTTCAAATTACTGTTGCTCACGCCTCCTGTCCGCATTTTCACGAGCACTTTCGGCACGTACGCAATTTTAATTTTTGATTTATGAATAAAACGCAGCATTAACTCATAATCTGCGGCGCTTCCTAAATCCAACCTAAACATGCCGAACTTTTCATAAAGCTCTTTCTTAACAAAAAATGCGGGGTGAGGAGGCATCCAGCCGTTGAGAAAAGCACCTTCCTTGTAATTTCCGGAAACCCATTTCCTCTTAATCACCACCTCATCCACCGAATCTACGTAAACAAGATCACCATAGCAGCCCTGAATATCAGTTGAATCCATTTTAGCAGCCACATCACTAACGGCCTCACTATATGCATAAAAGTCATCAGCGTTCAGGATGCCAATGATATCACCTGTTGCTAATTTTATGCCTTTGTTCATCGCGTCGTAAATTCCGCCGTCGGGTTCGCTAATAAATGTCGCGATTTTGCTCCCGTATTCCTTTACAATATCCTGCGTTCCGTCTCTGGAATTGCCGTCAATGACAATGTATTCGATTGCGGGAAAAGTCTGGGCGAGAACAGATTCGATGCACTGCCGGATGGTTTTCGCGCCATTATAAACAACGGTTATGATACTTACTTTCAACGGGACAAATTTCTTGGTTTGACAAATTTAGCCGGATTTCCCTGATAAATTCCATAAGCTTCCAGATTGGAGGTGGCAACGGAATCCACAGTTAACACAGCATGGGAACCGACGGTTACGCCGGGGCAAACGGTGGCTTTCGCGCCAACCCACGCACCACTTTCGATGGTTATCGGCTTGATGATCAGGTCAAATGTGCTTTTCGTAAAGTTATGATTTCCGGTCAGCAGCATACAACCTTGCGACAAACATACATTTGATTCGATTGTCACCATAGTGAGGTTGTCGATCCACACATTTTCACCGATCCATGTATTTTCTCCGATCACCAAAAACCAGGGATATTTTACATTCACTTTCGGCTTGATGACAACACCTTTGGCAAGCCGGGCGCCAAATATTTCCAGCACAAACCGCTTTATCACCATCGGAAAGGGCAGGTAGGTGTTGATGAATAACCGGTTGGCCAGATACCAGAGTAATTGTTTTACAAAACTCCCCGGCTTGTACCAGCTGTTATCATACTTTGACAGATCGGTTCGGGCTTTTAAGGTCTTTTCCATATTCTGTCTTAAAATGTGTTATGATAGCCTGCTTGTCTTTTCCTGCGCGGTAGTAAACTTCGTAGATTTTGGCATCAACGAGAAAGCGATACCAAAAACCTTGCAGAAAATGCCAGATCAATCCTTTCATCCCGTCCAGAAAACCGCCTTTGACAATGTAGCGGTAAACAAAGTAGATGAAAGGCCTCGTAAATAAAGGCAGGCTCGCGTATTTGATTTTCAAAAACCTGGTGCGCTGTTCCTGACTTCCCCAAAAGCTCGGGGTGACCGTCTCCTTACTATCAAAATTATATTTAATATTCAATAGGTCAATGACTTCCCTTATTGCATAATTGTTATGCTTTTGGGTCCACCAGGTGAGGTTGTTGAGGTTATGGTCCACAATGTCGTGCTGCAACCGGGCGGTGGCGCCGCTGCTGAGCTTAATGTGCTCGTCCATCCACAATTCCTCACAATGCCCAATGCCTTTCCGCCATACCCTCAGCAGCCAGATCGGATAATAACCACCGCGACGGATCCATTTATCCATAAACAAGACGCGTCGTTTCACATACAATCCAGACACTTCTGAGGGCGTCAGGTGCAATGTATTTTTCAGTTCGGCGGCGAGTTCGGGCGTAATGTATTCGTCGGCATCCATGCGCATAAGCCATTGGGTGTCAAATGGATTGTTTTGAATGCCGAAATTGAATTGGAATGAATACGAAACCCAGGGATTCTGGATTACCGTGGCGCCCAGATTTTGGGCAATAGCAACCGTGTCGTCCGTGGAAAATGAATCAACGATGAAAATCTTATCGGTCACCAGAAGCAAGCTTTCTATGCAGCGTGCAATGTGCTTGGATTCATTGTGTGTTAAAATGATGACGGACAAATCAATCATACCCGGGAGCAACAGTCAGAAATTACCAATTTGCGGTGATTGGAAACGGCCAAAGATAATTAGTTTTTTCGAACTTTCTTGTATTCTTCCAATAACTGATTGGCCACGTTCCGGATGTCAAAATTTTCCGTTACCATCTTGTAAGCACGATTTGCGAGATCCTGCGCATAGGCTTTATCTTGTAATATTTTAAGAAGGCCTCCGGCAACGCCATCACTGGTCAGCGGTGTAAGAAAGGCCGCATCGTAGCGCTTAATGTAATCCCCAAAACCCACACGGTCTGAAACAATTGCGGGAACTTTGGAAGTCATAGCTTCCAACACGGCGATGGAAAAACCTTCGGAATAGGATGGGAGAACAAAAACGTCGGCATCGGCAAGCGCCTCTTTTTTAGCGGAATCGGTCAGCAAGCCTACAAGTTTGATCCGGTTCTGAAGATTGTTTTTTCTGATAAAATCTTCTGTTTCCTGTTGGTAACCATCGTCCCCCCCGGCCAGAAACAGCGTTGCTTTGGGCAGCTGCTTCTCCACCTGTTTGAATGCTGGCAGCAGGAGATCCAAGCCTTTTTTGATGTTTAGCCTGGCCATAAAAAGCACCACTTGCTCATCTTCGGCCACTTGATGTTTCGCCCTGAAACTGCCTTTTGCGGGCAAATTAGAATATTCAGACAATTTCATCCCATTCGGAACGATCACCATGTTCTTGGGACGGTAACCCAGATATCGGATCACATCGGCTTCTTCATCGGTATTATTGATCTGGATCAGGTCCGCCTTGCCCAGAATTTTCTTCTGGTAAAGCAGCGTGACAATGTCTTTTTTCCATTTGTGATGCGCCACTGCCCATTTGTCCAGCAAGCCGTGGATTGTGATCACTTTCACTGCATTATTAGGGATCAAAAACGGCACCAGACTTCCAAAATGCCATATTCCGTGCATATGGATCACGTCATATTCATGAATGTGATGCCTCAGGAAGCGGTACATTTCAATCGAGAATTCCCGGTAATAATTGCTGACCGGTGTCGTGCGTGCAACTGGAAAAAGCCTGGCGCCTTCGGGAGCAGGATACATTTCGTCACCCGGTGTCATCGGGCTCAGGATATCCACCTGATGGCCTTGTTTCAAAACCTCCGTGGTGTGGTCGTAAATAATCCTGGCCGGACCGCCAATTTCCCAGGTGTAAGCGCAAATATTTAAAATCCGCATGCGTGTATTTTGTGTATAAAACTGATCATAAAGCTGTTATATTAAATTGTGATAACAGTCCGCCATTTGCCGGGCCACCCCTTTCGATGAAAATGGTGCGACGAGCCGCAGCGATTCCCTGCCCATAATGGCTATTTTTTCTGGATTTTGAACAAAAAATGCCATTGCCCTTTCCAGTTCCTGCTGGTTGCCCGGGTCAAAAGTAAAACCATTCACGGCGTTTTCGACCAGATCAGCTACGCAGCCGCAGTTCTTTGACACAATCACCGGCATACCGCAAACCATGGCTTCATTCACAACCAATCCCCAGGGCTCCGACTTGCTTGGCAAAACGAGCACGTCGCAATGCACCAGATAGTCGGGGACTTTATGCCAGGGAATTCCGCCGGTAATTGAAATCTTATTTTCGAGTTGCAGTTCTGCCGCCAGCCTTGTCAGTAGCGGGCGCTCGGGCCCTTCTCCAACGAACATCAGCTCCCAAGGCCAGCCGCCTTCGTCCAGGTGTTGAATGCTGGCAAATGCCCTCATGAGGATTTCCAGGTTTTTTTCGGAAGCCAACCGACCTACAAAAACGAAACGCGCAGCCCGCGCAACATTGACATTAGCCTGATTACCAGCATTATATCGGGTGCGAATGACTTCCTCGTCAATCACCGCCGCATTTCTGACCGGAATCTGCGAAGGTTTGACGCCGAGGCTTTCCAGATATTCCGCCGATGTTTTTCCAAAACAAAAAAAAGCATGAGCACGGTTAACGATCAGTTTTTTAAGGGATTCTTTCACGAGAGACCTGCTGTTATCCGCAGAAGAAGATTCGGAAGAAAGCACAACTTTGACGCCTTTCAATCTTGCATAAAACATGAGCAAAACCTGTGCAGGATCGAAGTAGCCGGTAATGTTCAGGACAGTAGGCTTGTATGCGTCGAAAGCAGCAAATAACGCGGCCCGCCTTTCCTTGAAGCTCACCTCATCCAGGCTCCTCTCGAAAAGGAGTTTATAAGGATAATCATAGGTTACCGCATCGTCGCTTTGCATCGCGCTGCGGCTTGCTTCGTAAAGGGCAATCTGGACAACCAGAAAACTGCTTTCAGGATAGTTTTCTTTGAATGCAGCATGTATTTCGCTGAAAAGCCGCGACTTATAATGCGCCCACAACTGGTTATGTATCACGAGCACGCGCATTATTTTTTCAGATTTAAATATTCCTGAAACAAAGGATAAAGATTATTGGCCAGAAACAGCTGACCCTGGCTGTTGTAGTGCACAACATCCAGCTTTCTGTAGTATTTTTTATCAATGCCCAAACTAAACTCATTGACAAGCCGAATATTTCGCTGGATCGCGTACGCCATGATCTCATCGCCCTGATCATTAAAATGACCCAGCTCGATTTCAGATGTTTCGGGATGAAGGTAAATGAAAAGTGGAATGGAGTCTTTTTTTGCAATTTCGTAGATCTGCTCGTAACCCGGATTGAAGGTTAATCCCGGCTTTCTGATCCCGGCATCATTGAGTTTTTCTTTTTTTACTGAATCCTTTTTCATAGAATCCAAAAGCACTTTTTCAGGATTCTGTTCAACGGTTGGGGCGAAAAACCAGGTGTTGAAGTAATAAAAGAAAATCCAGCGGTAACGGTCCCACAACTCGTAAAGCGCCACTTTATATTGCTTGTCGGGCCAGCCTGGATCATAGCCCACAAGGTTTTGGTGCGACATAATATCGTGCGCATCATGGCTGCTGGTAACAAGGCACATGAGCCTGGCTCTAAATGTGCCAAATCGTTTCAGGTAAGCCGCAATGTTATCAGGGCCCCAAGATCCGGCCGAAATGTTCAGCACGCGGACCCGTTTGTTATAATCTTTCAGAAAACGTTTTTCGAGTAATGTTGAGGCAATGCTATCCTGGTCGGTAAGGCTGCCGCCATTCACAACCGAATCGCCGATCAGCAGGATTACAATGCTGTCAGAAGGAAGAACCTCCTCGTTGCGCATGGATAAACGATTGGTGCGCACATTGTAACCAAATCTCGTAACGTCCTGACTCGGTGCATATATATATTCAAAATCGGGATCCGATACATATAGCGGAGAATTACAGAAGCCGTATTTGTATCTTAAAACAACTTCCGCAGTAATTGCCAGGACCACCAGGAGGATTAAGAATCTATAAAAATATTTTAACATCAAGGAAAACGCTGTGTCCGCTGCAAATGCGCACGCAAATTTAGAATTACTTTTCCCAATAACGACTTTTTTACATTAGCGGGAATAAATAAAGCATTGTTATCACAACATTTCTATCAGTTCAATGCGGTTACCGAACGGATCCCGGAATGAAAATCGTTTGCGGTCAGGGATAGGGCTGTCATTTCTGATCGCGATCCCATTCTTTTCCAGCAGTTCACGCGCCGCTTCCAGGTTTTTGATTTCAAATGCAGGATGCCTTTGGGAAAGCTCGGAGGAATGTTCAGCACGGATATGCAGTTCAATATCGCCCATTTGAAACCATATTGCGCCATTAGGAAGCGGATAGCCCATATCGGTCAATTCTCGCAGTCCCAGCACATCGCCATAAAATGTCCTAGCAGCCTCTTCCGCGCCTTCGGGAATGCAAAGCATGATATGGTTTAGTCTTTCAAATTCAATTTTCATGATCAGGAGTGTTTTTTAAGTTTCATAACGGCCCTTTACTTACCTCGCGTCCATCTTTCCACACCGCCTCGATCTTGCGGGTATTTTTGATATCATTCGCAGGATTAGCGCTAAGAATGATCAGATCGGCCTTTTTACCGCGGGTCAATGTACCCAGCTCGGTATCAATTTTTAATGCTTTCGCGGCATTCTGCGTTGCCAGCATAATGGCCTGAATGGGCGTAAGTCCGGCCTGCACCATTAATTCCAACTCCAAATGTTCGGTAAAACCCTGGGTCCGAATCGGGAAAGCGCCGGAATCCGTGCCTAATGCAACCGTTATGCCCGCATCCATGATCATTTTTAAGTTGACCAAAGCCGTTTTGAAAGCAGCCGAATTGCGCTCATAATCCGCAGAAGTCCGTATTTTTTCAGCATATGCCGGATCTGTAATCATTTCATAAACACCGGGTTCGAGTGATTTTTTGAAAAATTCATCATTGATCCAATCGGGCTGGTTGGCATATGCAAACTGGTATTCATCAAGCGATAATGTGGGAATGTAAATGACATTTTTCTCTTTCATTTTATTCAGAAGATCTCCATCCACCGGTCTGTCGCGGATGCTGTGCGCAATAATGTCAATGCCGGCTTCGGTCAGCAGACGCGCGTCCTCTGCATAAAACAAATGGGCGGCAACGCGGATGTTTCGCTTGTGGGCTTCGGCAATAATGGCCTGGTAAATTTCCGGTTTCATCTTTTGGGCATTGCCGCCGTGGTCGTCCACCCAGATTTTAACAACAGTTGGTTTGAGCGGAACGAGTCGGTCCATCATGGCCGGCACTTCTTCCGGTGTTTCGGGGCGCAGCAACAAATTCATCCACGAACCCGGATTGGGATCAGGGGTATTGAATCCGTAACCGGCAGAAAACAAGCGCGCTCCTGGAAGCAAGCCTGCCACCGTAGAGTCCCGCAGCCCGTCGAATATCAGCGGCCGGTCTGTCCCCATGGCCAGCACCGCGTTCACACCGTAATCCTGGTATCTTTGGAGGTGACGGAGTACATTCTCCCGTGTATAATTATCTGCTGACGAGGTCGTTCCTTTCAACGTTCCTACATGGGCGTGCGCACTAATGAGCGATGGGATAACCGTTTTTCCGGCCAGGTTAATCTCCTTTGCACCTTTAAGCTTGATATTGGATTCTACCGCGACCACCCGTCCATCCATGATCAGTATATCCGTTCCTTCACGTGGTTCTTCACCTGTGCCGTCAATAACTGTGGCATTTTTCAGGATAATCGATTTTGACTGCCCTTTGACATAAAAGCCAGCTGACAGCACATAAAATAGAAAAAGGACAATGACCGGATTTTTCATAAAAATGAGTTTTGAAACACTTGCACTATAACCATACCCGTTGCAAAAACAACGTTTTGTTAGCAGAGGTTTTGTATAATAAAAAGAATATTTCGAAATGTTAAAGTAAATCGTTTCAACTCATAAATTTGAAACGATGGGAAAGTATTCAAAAAAAGCGGGATAATAGGTTGAAGAAGCAATGCGTGAGCAAAACGACCTGACTTTGGTCGGTTGAGGGGATTTTTAACGTCCGGCAACCTGATTCTACATTAAATTATAGAAATACTTCGCAAATACCTTCAAAAGTATTACAAACACCACGGTTTTACCGGTTAAGGTATTTAAATAAAAGCTATCTTGTACGGATATAGGTAATTGAAGAGCCGACGTTTAATTGCAAGGGCTTTTGATAAAGAACACTTCAAGTAGAGCAATGTCTGAGGAACAAGAAGAACCAAATTACGCCAGTGACTTTCAGCTCTTTCAGACTTTCCTGGGAAGCCATTCCATGTACGTAGTTCGCACGGATATCAATGGAAATTATATTTTTGTTAATGACTATTTCTGCGATTTTTATGGGACGAAACGCGAGGAGATCCTGGGCCATTCTTCGTTGCTCGGTGTTATAGCCGAAGACATAGAAAAGTGCCTGCAAGTAGCAGAAATGTGCCTGGTAAATCCCCGGAAACCGCATTCTGTAACATTACGCAAAACTTCGAAGCATGGCGCGATCAAAACAACGCAGTGGGAATTTACCGGCCTGACAGACGAGTCGGGTACCGTGAAGGAAATTTTTTGCATGGGTTACGATATTACGCAAAAGGTCAAAACGGAGCAGGATCTGTCCATTTTGGTGTCCAATGTGCAGGACGTTCTCTTTACATTGTCTCCCGGGCTTATATTTACCTACGTTTCGCCCAGCTGGACAAAGGTTTATGGTTACCATACCAAAGAAACACTTGGGAACTCTTTTACAAACTATATCCATCCGGATGACCTGCACTTTTGTACGGCATCATTGCTGAAAATTGTTGAAACGAATACGCCGATTCGCGGGGGAATAGAACACCGCATCCTTCACAAGAACGGGACCTGGTCTTGGAGCAATACCAATGCAAGTATCGATAGCCGGAGCAGGGAAATCATCCTGACCAGCCATAACATTACCGAGTTACGCCGCTCGCGGGAGCGATTGAAGGAGCTGGCTATTGTTGCGTCCAATACGACGGACTACATCATTATCACAGACAATCGGGGATACATTACCTGGGTCAATAAGGCCTATGAAAACCAGACTGGCTACACCCGGCGTGAGGTGAAAGGCCTCAATCCGGCGGAGTTGCTATGCGGCCCCGACACGGATATGCAGACCATTGAAATGATTTATGAGAGAAGCAGGGAAAAAAAGATCGTTCAGGTTGAGATATTGTGCTATAAAAAGAACCGTGAAAGTTATTGGGTGGATTTAAAAATTACGCCTGTATTTGATGATAAAGGTAATGTTACCAATTACATAGCAATTGAAAGGGACATTACCGCACGGAAAAAATCGGATGATGAGCTGCGGCGAATAAAGGACTTGCTGGAACAGACGAATAGCGTTGCCAGGATCGGCGGCTGGGAATTAAATGCGAAGACGGGTGAGCTTTATTGGTCGTCTATCACCAAACAGATCCATGAAGTTGAGGAAGATTTCAAGCCTAACGCAAATGAGGCCATAGCATTCTACAAGGAAGGTAGCAGCCGCGATACGGTCAATCAGGTGGTGATGGCCGGTCTCACAAACGGCACGCCCTGGGATAATGAGTTGCAGCTCGTCACTGCTAAAGGTAACGAAGTGTGGGTGCGGACAATCGGGAAGGCTGAAATGATCAATGGCGAATGCGTCAGGATTTTTGGCGCATTCCAGGACATAACCCGGCGCAAACGTTCAGAAATGGCAATCCTTAACTCGGAAGCCAAATTCCGCAGCCTGTATGACTCCACCAGCGACGCCGTAGTGCTGTTCGACCGGACCGGATATCTCGATTGCAACCGTGCCGCATTGAAAATGTTTAAACTGGACTCTGTGGATATGCTCGTAGGCAAAACACACGAGGAACTGGCCGCTGCAACCTACACATCTTATGATCAGCTTGCGGGAATAGCGAAAGAGAACCTGGAAACGGTTTATGAATGGGGCAGCCATAGTTTTGAATGGGTTTTCAAACGCTTTGGACCAGATACAGACAGTTTCGTAGCCGAAGTGCTCCTGAACCTGATCGATGTTAACGATTCCCAGATCATTCAGGCTGTGATCCGCGACATTACTTTACGTAAACAGGCGGAACTCGAATTACTTGAAGCCCGCGAGCAGGCAGAGTCAGCCAGTAAGCTGAAATCCGAGTTTCTTGCTAATATGAGCCACGAAATCCGCACACCGCTCAACGGGGTCGTGGGTTTCACAGACTTGCTGATGAAAACCAACCTGGACGAAACCCAGCAGCAATACATGTCCATGGTTTTCCAATCAGCCAATTCGCTGTTGGAAATCATCAATGACATTCTGGATTTTTCCAAAATCGAGGCGGGGAAACTGGAATTGCGTTATGAGAAGACAGACCTGCTGACAATCTGCGGACAAGTATCCGATATGCTTACTTTCCAGGCGCAGCAAAAGCATCTCGAAATGCTCCTGAACATTCCTGCAAACATTCCGCATTATGTATGGGCAGACCCGCTCAGGTTGAAACAGGTTTTGGCCAATCTGTTGAGTAATGCGGTCAAATTTACGATGAGCGGTGAAATTGAACTAAAAATAGCTCTGCTGGGTCGCAGCGATGATCATGTTACGGTCCGGTTTTCGGTCCGGGACACGGGTATCGGGATTGAGCCGCAAAACCAACGAAAGATTTTTGATGCTTTTGCGCAGGAAGACTCTTCAACAACCAAGCGTTTTGGCGGTACGGGGCTGGGACTGACGATCTCCAACAGTTTGCTTGAACTAATGAACAGCCGATTGCAGCTCACCAGCCGGACCAACGGGGGCAGCACTTTCTTTTTTGACGTGAAATTTCATGTCATCCCGGGTGGGGAGGAATTTGTTTGGGATAATACGGATAATATCAAACGCGTCCTGGTGGTGGACGACAATGTGAACAACGGAAATATTCTCACCGATATCCTGAGCAATAAGGAGATACACTCCGACTTCGTATCGAGCGGGGAAGAAGCATTGCATAAATTGTTTTCCGATGTAAAATATGATGTGGTTTTAGTGGATTGTCAAATGCCTGGCCTGGACGGCATTGAAACGATCCGAAAAGTGCGCACGAGCGAACAGCCAGACTTGCGAAGTTTGCCCATTATCCTGCTAAACGACTCTTTTGAGGAGGAGATACTTACCGCCGTAATGGCTGAGCTGAGTATTTCGCATTTCCTTGTAAAGCCGGTGAAGATCAAACAGTTGTTTTCCATGTTGTCGAAGATCCATACCAAAAATCAACCGGCAAGGAGATTGATCGCAGACACCGGAATCAGCCTCAGCGGACTGGTGGTTTCAGAAGCCGTAACCGTATTGATCGCCGAAGACCACAAGATCAACATGCTGTTGGTAAAAACAATGTTGGGCAAAATCCTTTCGAATGTAACAATGATTGAAGCCGTGAATGGAAAAGAGGCGGTGAAATTATACGAAGAAACAAAGCCGGACATCATTTTCATGGACATTCAAATGCCCGAAGTCAATGGTTATGAAGCCACACAGGAAATTCGTAAGCTGGAATCCGGCAGGCGTATCCCGATCATTGCTCTCACCGCAGGGACGGTTGTTGGCGAGCGGGAAAAATGCATTGCAGCGGGCATGGACGATTATCTGACCAAACCTGTCGTGAAAGATACTTTACAAGAAACCCTCTCAAGATGGCTTTTGCAGCGGTCACAGGTGGAATTAAACTAAAAAGGAGGCGCTTATGCCTCCTTTTTAGTTTATAAAATTACCCGTTGACAATTTGTCCGCCATTGGGGTGCAACACTTGCCCGCTCATGTAGGAAGCGTCCTCACAAGCCAGGAAAACATAGCAGGGCGCAACCTCAGCCGGTTGGCCCGGACGTTCGAAAGGGGTGTCTTTTCCAAACTTTTCAACTTTCTCTGCATTAAAGGTTGCCGGAATCAAAGGTGTCCAGATCGGACCCGGAGCAACTGCATTAACCCTAATATTCTTTTCAGCAAGCGCAACGGCAAGCGACCTGGTGTATGCTACAATAGCACCTTTCGTGGAAGAGTAATCCAGCAAGGCAGGACTTCCATGATATGCAGTCACCGACGTTGTGTTAATAATCGTGTCTCCTGCCTGTAAATGCGGCAGGGCAGCCTGGGTAAAATAGAAGAACGAGTAAATGTTGGTTGTAAATGTATTGGTGAGCTGCTCCGCGGTAATTTCACGGATATCTTCCTTGGGATGCTGCTCAGCAGCGTTGTTCACCAGAATGTTGAGCTTGCCAAATTCACTTATAACCCGCGTTACAGCCTCCTTGCAGAAAGCCTCCTCACGGATATCGCCGGGGATAAGCAGGCACATTTTGCCTTCCGCTTCCACCATGGCTTTCGTTTCTTCGGCATCCTGATCTTCTTCCAGATACACAATGGCCACATCGGCTCCTTCCCTCGCGAAATGAACGGCAACAGCTCTTCCTATCCCGCTATCTCCACCGGTTATCAGCGCCGATTTTCCTTGCAATTTTCCGCTGCCGCGATAATTTTCCCTGATAATGATAGGTGCCGGATCCATAATCCCCTCAATGCCTGGCTGCGAGCCTTGCGTCTGTCCCTTCGTATCTATGTTATAATCCATGATCTTAAATTGTTAGCGTTCAATTATTGTGAATGAGCGCTTTTCTTAAAACGGTATGCCAATGCGATATAACACGATAAATCAGGATGCATGAGTAATGTTTTTCACACAGGGAAAAAGTGCAGATCCATCCTGGTTTGCATTTCAGAGGTTTTATAGCTTACTTTCTGTGGCTGGTCGTGCATTTGTTCTCATTGATCCGCGATCGCAACCAGATTCAAACCCTTTGTAGCTGGATGGTTGCCTTTTTTACCAGAGATCAGTCATTGCGGTTCATCATCGACGCAAAGCCCGACAAAAAGAATTTATGATCCACACGATTGCCGAAAAAAACAAATATCCGTTTGAATGGCTGGATATTACCGATCCCACCGAGGAGGAGTTGAAAGAACTGACCAAAGAACATTCGCTGCACGCATCGTCTATTAAGGACTGGGGACAACCCGACCATCTTCCCAAATATGAAAAAGTGGCCAATTATGTGTTCATTATTTTCCGGATGCATGCCGAAACCGTAGGCTCAGAGGCCGACACCGTTCCGGAACTGACGGATAAAGTCGCCATTTTTATGTTTCCTGAAAAGGTGATTACACTGCACCGGAAGCCCTGGGCAGCGCCGGAATATATCGCCGAAAACCAGCTCGAACAACATGCCTGCAAGGATACATTACATCTTGTAAATGAAATCATTAAGAGCGGTCTGGCCACATACGAAGCACCCTCGGTGAAGCTTACCAGCGACATTGAGTATTATGAGGAGAATATGTTTCTCAAAAATCGCAAACCCTCCCTGCTCAAAGGCCTTTATTATTTACGGCGCAGGGTAGAGGTGACCAGGCGCGTGATCATGCTCTCGCACGAGATCGTCGACAAAATGGATGCCCCCGATAATTCCAATGCCTATACGAGGGATACGCGCGACCTTTTTGTTAAAATGCAGAATATTTACGACACGCTATTTGAAAACATGAACCAGCTTGTGATGATATACTTTTCTATTTCATCTCAACGCACGAATGAGATTGTCCGCGTTTTGACCCTATTTTCGGTATTTTTTATGCCATTAACATTCATTGTAGGAATCTACGGAATGAATTTCGACTATATGCCGGAGCTCAGGTTGAAGTTTGGCTATCCCGGTGTAATGATCCTGATGGGCGTGATTACGGTTGGGATTTATGGCTGGTTTAAGAAGAAAGGTTGGCTGTGAGTGTTTTTAATGTTAAATTCTGATTGTTAGTATTGCCTGTTATCTATGAAATTTATCTATACCAAAGCATTTTCCTTCCGTTCCATTTTTATCATTATCCTTTTGCTTTGCCAACTGGTGGCAAAGGCCGTGGTAATTCCAAAAGCGCCTTCCGCGCTGTCAGCAACTGCTATTTCCGCCACGCAGATCAATCTGGCATGGGTCGATAATGCTTTGGACGAAACGGGCTTTGAGCTGGAAAGATCTGTGGATGGTCTAAAATTCGTGAAAATCGCTGATCTGGGCGTCAATATCAAAACGTTTTCGAATACAGGACTCCCTGCGTCAACGAAATACTGGTACAGAATCCTGGCTAAAAATACAGCAGGAAAATCCGCCTACAGCAACATTGCCACTGCAACCACATTTCTCATCACTCCCAATGCGCCTGCAAATCTTGTTGCCGTATCTGTTTCTACTGTTCAGATCAATGTGAGTTGGGAAGACAACGCGCTCAATGAAAGTGGGTTCCAACTAGAGCGGTCACTGAATGGGATTGTTTTTACCAAGATCGCAGACCTGGGGCCTAACATCGAATCGTATCAAAACACCGGCCTCATTCCGGCAACTCAATATTATTACCGCCTCCGAGCAGTGAATACAGCGGGCGCATCGGCTTATAGTAATGTAGGTTCCGCGACGACCGATAACATTCCTGTGCCTGCTATGCCCGAGAACTTTACTGCCGTGCCCATTGCGCCGGATGTTGTTCAGCTGCGCTGGTCAGCCGTTTCAGCGAATGCCAGGGAAGTGATTATCGAACGTTCGAAGGGTGTTACCACACAGTTTGTGCAGATAGGGAAGGTCGCAGCGAATGTGCTTCAATTCCAGGATACAGATTCCCTCGCTAACACCGATTATTTTTACCGGATCAAAGCGGTCAATGCAGGCGGAAGCTCGCCATACAGCCTTATTTCCATTGTTCTGGCCAATTCCATCATAACCGGAAAAGAGCCTTTACCAAGTGGTCCGATCATTTATACATTTCAAAAAACGCTCTTCATTGCATTAAGCAGAACCGCTTCCGCGCAATTACAACTTTACAATGTGAATGGAGCGAAGCAATTAGAGACCAAAATAGGCGCATCATTCCAGGTAAACCTCGCTCATTTGGCCACGGGAATCTATATCGTCCGCATACTGAATGACAAGGAAGTAATATCGCGCAGAATAGTGCTTTTTGACTAGTATATCCTAAATTCAAAACCATGAAATTCTTCAAGAACCTTCTGCTGCTGGCATTCGGGCTGACAATGTTTTATCCTCAGGTGTCATTGGCCCAAAAGAAGAAAAAATATATCGTTAATGCCTATGTAGGTGGTTTTCGAGGATTGGTAAAAACCGAGGAAATTGATGCCGAAAAGTTAACGCACATCAATTATGCGTTCGTGAATGTACAGGACAGCCTTGCCGTGTTGACCAATCTGGCGACGGATTCGACAAATTTCCGCAAGCTCAACGAGATGAAGGCATCAAAAAACCCCGACCTCAAAATCCTGATTTCCATTGGCGGCTGGGCTTGGAGTGAAAATTTCTCGGACGCAGTTTTGACCGAGACTTCCCGCAGGCAATTTGCAAAATCAAGCGTTGACATTATCCGCCAGTTCAATCTGGACGGCGTCGACATTGACTGGGAGTATCCGGCCATGCGGGGTGAAGAAGGCAACATTTTCCGGCCGGAAGACAAGCAGAATTTCACATTAATGTTCAAAGCGATCCGCGAGGAACTGGATGTTCTGGAGAAAGAGAAAAACCGTGATTACCAGCTCACAACAGCAGTAGGCGGCTCAAAATCCTTTGTGGATAACACCGAAATGGGCCTGGCGCAGCCGTATCTAGACTACGTTTTTATCATGACTTACGACTACGGCGGCAAAAACGGGACCGTAGGGCACCACACCAATTTGTACGATTATGGCGACATTCCGGATGGCTCTTCGGCGGATCGTTCCGTAAAAAACTTCATGGCGGCGGGCGTTCCGGCAAGCAAAATCGTGCTCGGTGCCGCATTCTATGGAAAAGGCTGGGAAGCCGAAACTGCGAAAAACAATGGTCTCGGCGAGAAACGCATCAAAGCGGTCCAGGGAGGCGGTTATACCAAGCTGAAAGACACATTGATCAACCAGAATGGTTACAAAAAGTTTTATGACAAAAAAGCGAAAGCGCCTTATTTGTTCAACGATTCCACCAAAGTCCTGATCACTTATGAGGACGAGAAATCCATTAAGGGGAAATGTAAGTATATCAAAAAGAACAACTTAGCTGGCATTTTCTTTTGGGAATATTTCAGCGATCCAAAAGAATATCTCATCACCGAGATCAGCAAAGATCTGGATTAACTCACCAGACTCAGCAAATCATTCTTCGTTAAGGTTTTCAAAACCGAAGCATCTGTTTTCACCAGATCTTCGGCCAGGCCTTTTTTGGATTCCTGCAATTCCATTATTTTTTCTTCAATGGTCCCGGGACAAATCAGGCGGACGGCGATCACATTTTTCTTTTGCCCGATCCGGTAACTCCGGTCAATCGCCTGATTTTCAACGGCTGGATTCCACCATGGATCAACAAGATAAACATAGTCCGCTTCGGTTAGGTTAAGCCCTGTTCCGCCCGCTTTCAAGCTGATCAGGAACACACGGATTTCGGGATTATTCTGAAAGCTCTCAACCCGTGCAGCGCGGTCTTTCGTATGGCCGGTCAGATATTCAAATTTGATTGCACGTGTAACCAGCTCATTTCTAATCAGATCCAGCATGCTAACAAACTGTGAGAACACCAGGATCTTATGCTGCGGCGACTTACTCTCGATCTGTTCCACAAGCGTCTCGATCTTGGACGACGCATTGCCGTAATAAAGGTGGTCGTTCAGCAGCGCAGGGGAGTTGCAGATCTGGCGCAGCTTGGTAAGGCCTTGCAGCACGTGGAGGCTTTCCCGGGCAATGTCGCCTTCGTTTCGGGTGTTCAAAAAAGTGTAAAATTCCAGCTCATAAGCATTGTATACTTTTCGTTGCTCTTCGCCCATTTCGCAATAGATCACCATTTCCGTTTTGTCAGGAAGTTCGGTCGCCACTTGCTTTTTGGTTCTCCTGAGAATAAACGGATCAATCCTTTTTTGCAATTCCCGTGCTCTGTCATTGTCCTTAAAACGGTCAATAGGCATGGAAAAATGGTTTCGGAACTGTGTTTTACTGCCCAGTAACCCCGGACACGCGAAGGAAAGCTGGCCGTAGATGTCAAATGTATTATTTTCGATCGGCGTCCCGGTGAGCACGAGTTTGTTTCTGGATTGCAGCAATCTTGCAGCCTTATATCGTTGGGATTCAGGGTTTTTAATGGCCTGCGATTCGTCAAGGACAATGTAGTTGAACGGGTATTTTTTCAAAAAATTCACATCCGAGAGCAATGTTCCGTAAGAAGTTAATATCACCTCATAACGATCGAAATTCGAGATCGTTTTCACGCGGTCAGCGCCGTAAATTGTCAGCACTTTTAAGGAAGGGGCAAACTTTTCGATCTCAGCCAGCCAGTTGAAAATCAGCGAAGTAGGGACAATGATCAGGTTGGTGTTTTGAACCTGTTTTTCCCTTTGGGTCAGAATAAATGCAATCACTTGCAGCGTTTTACCCAATCCCATATCATCCGCAAGACAGCCTCCAAAACCAAACTCATCCAGGAAATTCAGCCAGTTCAACCCTTGTTTTTGATATTCCCGCAAAGATGCATTCAGGTTAGCCGGCACTTCAACCGGTTCTATGGATTCAAAGTCTGCGAAACGGGACTTATAAAATGCAATCTGCTCTTTCACTTCCATGCTAAGCGCCTCTGCATCATACATTTCACTCACCGAAGCAAAATTCATTTTGGATGTTTGGATCGTTTCGCCAACCACTTCCCCGGCTTCAAAGAACTTGGCAAATTTCTCGATCCATTCGTCCGGCAGAATGCCCTGTGTTCCATCATCGAGCTGGACATATTTGCTCCGGTTTTTCACAGCCTTATGCAAATTTTTTAATGTAACTTTCTGATTCCCAAACTTTACGCCGGCAGTTGTATTAAACCAGTTGATCCCGCTAATGACATTCACCGATACTTGGGCCCGGTTAGGATTCAACCGCATTTTGGTAAGTTTATCAAAACCCAGCACAACGATTTTCTGGTCCCGCCACTCTTCGAATGTGTTGAGAAACCAGGATTCGCTGAGGAAGCGTTCTTTGTATAAATAAAAAAACTCCCGGCCAAGTTGATCCTCAAAATCAGGGTGTTGACGAATAATTGCGCCTGCGAAACGCAATTCTTCACTTTCGTTTCTTTGCACGGTAAACGGATTTCCATGGCTATCCACAGCGTAAATTTGCTTCTGCGAAAACACAGGAACTTCCACGGCGCCATATTTCATGACGGGCGTGATCATCACATAATTGCCAAAATCCTCCAGATAAATGATCTTCTCATTTTCCAGATCAAAACCCTGCTCTTCTCGCTGCGCGGGCGTTGCCGGTTTCAGATACGAGTAAGTTATGCGGATCTTGGATTCCAGTTTTGCCAGCAAATTTTGCCTGAATTCCTCAAATTTTGAGTGATGAATGATGATTTTCTGATTGTGCTGACTGAAAAATTCAACCGTTTTCAGGATGTCCTCGTTGTCGATCAAGTGCAGGGAATCGAGATAGAGGACAAAATAGTCGTAGCGCATTTTGATCTTTTCCAGGTCCAGCGAAACACCATTCAGGCTCAACTGGCCGGAAATCTGGAAAAACGGATCTTTCTTGTCAATGGTCAAATGCATGTCCACCGGCGATTTTTCAAGCTTTACCAGAACCAATGAAGCTGCACTGACATTCTCCGAGATCAAGGGATTATGGTAGAAAAAATCCAGTCCGTCCGGATTTTTGACAATGCTCTTTAAGCCGGCCAGATCCGTTTCGAGCTGTTTTTTGCGAAAATTATTTTGGAAAGAGGCAACGGCTGTGTAAAACTTGATGATGTCCGCATCCTGCGTTTTCCAGACGGCGTCCAGCGGGTTCAGTAATGTCAGCGGGTTTTTGAGCTTTCCTTCGCGGGTGATTGCCGCCTCGTACATTTCGAGGTAAAAATGGTCATAGTATTTGTGCTGACCGATCACGACGATGGTTTTGGTATTTTCTGCCTGCACTTTCGCCCCCGGAATATCAATAACCGGCTTGTTGATCCATTGATTTTCCAAAAAGGAGACAGAAGTCGCGCTGATAGGGATCAGCTCTTTCATCTTCGGCTTGATTTCCAGCTCCTTATTGGCATAAATCAGCTGGAAATAAGCATCAAGATCTGCCTCATTTTCTAAACCATAATCTCTTGCAACAACCTTTATTTTTTCAAATCTCAGTTTTTGATCGAAGAATGCCCGGAGGTCTTTTCGGTTATTGAAATTATATAAAATCTGAATCTGGTGCTCGCAAAGCCTTTTCTTGGGTTTGGTACATTCACAATATATCGAAAGCGAATGGCCGTTTTGGCGCGCCACAACCTTGTAATGATCGGTTAAGGTCGCCGGAATTTTGAACGTCGCATAATCAACATCAATCTCCTGAGGCTGAATGTCGAAGAAGCCTCTCCGGTCCGTGGCAGGAAGCTCGGCGCTGTTTTGCAGGATGTGTGTGGTGGTTAAATCGGCCAGATTGAAATCCTGAAAAACAAAGTTGTGGGCTGGCTGGTTTTCTGCGTCGGCAGGGGCATTCTTTTTCATATGGCAAATTAATGAACTATTTTGCACATTCATTTTAAATCATTCTCAACATGGAAATCGGACTTGCTGCTGACCACGGCGGATACGAACTGAAAGAGTTCTTAAAGACATATTTAGTAGGAAAAGGCCATCATATAACGGATTTCGGGGCATATTTGCTGGATTCCAAAGATGATTATCCCGACTTCGTGATCCCGTTAGCCCATGCAGTGGTAAACAAAGAAGTGGAACGTGGCATTGCCGTTTGCGGCAGCGGCGTAGGCGCTTCGGTAGCAGCCAATAAGATCGCCGGCGTCCGTGCGGCGTTGATTAATGACCACTTCTCTGCACATCAGGGAGTGGAAGATGACGATCTCAATTTGCTGTGCCTGGGCGGCAGAGTAACCGGAAATATGGCTGCGCAGGAATTGGCAGAATCCTTTCTGAATGCGCGTTTTACGGGCGAGGAAAGGCATATGCGCAGGTTGGGGAAAGTAAAAGCGTTGGAAAAATGATTGTAGGATTGAATTTTTCTAGGCTTACCGCTTCCTTTTTGTTCATTTGTTCCACGCTGGCACACGCGCAGCAGCCTTCATCCAACTCGCCCCAGGCGGTTCCCCTCGATTCCGTATTGGCTGTTAAACCGGACAGCGCCGTCAAGCCGCCACCACCGCTGTTCGACACGATTCGTTACCGTTTTATCGGCGATGGGAATTTTGCGCGTGGGAATGTTAACCGCAGTCTCGTCGTGTTCAGGGCAGAGTTGACATTCAGTGGCCCTGCCATTAATGTGGCCACCAATCCGCGCTTTACTTACGGTAAGCAAAGCGGCATACTGGCTGAAAGGGATAGTTATATTGACCTTTTCGTTGACGTATTTAAAAAGCGAAAAACTTACGCTTTTGGGCTGGGCGTGCTGGAAACCAGCAATTTGCGGCGTATTGATTTGCGGCAAATGGCTGGTGCAGGTGTAGGTTACCGGCTTATACGAACCAAATCCAACGAGATGAGCCTTACAAATGCCATTCTTTACGAGTCAACCAATTTTCAGGAAATTTCAACAGTGACAACCATCCGGAATTCGTTTCGTGTGAAAGGCAAGCATTCTTTGTTACAGGACAAGTTCCGTATCAATCACCTTACATTCCTTCAACCGGCTTTGAATGATTTTTCAAACCTGCGCTGGAACACCATTCTTTCCTTCGAATTGCCTTTAAATAAATGGGTTACACTGCGAACCAGCTTCGAAAATTCTTATGAAAGTGTTGTAGAAGCCACCAGGAAACGCAATGATACCCGCATCACATTCGGGGTTTCTGTCGGGAATAAATAATGGCCGCGGTTGACCCTTTGCTTGTAAGGGAAAAAGGCTGATAATCATGTCCATGGTTGCGTTACATTATATATGCATAAAATGTGCTTTATATATCATCATATACTTTCCAACCTTGACATGAAAGAATCAGACGATAACCGCCGCCAATTTATCAGGAACTCAGTAAGCACAGCCGCCGGACTCATGTTGCTTCCCGGCCTGGCCGAGAAGGCTTCGGGCTCCATCCTGACGCGTCCCGTGAAAGAAACATTAAAGCCCATAATGCCGCCCAGAATCAAATTTTCGGTGATTGGAATGAACCACGGCCATATTTACGGCCAGGTAGAGGCGGTTACGCGGGGTGGTGGTGAGCTGGTCTCGTTTTATGCCAAAGAAGAGGATCTGGCTGCCGCATTCGCCAAGCGTTATCCGCAGGCCAAGCAGGCCAAAAGTGAAGCAGAAATTCTCGGTGACAAATCCATCCAACTCATTCTCAGTTCCGGCATTCCCGACGAGCGTGCGCCGCTTGGAATCCGTGTGATGAAAAGCGGGAAGGATTATATGGTAGACAAGCCAGGCATTACCACGCTCGAACAGCTCGCCCAGGTGCGGAAAGTGCAGAAAGAGACCAAGCGGATTTACTCCATCATGTACAGCGAGCGCCTGGAAAATCGTGCAACCATTAAAGCAGGTGAATTAATCAAAGAAGGTGTTATTGGGAAAGTGGTGCAAACCATTGGATTAGGACCTCACCGCATGACGCCTAAGTCCCGTCCGGAATGGTTTTTCGACAAAAAACGCTTCGGCGGCATTATTTGCGACATTGCCTCACACCAATTCGATCAGTTCCTGTTTTTTACGGGTTCAACCAAAGCTGAAATTGTTGCTTCCCAGGTTGGAAATGTAAACCACCCGCAATATCCTCAGTTTGAAGATTTTGGTGACACCATGCTGCGAGGGAACGGCGGCGCAGGATATATCCGTGTGGACTGGTTTACGCCCGACGGTCTGAAAAGCTGGGGCGACGGAAGATTGACCGTTTTGGGAACCGAAGGTTTCATTGAAATTAGAAAAAACATTGACATAGGTGGCAGAGAAGGCGGAAATCACCTTTTTGTGGTCAATAACAAAGACACCCAGTATGTCGATTGCAGTCAAGTTCAGCTGCCCTACGGCACGCAGCTCGTTGACGACGTTTTAAACCGAACTGAAACGGCCATGTCGCAGGAACATTGTTTTTTGGCGACGGAGCTTGCTTTGAAAGCCCAGAAAAACGCGCAGAATGTGGCGGCGTTGAGTTGAGAGAATGCAAGTAGGAGGATATTTCGTATTCAAATGACATACTACCAACATTGCATCGCTCCGCAATTCCCACATTGACATAATGCCAGAGGCATGCAATGTTGGTAGCAACCGTTATTTATTTTGATAACGCAGCAAAATCTTCATCGGATAATGTAATGTTCACTGCGCCCATATTTTCTTTCAAATGATCCAGCGAACTTGTTCCCGGAATGAGCAGGATGTGCGGCGCACGTTTTAAGAGCCACGCCAATGCTATTTGAGAAGTGGTTGCGCCGTGCTTCTCGGCAATTTGCGCAATCTTGGTTTGCAATTTATCCGGGCCGGACGCCAGCGGATACCAGGGAATAAAAGCCATTCCTTGTTGTTCGGTGTAGTCAACAATCTCTTCCCATTTCCGATCGCCCAGGTTATAAAGGTTTTGCACAGAAACGATTTTAATCACTTTCTCAGCCCGTGTGATCTGTTCAACATTCACTTCGGACAATCCTACATAGCGAATTTTACCAGCTTCCACGGCTTCCAAAACCGGTGCGAGCGTCTCTTCGATTGGAAACTTCGGATCGAAACGGTGCAGTTGCCAAAGATCAATGGTTGGCACTTTCAGACGTTTCAAACTGCCCTCAATCGCTTCGCGGATGTGTTTTGGGTCACCGTTTGTAACCCATTGATTTGGGCCGGTTCTGTCAAATCCACCTTTCGTGGCGATGAGCAGGTCGAGCGGATATGGGTGCAGCGCATCTGCAATCAGCACTTCGTTGGTATGCGGACCGTATGAATCAGCGGTGTCGATGAAATTTACGCCTGTTTCCAGCGCTGCTTTCAAAACTTTTTTAGCGTTTTCCCGGTCCGGTGCATCGCCCCAGACGCCTTTGCCTGTAAGCTGCATGCCGCCATAGCCGAGTCTTTTTATCTCAATTTCTCCGCCAACGCGAAATGTGTCTGCGATTAATGTGCTCATAATGATGTGATCTGTTAAAGGTTATTGGACATTAACCCGCAGTTGGGCGATTTGATTCGCCCGGTGTGAATGTTAAAACGATTTTTTATTTCAACCCACTTCGAAGTTGAAATCTCCGTTCATGACCAACTTCGCATCGATGGTCGTAGGATTTCCGGGAATTTGTAATCCTTTGATCTTGGCCGTTTTACCTTTACTCAGCAAATCGAAAACGTGTTTGTCAGAGAGTTTTTTGCCTAAAAATTCAAAAGGGATCTTAAATCCGCAAGCGCTAAAATTGGAACAGCCGTAAGCGGTTTTTCCCTTTTTAAGCAATTGTAGCTTGCATTTCGGGCAAGTAAGTGATTCAATGTCGATGTCTTCTTTTGGCTCTTTCGGCTTGACGGGCTTCTTTTC
Source organism: Dyadobacter fanqingshengii (assembly GCF_023822005.2). GTDB lineage: Bacteria > Bacteroidota > Bacteroidia > Cytophagales > Spirosomataceae > Dyadobacter > Dyadobacter fanqingshengii. The sequence goes on from NZ_CP098806.1 coordinate 468,982, forward strand.
TTTTTCTTCTTTCACCACAAGTGCCGGAGCTTCCTCGGCAATGCTGATCGCTCTTCCGCGGTTATTTTTAACCTCGTTAGTCAGCTCCACAACCATCTGGATCAATTCCTGCTTGAATGTTTCCATCGAATAATCGCCCTTTTCTATAAGCCGCAACTTTCTTTCCCAGTTTCCGGTAAGTTCAGCACTTTTCAGGAGCTCATTTTGAATGGTGTCAATCAGATCCATTCCGGTTTGCGTGGCGAAAATATTTTTCTTTTTCTTTTCAATGTATCGCCTCTTGAAAAGTGTCTCTATAATGTTAGCACGCGTGGAAGGCCTTCCTATGCCGTTATCTTTCAATAATTCGCGCATTTCTTCGTCCTCAACCTGCTTTCCGGCTGTCTCCATCGCCCTTAACAATGTTGCTTCCGTATACGCCTTTGGCGGCGTGGTTTTTCCCTGGTGCACGCGCGGTTCATGCGGGCCCCGTTCACCGACTTCGAAATTTGGCATCAGCTTTTCCTCTTCCGCCGCTTCCTTTTTCGCACTGGCGTCATTGGCATACAAAGCCCGCCAGCCTGGTTCCAAAATTTGCTTTCCTGTCGCTTTGAATTCAACCTGACCCACCACTCCCAAAACAGTCGTGTTGGAAACCTTACATTCCGGGTAAAATACAGCGATAAACCGGCGGGCGATTAAATCGTAAATGCGTTTTTCTTCCGCGCTAATGTTGCCTGGCAAAACGCCCGTTGGGATGATGGCGTGGTGATCAGTTACTTTTTTATCGTCAAAAACAGTTTTTGATTTTGGAATTGGTTTCTCTAAGAGCGGTGCCGTGTATTGTGCGTAGTAAGTCAGCTGCCTTAATATGCCTTCGACTTTGGGATACAGATCTTCCGAAAGATAAGTCGTGTCAACCCTTGGGTAAGTCACGAACTTCTTTTCATACAGGTTCTGAATGTGTTTTAATGTGTCCTCGGCCGAGTAACCATACTTTTTATTCGCTTCCACTTGCAAAGAGGTCAGGTCAAAAAGCCTTGGGTTTCCTTCTTTTCCTTCCTTTTTTTCAAATGATGTTATTTCAAAATCGTGAAGCAGGAGATAGGCCAGGCCTTTGTTAGCCTTTTCCTCATTTCTGATGCGGTCAATGGTTGCGGTAAATTCGGTTTCGCGATAAATGGTCTTCAACTCCCAATATTCTTCCGAAACAAATGCATTGATCTCCTTCTGGCGCTGAACGATCAATGCAAGCGTAGGCGTTTGAACGCGACCAATGCTCAGGACAACTTTCCCCTGTCCAAATTTTTTGGTAAAAAGGCGTGTCGCATTCATGCCCAGCAACCAGTCACCAATGGCCCGGGCACTGCCGGCTGCATATAAGTTGTTGTATAGTGCGCTGTCTTTTAGTTTTTCAAAGCCTTCGCGGATGGCCTGTTCGGTGAGGGAAGAGATCCAAAGACGTTTTACGGGTACGGCGCATTTGGCTTTCAGCAACACCCAGCGCTGGATCAGCTCGCCTTCCTGGCCCGCATCGCCACAGTTGATCACCTCTTCGCAATTCTGCACCAAATGTTCGATGACAGAAAACTGTTTCAGCGCGCCTGCATTATCGATAAGCTTGATCCCGAAGCTCGAAGGAATCATCGGCAAATCTTCCAGCCGCCACGATTTCCAACGCTCTGTGTAATCGTGCGGCTCTTTCAATGTACAAAAATGCCCGAATGTCCAGGTTACCTGATAACCGTTTCCCTCGAAATAGCCGTCCTTACGCTGGTTGGCTCCGATAATTGCGGCAATGTCTTTGGCAACGCTTGGCTTTTCAGCAATACACACTTTCATAGCTGCAAACTTACGCGATTGACTGGCAAAGTTTATGAAATCAACCGGAAAAGTGACCGAATAATCAATCGGCTAAAAATATTTCAAATTATTTTCAAAATATTTTTTGGAAAAGGTCCTGATTTGGGTCAAATGTTTGGTAAAAAACGCTATTGATATAATACACTCCGAATTTTATTCGGTTTATCCTCGCAGTTGCCAAATTGTATTATAGACTTTTAAATTGGATTGTTCTAAGATTGAGTAAACGCACGTTCCAACAAAATTTAGTAAAGTCATAAATACAGAAATTTAGATAGTTTGCAATTTGCGATCTTTGAATAATACCATAATTGACTGGCGGGCTGCGGTCGCGAAGCACTCAATTTTGGGCAGGTTCAACCAAATATTATAAAGCTTCTTGTTTGCTTGAACGTTTGTATTCAGAATATTGTAGTATATTTGTACAAGAAATAGAGACAAGAACAATCAAAAAAAGTAAAACACTATTATCGATGAAAAATACAAAAAACTTGTTAGTAGCAGCCTTGATGGCCATGACTTTCGCAACTTACGCTAACGCTAATAATTCTGCATATACAGTTGAAGAAAAACTAAAAGTTACAGGATTAAGCAAAGTGCTTCCAGCTTCACTTCCAGTTTTGGAAAGTCCAGCACCACAGAAAGCAAAAAATTCGGTTGACACCAACAATCACAGTGCAACACAAAAAGCAGCTATCGTAGGTCTTCAATTGAAGAGCACAACGAAGTAATCAGAAACAGCCTTAATTTGAGAAGGCTTTATTGAGAATGAAGATTTTAAAGAGGGAGATGATTTCTACCTCTTTTTTTTGTGCCCAAATTATTCGCGGACGCCGGTTTTTTGCCATCTGAGCAATCCCTCGCGAATGTCGGCCAGGATCTGGTAGTCATCTTTCACCCAATTGCCCGAATTGTGTTTGGTATGCTTGGCATTGCGCAGGTAATTTTCAAACAACGCATAACACTGCATTGCATCTTCACGGGAATGGAAACTGTCGATCCAAGCCTGCGGCACTTCATTCTTGGGGACGATGCCGATGCCAACATTGTAAACCTTGATAATGCCTTTCGAAAATTCCCACGAAATAAAATCCTGCTCGCGGGTGTAAGCAGCCCGTAAAATGGAAGCATTATGGCCAATGTAATTGATCAGCCTGGCAAAAATCTGATCCTTCGTCTCGGCTGTATCCGGTCGAATGCGCCATGCGTTATTTTGAATTGAGAAAGGATCTTCTCGGAATTTCTGCATTGGCTCTCCATATTGTGCCAGGGAAAGACTTTTTCCCGGCAAAAATTCAACCATCAGCCGCTGCTTTCCGGATGGTGAAGTTTGAACAACCACCCTCAATTCCTCCGTTTTTCTGTTTGCGGTTAATAGAAGGGACCTTTCATTTTCATCATAAGAATAGCGGCCAAAGTCGTAAGCGCCGGTGTGGTAAACGCGGGTAAATGTACTATCCGGGAAAAAGGACATCAGCACCTGATCCATGCCTCCGGTTATTTTAACCAACTCCCGATCCCGAACCGGTGGCGCTCCATTGCTCCTGAACTGAACAAAACGCCAGCTGCCGCTAAGCTTTCCGCCATGCAGGAGCAAAGGGTTAATGTCCGTCGTGCGACCCTGATAACCGGCATCTTTTTTCTGCTCCACGCCGCGGTAAATGATCCCGTGAAAGTCCATCATGGTAATCAGTATCAGCAGCAATATCATTTTGATCAGCGCCATCATGAAACAAAATCTTTGATATTTAGAATAGTCCTCCCGAAATAAGTAAGAGTATTTCAAGTAGAATTTGTGCTTTTTCAATCATTCTGAGCCCTTTCACCAACCACTATCCGATCGCAAAGCCTATGAATATCGTCAGGTCAGCCCCATTCTTCATTATTTTCCTGTTGCTCAATTTCGGATATAATTTCAGAAATTCTACTGAGGATGTCAAAAAAACGCCGGTTGCTGAAAATTCCCTTTCTGCCGTTCAAAACGAAGCGGAAGAGACCATCAGTATATTTAACGGAACAGATAAAAAGCCGATTTTAGTCCAAAATGCGAAAGCAAATTTTCGCCCTTACTTGCACCCGATCATCGCGCCGGACGGCAAAGGCGTGCTTACAGAATACAGCCCCGGCCATCACAAACATCAAACGGGCATTTATTGGGGTTACACGCGCGTGAACGGCCGCGATTATTTTCACCATCCCGACGGCGATTATTGGAAACGGGTTTCTGCCAAAGTGATTGAAGCCAAAGGAACAGAAGTAAAATGGCAAACGGTTTATAACCTCCTTGACTCAACAGGCAAAGCCGTTTTGACCGAAACACAAAACTGGTCCATGCGCTTCAAAGACGGCAAATATTTGCTCGACCTGGAATGGAATGGCGAGGCGCAGACGGATGTGACCATTGGAAAATATGATTACGGCGGCTTATTCGTACGAATGCCGTGGAAAGAGGGCATTAAGGGTGAAGTGATCAACGCTGCACGGCAAAAAAATGAAAAAGCAGAAGGGCAGGCAGCCATGTGGGTGGACATTGGTATGCAGGTGGAAGGTCGCGACAACCTTGCGCACATTGCCATTTTAGACCACCCTGAAAACAAAGGCTATCCGCAAACCTGGCGCGTTGATACGCAGCTGGGCGCTGGTCCGGCAAGGGCAAGGAAAGCAGACTGGCACATTAGAAAAGGGGAAACAGAGACCATTAAGCACGAACTGGTGATTTACACCGGCGAGCTGAATGATGTAGAGCTAAACAAAACATTTGGAGAATTCATCGGCAATAATGGCACTTATAATACGGCAGCATTATGGGCCATTGCGCAAAAAGAGGGCAGGGAAGCCAAGTTCCTGAGTGCGCAGGAGGCTGTCGCGGCGATGACGATCAAAGATGGTTTTCTGGTAAATGCTTATGCGTCCGAGCCGATGATGACGCAGCCCATGGCGTTTTGCTGGGATGATAAGGGGCGAATGTGGATTGCAGAAAACAAAGATTACGAATCAAGAGGAAAAGGTTTTTCCAATGCGGGCGACAGCCGGATTCTGATTTTGGAAGATACAAATGGTGATGGCGTTGCCGACAGCCGGAAGGTGTTTATGGAAGGAATCGCATTTCCCTCGGCCATAGCGGTTGGATTTGACGGCGTGTTTGTTGGAGCGCCGCCGAATTTACTTTTTGTTCCGGATAAAAACGGCGACGACAAGGCCGATATGGACAACATTGAGGTGCGTTTAACAGGCTGGGGCATCCGCGACAGGCACGAAACATTAAATAGTTTTCACTGGGGACCAGATGGCTGGTTATACGGTTTACAAGGTTTTGCAACGCCTTCGAAAGTCGGCAAGCCGAAGGACAAAGGCAAACTTTACAAGCATAAGGATCCATTTCCGGAGAATTTTGAAGTGGAGGACGGCGTCGATATCAATGGTGGCGTTTGGCGTTACCATCCTACAAAAGCTATTTTTGAGGTTGTAGCGCATGGTTTCAGCAATCCGTGGGGAATAGACTATGATGCGAAAGGCCAGTTGCTGATGACGGCTTGCGTAATCCCGCATTTATGGCATGTCGTTCCCGGCGGCATTTACCATCGCCAGGGCGGGCAGCATTTCAATCCGTATGTTTATAATGATATCAAAACCATTGCAGATCACACGCACCGCTCTGCACATGGCGGCGCGCGGGTTTATTTGTCGGATGCATTTCCGGAATCCGAACGCGGAAAAATATTCATGGCCAATATTCACGAGCATGGCATTTTGTCCGACATTCTCACACCGAAAGGCTCCGGTTTCAGCGGCAAGCACGGCGACGATTTCATGATGGCTAATAATGCGCAATGGGTAGGTTTTAGTATGGAAATAGGGCCGGAAGGTGGCATGTACGTCCTTGACTGGCACGATGCGGACATTTGCGGATCGGATGTGTTGAATTCAGAAACGGGCCGTATTTTCAGGATTATGCCAAAAGTTTCTAAGGCCGAGAACTGGAAAGGGCGCTATGATGATTTGGCGAAAATGTCGGACGTTGCGCTGGCTGATTTGCAAACAAGCAAAAGCGAATGGCACGCACGGCGGGCAAGGATCATTCTGCAAAACAGGGCTGTGAAAGGAAAGCTGTCAAAAGATGCTTTTGAAAAACTGAATAACATTTACTTAAAAGACAGCAATGCAGATTATCGCCTTCGCGCCATGTGGGCTTTGCAGGTTACTAATGGTTTGGATGCTAACGTATTATCAGCGGCATTGGATGATAAAGATGCCTATGTTCGGGCTTGGGCCATCCAGTTTTTGTGTGAAACTAATAAGCCATCGCAAGAATCGATTGCAAAATTCACAAAACTCGCCAAGGACGATCCTTCGCCCGTTGTCCGGCTTTATCTTGCCTCTGCATTGCAGCGCATGGATCAGGCTCAGCGGTGGGGCATTGCAGAAAGTTTGCTGGCCCATCAGACTGACGCTGAGGATCATAATCTTCCTAAAATGATCTGGTACGGCATTGAACCTTTGGTTAAAGCCAATCCTGCGAAGGCATTGGAAATGGCAGGAAAGAGCAAAATTCCAATGGTAACGCAGTTCATTGCGCGTCGGACTATTGATGCGGATGCTATTGAAACGGTGGTGGCCGCAATTGGCAAAATGCCTGCAAATCATGCGTCATTAATGGAAGGAATGCGGGACGGACTGGAAGGCAGAACGGACATAAAAACGCCTGCAAATTGGAAAACAGTTTATTCAAAACTAAAACAGGCAAACGAACCAGCAGCAAAACTGGCACTCGAAATCTCACAGCATTTCGGAGACACCGAAGCGGCTAAAAACTTCTTGGTAACTTTAAAAAACGCAAACTCGCCAGTTGATCAGCGCCGGAAAGCACTGCAATCGCTGGCAGTAAGGCAAAGGCCGGAGCTTGTTAATGAGCTTCCGACATTGCTTAATAACAATGAATTAAGATTAGATGCGATCCGCGCAATCGCAGGTTACGACAGCGAGCCCCTGGGTAAGCTTTTGATTGAACAATATCCAAAATTCAATGCAGCCGAGAAAGCGGAGGCCGTTCAAACATTGGCTTCCAGACCAAAATCTGGCTGGTTGCTTACACAGGCAATTTCCAAAAACGTGATCCCGAAAAAGGATATTCCTACTTACGTCGCGCGGCAGCTGAGGAGGGTGGTCGGAAGTGGTTTTGTGGAAGTTTGGGGGCCGATCGATCACATCGCATTTGATGAAAAAGCTTATAAGAAATACAAAAGCTTACTAAATGATAAGAATGTTTCCGAAGCCAGCCGCAATCATGGCCGCATGATTTTTCAGCGAACTTGCGCACCTTGTCACAAACTGTATGGCGAGGGAGGCATCATCGGCCCTGAACTTACCGGCTCAAACCGCGCTAATCTGGACTATTTACTAGGCAACATTCTGGATCCCAGTGGTGAAATTCAGGATGATTACAAAATGGTGGTCGTGACCACGCGCGATGGGCGTACATATGTGGGCAACATTGCCAAGGAAACGGAACGTCAGGTTACATTGCGCATCGTAGGTCAGGACGCGGTGGCTATCAACAAATCAGACATTCAGACGCGCGAAGTGACGCCGGTTTCCATGATGCCTTCCGGCCTTTTGGAAGCATTGTCGGATAAGGAAGTGACTGAGCTGGTGGCCTATCTGAGGACGTCCGCGCAGGTTGAATTGCCCAAATAAATGTCACAATACCAGTAATTTATTGTAACACATCTGCTTTTGATTTAAATTAAAGTCTAAATCAAACTAGAGATCGTTATGCGGGCATTTTACAGGATTTTATTTGCGCTTACAGTTCTCGTTTCAACCAATTTTATCTCAAAAGCCGAACAACCCGAAACATTGAAAATCGGCGCTGCGGCTCCGGATTTCAACTTGTTAGGCGTTGACGGGAAGAAATATTCACTTAAAAGCTTTGCGGCTTCCCCCGTTCTAGCCATTGTTTTTACTTGCAATCATTGCCCTACCGCCCAAGCCTACGAAGAGCGAATCAAGAAATTAACGGCCGATTATAAATCAAAAGGCCTCGCGATGATTGCAATTTCTTCCAATGATCCAAAAGCCATCCGCCTGGACGAGCTCGGTTACACGGATCTGAGCGACACTTACGAAGAAATGAAGATTCGGGCAAAGGATATGGCCTACAATTTTCCTTATTTGTTTGATGGCGATGATCAGAAAACAGCATTGGCTTATGGGCCCGTTGCCACGCCGCACATTTTTGTTTTTGATAAAGCCAGAAAACTTCAATATCACGGCCGGATCGATGACGTTGAAAAGCCAACAGTTGCACCTAAGAATCTGGATGCAAAAAATGCTATCGAAGCATTGCTGGCCAATAAACCGGTCCCCGTTCCTTCAACCAAAACATTTGGCTGCTCCATGAAATGGATCTCCAAAGAAGACGGTGTGCAAAAAGAAAGGGCTGGCTGGGCAAAAGAGCCCGTGACATTGGAAACGATCGACGAGGCTGGTTTGAAAGAATTGATCAGCAACAAATCGGATAAGCTCCGTCTAATCAATGTATGGGCAACCTGGTGCGGCCCTTGCGTAACCGAATTCCCCGATTTCATGACCATGCACCATATGTATCGCGGTCGTGATTTCGAATTTGTGTCGGTTAGTGCCGACAATCCGGATAAAAAGGAGAAAGCGTTGAAATTCCTGCAAGGAAAATTTGCTTCCAATAAGAACTACATCTTTAATGTAGAGGATAAATACAAGCTCATTGAAGCCATTGACCCAAAATGGCAGGGCGCATTGCCTTACACCATTCTGGTGGAGCCGGGCGGAAAGATCGTTTATGCGCAGCAAGGCCCCATTGATCCGCATAAAATGAAAAAGATTGTCGTCGAAAATAAATACGTGGGCAGATATTACTAACAAAAAATTAACCTTACTAATCATGGCAGATCAAGACATTTCAAGACGTCAGTTTTTAAGCGCATCCGCACTTTTGACTGCTGGCGCAGGCCTCTTATCGACCTCTGGCTTCGGCTTTCCGGCTTATATCAAAAATCTAGGCAAACCGAATTCGCTTTTCAACGGCGTTCAGGTAGGGGCGATCACTTATTCATGGCGCAGCCTGCCCGGCGGTGCGGAGGATATTCTTAAATACTGCATTGACGCCAATATCAGCGCCATTGAACTGATGGGGCCAACAGGCGAATCTTTCGCAGGCGCACCCGAAGGACCGAAAATGCCGCCATGGACCGGGGGTAAGCGTCCTGAGCTTACCGATGAGCAAAAAGCCGCGCAGGCGGAACATTTGATAAAAATGGCCGAATGGCGCGCCAAAGTGCCCATGGATAAATTCGTACAGCTGCGTAAAATGTATAATGATGCAGGCGTGAGCATTTACGCATTCAAGCCGTCCGCATTAGGTGAAAAAAATACGGATCAGGAAGTCGACTATGCATTACGCGCTGCCAAAGCGTTAGGGGCTAATCAGGCCACGATCGAGCAGCCGAACGATCCTGCCCAAACCAAACGGCTTGGCGATATCGCTGCAAAAAACAAGGTTTACGTGGGTTATCATGGTCACACACAGCAAACGCCGACTTGGTGGGATACTGCATTGAACCAATCAAAATACAATGCGATGAACTTTGATATGGGACATTATGTGGCCGCAGGTTTTGACCCGATCCCGCTGATCGAAACCAAGCACGACCACATTGTGAGCATGCACGTAAAAGACAGAAAAAATAAAGAGAATGGCGGCGCTAATGTGCCTTGGGGACAAGGTGATACGCCTATCACGGCTGCTCTGGAATTGATGCGTACCAGAAAATATAAATTCCCCGCAACCATTGAGTTGGAATACGAGATCCCAGCCGGTTCGGACGCAGTAAAAGAAACCGCGAAATGTGTCGAGTATGCCAAAAAAGCATTAGGCGCCTGAGAAATGTAGTTATTTTTGTGGCCGTCACGGGATGTTCCTGTGACGGCTTTTTTATTTTAACGTATTGAACATGATGGAGCAGAAAGATCTGTTAAAGCAAATTGAGTTTATTAAGGAAATTGATAAACTTAAATACATCCAGCGAAAAACCAGGCTTTTCGGAAGCAACCGCAACGAAAACGACGCCGAACACAGCTGGCATCTGGCAATGATGACCATCATTTTGGCACAGCATGCCAATGTGCCTGTTGATGTATTGAAAGTTTTGAAAATGGTGCTGATCCACGACATTGTGGAAATCGACGCGGGCGACACTTTTATCTATGACACGGCGAAAAATCATACAAATACCGACGAGGAACGCCTCGCTGCGGAACGGATTTTCGGGATATTGCCCGAAGCGCAATGCGATGAGCTGATCGCCATTTGGGAGGAATTTGAGGCAGGAGAAACGGATGAGGCGAAATTTGCCAAATCGATGGACCGGCTGGAACCACTGCTGCAGAATGTGTCCAATGATGGCGGAACCTGGAAGGAATTTGGGGTTGATTATGCCAGGGTTTATGAGAAAAAGCAGGTGATCAAAAACGGTTCGGCGTCTATCTGGAATTATGCCGAGCACCTCATTCAGGACAGTGTTGAAAAAGGGATTTTGAAGAAAATCTGAGCAAGGAATAAAAACATTTGGCCTAAATATCTTTTCGTACGAAATATTTCCTACCTTTAAGTTGTTGATCAATAAATAGCATGATGGAGCCTACAAAATCAGAACTTGAAATATTACAGGTGCTTTGGGAACACGGCCCGTCGACCGTCAGGTTTGTGAACGATAAGTTGAATGAGGAAAAGAGGGCAGTGCAATATTCTTCAACGTTGAAGCTGATGCAGATTATGGCTGAAAAAGGCATTGTAATTCGCGATGAGAGCAGTATGAAGCACGTATATAGTCCAGCGGAAGCAGAGGATAAAACGAAAAATGCATTGCTCGAAAAATTTGTCGATTCCATGTACAAAGGCTCGGCTTCAAATTTGGTTATGCAACTTTTTGGTAATAAGAACACCTCGCAGGAGGAGCTGGATGAGATTAAGGATTTTTTGAAAAAACTGGATAAATAAACACGATCATTTCCCGGTTGACCCACAGGAATCCATTATAAAAAGTAGGATTGTGCGTTAATCCCCCGAAACGCAAGTATAACATTACGCCATTTGTATTTTACTGGAAGTATCAAACGACATGTACGAACATGCATCGCAGGACTTTTATCAAAAATACAGGTGCCGCCGGGGCTGTTGCAATTACAGCTGGCGCAGGGTTTTCTTTCATAAACCAGAATGCGAAAAACAAGCTCCCGAAGTGGAAAGGCTTCAATCTGCTGGATTTCTTTTCTCCTGATCCCGCTTCCAGCCGGAAGCCAACGACCGAAGAACAATTTAAATGGATGAGCGATTGGGGTTTCGACTTCGTCAGGATCCCGATGGCTTATCCAGCCTATCTCAAATTTGACAGAAGCCGCAACATTACGCCTGAGGAAGTTTATCAAATTGACGAACAGGCCGTTGACCGCATTGATAAACTCGTCACAACTGCGCATAAATACAACATTCACGTAAGCCTCAACCTGCACCGGGCGCCTGGTTATTGCGTAAATGCAGGTTTTCAGGAACCCTATAATTTATGGACAGACCAAAAAGCACTGGACGCTTTTTGTTTTCACTGGAACATGTGGGCGAAGCGATACAAGAATGTTTCAGCCAAAAACATCAGCTTTGACTTACTGAACGAGCCGAGTATGCGCGAGGATATGAACGACCAGCATTCGAAAAGATCATCGGTGCCTGGCGCAGTTTACCGGAAACTTGCCATTGCGGCTTCCGAAGCCATCAGAAAAGAAAATTCCATGCACCTGATCATTGCCGACGGCAACGACGTCGGCAGCTCCGTTATTCCCGAAATAGCAGATCTGGATATCGGACAAAGCTGCCGGGGCTATCATCCGGGCATTATTTCACATTATAAGGCTCCCTGGGCCATGAAAGACACGGAGAATGTTCCCGAACCGAAATGGCCGGGCCAGGTAGGTGACCAGTATCTCAGCCGCGCAATGCTCGAGAAGTATTATAAGCCCTGGATTGATTTGGTCGGAAAGGGCGTAGGCGTACATTGCGGAGAATGCGGATGCTGGAACAAAACACCGCATGCTGTATTTCTGGCATGGTTCGGCGATGTGCTCGATATCCTTTCGTCCAACGGGATCGGTTTTTCTCTTTGGGAGTTTGCCGGCGATTTCGGTGTGCTGGATTCCCGCCGCGATGACGTTGCCTACGAGGATTGGCACGGCCACAAGCTGGACAGAAAACTGCTCACTTTAATGATGAAATATTAGATAATCAGCTCAACTCAGCTAGTAAACCTCTCAGATTAAGATTTTTGGTATACATTTCAACCGTTCCGTCAGGCATGAAATTCCAAAGCTCTTTCGGGCGGTCCCAGTATAACTCCACGCCATTATTGTCAGGATCATTGAGATACAATGCTTCGGAAACGCCGTGATCGCTCGCTCCTGAAAGCGGATAGCCTGCGAGTTGCAGCCGGTTATAAATCGCTGCAAGATCTTTGCGCGTTGGATAGAGTATAGCGGTGTGGAACAAGCCTACGCCATGCTGCGGTGCGGCTGGGGCGCCTGCGCTATACCAGGTGTTGAGGCCGATATGGTGATGATAACCACCTGCCGAAATGAATGCAGCTTGCGATCCGTAACGGGCCATGACTTCGAAGCCCAGCAGTCCGCAGTAAAAATCGAGGGCTTTTTCCAGGTCGGAAACTTTCAAATGAACATGTCCTATGCTCGTTTTGGCGGGTACTTTGTATTCTTCAGGTTCCATGTGGAGGGTAGTTTAAGGTGATTTTGTGAATCAATTTACATCAAGTTGCGGTAAATAATTCCAAAAAACCGCTTTACAAAGATATCAGTCTACAATCAGCAATAATTTAATGGACCGCAGAACCGCTTTATCCTCTATCCTGGCCGTTTCCGGCGCGGGTATATTACCCGCCGAAGCAGCAAAAATCAAAGCGCAGCCTTTTATATACTCCCTGAATATGAGCACTTTGCGAGGTCATAAGCTCGGTTTCAGGAAGGAATTGGAAGTTGCTTCGAAAGCAGGTTTCGGGTCTGTGGAAATTTGGATCAATACCTTGCAGGATTACCTGAAAACCGGCGGAACATTGCAGGAAGCGAAGAAGATTATCAATGATCTTGGCATTAAAGTAGAGGATGCCATTGGTTTTGCAACCTGGATTGTTGATGATGAATCGGCGCGTTCCAAAGCAATTGAGCAGCTTAAAGTTGAGATGGATCAACTGGCGCAGATCGGCTGCCCGCGCATTGCTGCGCCGCCTATGGGGGCCACAACCGGCGCTTCGCTGGATCTGGCGAAAGTGGCAGAGCGTTACCGGACTATCCTCGAACTGGGTGACAAAACGGGCGTCGTGCCGCATCTCGAATTATGGGGTTTTTCCAAGAATCTGAGCCGGGTAGGAGAGATTCTTTACGTTGCAGTGGAGTCGGGACACCCATCCGCGCGCTTGCTGATGGACGTTTACCACTTGCATAAAGGAGGCTCGGGCATGGACGCTGTGAAGGATGTCGGAAAGCCTTTGGTAGAAATTTTTCACATCAATGACTATCCCGCAACGCCTCCGCGCGAGACGATCACAGACGCCGACCGCGTGTACGCGGGCGATGGTGTGGCACCTTTGAAAGACCTTCTAAAATCCCTGAAAAACCCGGACCGGCCTGTCATCCTATCCTTTGAAGTTTTCAATAAGGATTATTATGCGCAGGACGCTCTTTTGGTAGCAAAAACCGGCTTGACCAAAATGAAAAAGGTGACCGAGGGCGTTTGATCAGAGCTTGTTCATCCAGGCTAAAATGCTCAGAACGAGACCAGCAATCAACGCAATGGCTGAGATCAGGATTGCGAATATGGCCAAAAAGCCTTTTGCTCCGGTTTTGGCTGTGATCAGCAGTTTATCACCTACTTTAAAACTTTCCGACTCAATTGCACGCAATGTGTATGTGCCTGGCTGATCAATGCTGAATGATGCAACCGGCACAATGCGGTTGCCCGATAAATCCTTTCGCATACCCAGTAAATTAACAGAACCAACAACGTTCACTTCCTGCTGATCTGCATTCCTGAATAATGTAAGAGCGTAGTTAGATGGAATTACACCCGTCAGCGACGGACGCTTGTAAGCAATTTCATAATCGCCGGGTTTATCTATTTTAATGATGTTGTCAGCCGTTCTTGCCGGAAATTCAATTTTCGGGCCGGCGTAAACTTGCATGATCCAGCCAATGCTTTTGATTAAAAAATAGACGCCTGTCAGAAACAGGGCCGGAAAAAGGATCTTGAATAACATAGCGGTGTTGTTTAGTGTGATTGCATTAGCGTTCAACCATTATAGCTGCGCAGTTTTAGCTTTGTCAAAATATTTTTTGACCAATATGTTGATGAACCTTTTGAGGTAAACGTCGTTGAAAAAGACATTGGAAAAATTATCAAAACGCTGAGACTGAATGCCTAGGTAAAAGAAATACAGACTCACGCCCAGCATCGGAATAATCCTTTTTTCTTCGCTGGAAATTGCCGTTACCGATTCATATCCTTCCATAAACTTACCAACCTTGTCTTTACATTCCTGCTCGTCTTTTTCAACACTGTGTACTTGTAAAATATAGTAGGCAATGTCCAGGCACAACCAGCCATTTCCGCAGAAGTCAAAATCAAAAATAGTGACCTGGTTATCCTTATCAATGTTGAGGTTGTCAAACCAGATATCCAAATGTACTGCGCCTTTTCGCAGCTGACTTTCATCTGCACTGGCAAATTCTTTTAGCAAAAACTGTTGTGTAGAGCGTAAAAAAGCCATTTCTTCCGTATCTGTGGCCAGGAATTCAGCAATTTGTTCCAGCGAGTCAACCAGAATCGTCTCGCTCGTGTAAGTAACGCGATCCAGATGAAAATCCCGGGTCAACAAATGCATTTGAGCCATTAATTCACCAGTCCGGAAGTGGGTATCTAACGAAAAATTCAGTTGTTTTTCACCTTCCGCAAAGGAGAACATTACTCCATAACGATCTCCCTCCGGAGCATTGAAAGATTGAAGAAAATTACTTTCTTCGTCGGCCATAGGATATGAAACGGAGATACCATTCTGCTTTAAATGCAAAAGTAGCCGCAGCTCCTCATTGATTTCGGTCTCGGTTCGCCAGCCCAGGCTGTAAATGCGAAAAATATATTTGGCGCCCGAAGCATTCACAAGATAAGTGTGACTAATGCCCGCCTTCAATAACCTGCATTGCACTTTGGCATCAGGGAAATATTTTGCGCAAAGAAATTCTGCTAAATGGGACGTCGATAAGTTCGAACTCGTAACAGGAAAGTGCGACATATAAATTTGCTTTGAGCGGCGGAAATTATAGAGAGCGGCGAAATTATAGAATCATCCTCAACTAATTTGGTTTTTACTTGAATATGGGTGAATTTGGCAACCTATGGCGGGAACAATTATTTAGCGGCCATCATGTTGATTTTCTGGTATATCAAAAAAATGTATGAGTGAGGTAAAATTAAAGCTGGATGCGCGCAAAAGAGGAGCGTTTTATCTTGAAGAAGAAGGAAAGCAGGTCGGGGAAATGGTGATCGGTGTCAGCGAAACTGCGCTGACGGTTTACCACACCGAAGTTGACGAAAATATGTCGGGAAAAGGCCTTGCGAAGCTAATGCTGTATGAGATGGTTGAATACGCGCGCAAACATGAGCTTCAAGTGGTTCCATTATGCGAATATGTGCATGTTCAATTTAAAAAACATCCTGACGAATATCAGGATGTCTGGAAGAAATAAAGCAGACGAGTCGCATTTGATCAGTTTGGAATGGGTAGATACACCATAAAAGTTGAACCTTTGTCGGGCTCACTTTGGGCGGTAATGTGGCCGTGATGGTTTTGGACAACCTTTTTACATAATGCCAGCCCAATGCCCGAGCCAGAAAATTCGCCGCGCCCATGCAAGCGCTGGAACATTTGAAATATTCTGTCAAGATATTTTTCGTCGAAGCCGATGCCGTTGTCGCTGACTTCAATCCTGATGTACGAATGTTCCGGTAATATCCGTGGTAATGCGCTGAGTTCCTGCTCGTCCAGCCCGTGAGCATGGATTTCAATGATTGACTGCACATTCTGTTTCCTGTATTTAATTGCATTGCTCAGCAAATTTTGGACAAGTTGAGTTAACTGAGCAGGATTGCCCCAGACAACAGGCAGCGGCCCGACCTTGATTTGGGACTTTTGTTCTTCAATTGAAAATTCCAGGTCTGCAATCACCGCGGATGCGATTTTTTTCAGATCAACTGGCTCAAAGGCACTGTCCCGGGTGGTAAGCCTTGAATAAGCAAGCAAATCGTCAATCATGCTCGACATTCTTTTGGAGGCGTCCTGAATTCTGTTGAGCATAAAGACACCGTTTTCGTCGAACGACCCTCCATAAACGGTTTGCAAGCGCGAGCTGAAAGACTGGATTTTACGTAACGGTTCCTGCATATCGTGGCTCGCAGCATAGGCAAATTGTTGCAAATTGCTGTTAGAATTAACCAGCTCCTGATTGGCCTGGTGAAGTTCCTCCGTGCGTTTTTGCACCCTTCGCTCCAATTCATTGACAAGCTGGCGATAGCGCTCTTCGCTTTGTTCCAGCGCCTGGCGGGATTTTACTTGTTCGGTTACATCTACGGCCATGTTCAGGATTGCATAAATTTCGCCTGTCGAGTTGCGTAATGGCTTGTAACTGAAGTCAAAATAAAAAGTTTCGAGTACACCGTCAATCATCAGGTCGGCCCGGCTGCCGGATGCGGCATAGGGCTTTCCGGTTTCAAAAATATCATCCAGTATTTGCAGAAAAGGCTGGTTTTCCAGTTCAGGAAGTGCTTCCCGCAATGGTTTCCCAATCACGCCGGCTCCTTTTCCCCAGATTTTTAACATGGCCTCATTCGGCAAATCAATGATCATATCTTTGCCAATGAACATGCTTGTTGCAACAGGCGCCTGCTCAATAAGCTTACGCAAATGTTCTTCACTCGTCCTGATTATATTTTCGGACTCGATGCGGTCCGTGATGTCCATCACGATGCCCGAAAGAGAAATGGCTTTCCCGGTGCTGTCGTAAAGATATTGCCCGATAACCCTCACCCAGTGAACCGAGTTGTCATGCCACACAAAACGGGCTTCATAACGCAGTTCGCCTGTTTTTGAAGCGGTTTCGTAGGCAGCTGATCTTTTCTCAAAATCTTCCGGATGCACGTGCCTGACGAATACATCCCTCGAAATGGCGCTGCTCTCCCTGCCCGTAATGATGCGCGACATGGTTGGAGAGTAAATAAGCTCATTGGAATCAAGCGTGACCAGGAAGGATCCTGCCCCGGAACCTTCTATTGTCATTGCGGCCTGCTGGTCCGCCCACGCAACCCTTTCCTTACTGGATATTTCATCAGTCACATTGCGGGAAACACCCGAAAACCGATATGGAACGCCTTCTGGTGTAAAGTAGGCTTTGCCGGTGCAATGCAGCCAGCGCAAAGTTTTATCTGACGCGCCAACCGTTCTGTAACGAATGTCATAAGCAGCCCGCTTTTCCGGATCCAATGCATGGGAGATACCATTGACCACTTTTTCCCGGTCTTCAAAATGAATGTGTTGAATTAAACTTTCATAGTTAAGGATTTCCTCAGAGGGGTTTCCGTAAAGTCCCCTGCACCGCTCATCAAAGTAAACGACACCCGTTTCCGGATTCATATTCCAGACACCGAGCTGGGCCGCACTTAACGCAAATTGCAAATTGGCCTCGCTTTCAAGCCGTGCCTCGTCCGACTGCATTTTTTCGGAAAGGTCTCTCATCGAGCCAACCATTCTCACCGCCTTTCCATCCACATGGATGGTATAACCCCGGTCGTGCACGTAAGCATAGCTGCCATCTGCCCGGCGGAAACGATATTGGTCCATCCGATTAGAATCTGCACGGTTGATGGCAACATGCATATGATGGATCACCTTGTTCCGATCGTCCGGATGGATGCGGTTGAACCAGCTTTCCGGCCCCGGTTCAATCTCCTGAGGTGTGTGTCCAAAAACTTCTTTCATTCCCTCGTTCCACCAAACCGTGCCTTTTTCAAGGTCCCAGTCCCAAATGACATCGTGCGTTGCTTTTGCCACAAGCTCAAACCTTTCAATGGCCACAAGCAGGTTGTCTTTATTGCTATTGTTAAGCGTTTCGATCATTTTTAATAAATCCAGCTTCGTATTCGGTTTCCTCAATACTTGAAATATACATTGTCTGTAAAAATACTGATATTAATGATAAAGCAGTAACGCGTGATTGAGCGGGCGAACCTATTTTGGATTAGGCCCAGGGGCGGATAGTAAAGAATTTGGCAAGAAGACTTTTATCCGTAATCATATTCATGCTGACATTATGCTAAAAACGCGATCCTACTTATTCCTGGCGGTTATGATGCTAACCGTTTTTGCCATGATTCCCCAGAAAAAGAAAGTTTCGCTGTTTGACGGCAAGACATTTAACGGCTGGGAGGGTGACACAGTAAAAACCTGGAAAATTGAGAACGGCGCCATTGCCGGCGGCTCTCTGGAAGAAACGGTTCCTCACAATAATTTTTTGTGTACCAGGAAAACCTATTCCAATTTTATCCTGAATGTTAAATTCAAGCTGACCGGTCATGAAGGCTTCATTAATACGGGCGTTCAGTTTCACAGCGTAAGATCCAAAGATCCGTCTTACGAAATGATCGGGTATCAGGCAGACCTGGGAGCGAAGTTCTGGGCAAGTCTTTACGACGAGTCTCGCCGGAACAAAACGCTCATCGCCCCTGATTCCGTTGAGGTACTCAAATTGGTTAAGCTCAATGATTGGAACGACTATCAAGTCAGGAGTGAAAATGGTCGGATCCGGATTATGCTCAATGGCAAGCAAACCGTGGATTACACCGAACCCGACAAATTCATTCCTCAGCAAGGCATCATTGGCTTACAGATCCATGGCGGCGGTAAGGCAAAGGTTTTTTATAAAGATATTTTTATAGAAGAATTATAAAAGTCCGCGACTGCCGTTTTATTTCCAACTCTTTAATAATCGTCTCGCAATCACTATCTCGGCGGTGTGATAGGCATTGTGATCGGCAATGAGCATGGCCTCCCGCAGCAAACTTTGTCCCGTTCCCCAAGGCAGCGGTGCAAACAGATCATTTTGCTTCTCCTCTAATAAAGCCTGAAAACGCTGCTGGTCCTCTTCAATTTGTTTCAATGCATTATTCCAATCGTCGTCACTGACCGCATCGGTCGGTTCAACCCAGTAGTCGTCCGGCCAGGCCAGTGACTTGCTGTCGGCCGAGGCTGAAAAATCTACAATATCTTTCTGTGCGATCCGGATGTGTTCAACCAATTGCCAGATGCTGTAAGGCAGGTTTTCGGGAATAACTGTGCGTAATCCGGATGGTAAATCGGCTACTGAATCTTTAAAACTGACGTGTGCATTGCCTTTTTCAATGAGGCTAATGAGTTCATTTACAAGTTTTTTGCGCTGCGTTTCGTCCATAAATTCTAAATAGAAGCTCGTTGTGGTTCGACAAATATTTATTCCTTATTTTAGTGGAATCATCACAATGTAACATTTTAGTCATATTTAACATGAATCCTACCCGACGGAAATTTCTCAGGAACGTAACAGCTGCCTCAGCTTTATTAGCCACTGAAAGCATTGCCAAGCCTTTTAACATTATCAAAGATCTCAAAAAGATCAGCCCGAATGACAAGATTCGTTTTGCCACCATTGGCATGGGAATTCAGGGCAATCAGGACACGAAAGCCGCATTAAGGGGCGCTCCCGATGCAGAATTTGTTGCCGCTGCTGACCTGTACGATGGCAGGCTGACGCGCGTGAAGGAAGTTTTCGGGAAGGATATTTTTACAACGCGTGATTATCGCCAGATTTTAGAAAGAAAAGACATAGATGCCGTCCTCATCGTCACTCCCGACCATTGGCATGATCACATTACCAAAGCCTCACTCCAAGCCGGAAAGCATGTTTACTGTGAAAAACCAATGGTACATCACATTAATGAAGGGCTATCGGTGATCGATGCCTGGAAAAAATCAGGCAAGACCATGCAGATCGGCAGCCAGCGGATCAGTTCAGCCTCGTTTAAGGAAGCAAAAAGGCTGTTTCAGGCGGGCGAAATTGGCGAGATCAATTATGTGGAATCCAATAATGACCGCTTTAATTCGATAGGGGCCTGGAATTATTCAATCCCGACGGATGCTTCGCAAACCACATTGGATTGGGACCAGTTTCTGGGTGATGCGCCAAAAGTGCCGTTTGAGGCCAAGCGTTTTTTCAGATGGAGAAATTACCGGGATTATGGGACAGGTGTAGGAGGGGATTTATTTGTGCATTTGATCACTGGCGTGCATTTTGTAACCAATTCGCTGGGCCCGGAGCGCATTATGTCATCAGGCGAGCTCAGTTACTGGAAAGATGGCCGCGACGTGCCGGATGTGCTGGTGTCGATCCTGGATTACCCCAAGACCGACATTCATGCCAATTTCCAGATGGTGCTTCGCGTGAATTTTGCCAATGCAGGTGCAATTGCCAACAATACACGCCTGATCGGAACAGAAGGACAGATAGAATTTACCGAAAATAATTTAGTGTTAACTAAGAAAAAATTGCCAAAAGCACCTGGTTTCGGTGGTTACGACAGTTATAACACGTTTTCGGAAAGTGAGCAAAAGGAATTCAAGAAGCAATATGACGCACAATATCCCGAAGACACCCGCAAGGCAGACCCGGTAAAAGAAGTGAAGTTCACTGCGCCAAAAGAAGACGACGCGCACGCCAATCACTTCGCTGATTTTTTTGATAACATTAAAAAAGGAAGCGTAGGCACCGTTGAGGATCCTATTTTCGGTTTCCGCGCGGCGGCTCCGGTGCTGGCTTGTAATGAAAGTTATTTTTCCAAAAAGATCATCAACTGGGACCCGGTTGCGATGAAAGTTAAAAAGAAGTAAAAAACGAAACTGAATGAAAATCCTACTGACAGGTGCCACCGGATACATTGCACAGCGATTACTTCCGGTGTTGCTGGAAGCAGGGCATGAGGTTTTTTGTTGCGTCAGGGATAAGCAGCGTTTCAATGCGCCGCAATTTCCTGGCGCAACGGTTATAGAAGTGGATTTTCTGAATGAAGCAACGCTTGCTCACATCCCGGAAGACATTGATGTCGCTTATTATCTCATTCATTCCATGTCAGCAGGCAGCGGGGATTTTGAGGAACTGGAAGAAACCACCGCAAAGCATTTTAAGCAAAGGATTGAAAAAACAAGAGCCAGGCAGGTTATTTACCTGAGCGGAATTATCAATGAAGAGGAGCTCTCCAAACATTTGCTATCCCGGAAAAATGTCGAGGAAATTCTCAAATCCGATCATTATGCATTAACCACATTGCGCGCAGGCATCATTGTCGGATCGGGCAGCGCGTCTTTTGAGATAATCAGGGATCTTGTTGAAAAACTGCCCGTGATGATTACGCCGCGCTGGCTGCACACGCAATGCCAGCCCATAGCAATCCGTAATGTGGTCGATTTCCTCACCGGAACATTGCTTTTAGAGGAAACCTATGGCAAAAGCTTCGATATAGGCGGCCCGGACATTCTCACTTACAAACAAATGTTGTTGAAATTCGCGCAGGTCCGTGGGTTGAAAAGACGGATTCTGGTTGTGCCGGTTATGACGCCGAAATTATCTTCCTACTGGCTGTACTTTGTCACTTCCACATCTTATTCGCTGGCTAAAAATCTGGTTCATAGCATGAAGGTGAAGGTTGTTTGCCGGCCAAATGATCTGGCAGAGAAGCTTCATATTGAATTGTTAGGCTATGAAAAGGCGATTAGTCTGGCGTTTGACAAAATAGAACAGAACCAGGTTCTTTCCAGCTGGACCGGGGCGCAGAGCAGCGCCGCACTTTCCAAAGGCATTTCCAGTTACATGCAGGTGCCCACCAACGGCTGTTTTATTGATAAAAGAGAACTCAAAATCGATGATCCCGAATATGTAATGAAACGGATCTGGTCGATAGGCGGGAAAACCGGCTGGTATTATGGCACCTGGCTTTGGGAGATCCGTGGATTTATGGACAAAGTCACAGGCGGGGTGGGGTTGCGACGAGGCAGGAGGCACCCTGAGCAAATCTACCCCGGCGATCCGCTTGATTTCTGGCGTGTGCTGCTGGCTAATAAGGAAGAAAAAAGACTTTTGTTGTATGCCGAAATGAAGCTTCCCGGCGAGGCCTGGTTGGAATTTTGTCTGGACGAAAACAATGTGCTAAGGCAAACAGCCACTTTTCGGCCGCTTGGATTGATGGGCAGGCTTTACTGGTATGCCGTGCTTCCGTTCCATGCATTTATTTTTAAAGGAATGATTACCAACATTGCGGGTAAAGTGTGATACGTGGTTCCTTTTTAAGCCGGAGCATATTTTAACCCTAATCCAATCGGACGTATGAAGCAGGTAATCTGTACTTTTTTTCTGGCTATGCATACGCTTTCGGCCTTTGCGCAAACGGGCAAGGTGATGGATAATTTATCAGTCCCCAGCAAGCTGCTGAAATCGGAAAGAAAATACGCGATTTACCTGCCGCCCGATTATGCGACTTCAGAAAGAAGCTATCCTGTCCTTTATTTGCTGCACGGCGCTGGCGATGATCATACCGGCTGGGTTCAGTTTGGAGAAGTCCTCAACATTACCGACAAAGCCATACGCGAAGGCACAGCCACGCCGATGATCATTGTCATGCCGGATGCGGACACGGGCAGACGAGGTTATTTTAATGATGTAAAGGGTGACTGGAATTATGAAGATTTCTTTTTCCAGGAACTCATGCCGCATGTGGAAAAAAAGTTTCGTATCAAAGCCAACAAGCGTTTCCGGGCAGTTGCAGGACTTTCGATGGGTGGCGGCGGCACTTACATGTACGCGCTGCATCACCCCGAGCTGTTTTCGTCTGCTTGTCCGTTAAGCGCATCTGCCGGGCCTATCACTGTTGAAGACGCTAAAAAGAATCTGGTTCGCAACAATCCCGACATTCAGGATTCGACGGTTACCAATTACTACAATCGGCACAGCGCATTGGCGTTGATCAATAATATTAAAGACGATCAGAAAAAGGCAATTCGCTGGTATATTGACTGTGGAGACGATGATTTTCTTTATGAAGGAAACAGTCTGGTGCACATTGCCATGAAAAAGAAAGAGATTCCGCATGAGTTCAGGATCCGCGAGGGCGCGCATAACTGGACTTACTGGCGTGAATCGCTTCCAAAAGTGCTTGAATTCGTATCGCAAGCTTTTCATCAGTATTAAACATGATGTCGGTCTCCGATTTACCGGGAATAAAGCTTTTTGATTTATCTGGCAAGGTAGCCGTCATAACCGGTGGCTCTAAGGGCCTAGGACTTGCCATGGCTGCCGGACTTGCCTCGGCCGGGGCGAACATTGTGCTGGTAAATCGCAATGCACTCGATGGCGAGAAAAGCGCCGCGGAATTACGCGCATTCGGAACACAGGTTACTTCTTTTGCAGCAGACATCACGAGCGTCGATCAGACTGAGGCCATGGTAAGATTTGTGGTTGAGACTTTTGGAAAAATCGATATCCTGATCAACAGCGCGGGGATCAATATACGCGGCCCGATCGACCAGCTTTCTCCTGCGGATTTCAATCAGGTTATGGAAGTGAATGTTAATGGCACGTGGCTGGCTTCACGGGCCGTAACCCCTCTTATGAAGCAGCAACGAAGCGGCAAAATCATTAACCTAGCCAGCACGCTCGGACTCGTTGGCCTTGCAAACAGAACGCCTTACACGGCTAGCAAGGGCGCGGTCGTGCAAATGACGCGCGCGTTAGCCATGGAACTGGCGCCTTTCAATATTAACGTCAACGCAATCTGCCCGGGCCCATTTCTCACCGAAATGAACATTCCCATCGCCGATAGCGACGAAGCCCGCGACATCATCATCGGCGCCACAGCCCTGCAGCGCTGGGCCAATCTCCAAGAAATCCAGGGTGCCGCCATATTCCTATCCAGCGAAGCATCCAGCTACATGGTCGGCTCCATCCTTACCGTCGACGGCGGCTGGACAGCGCATTGAGTTGGATATGTTAGTGATTTGGTGTGCAATGATGACTTTTTACTCCCCACAAATGTAATTTGTTTTTCATAAGTTTTTAAAAATATCGTATAAGCATATCTTATAACGATTACATAAATATTTTCTTTTAAAACATAATAAAAGCAATTCTCAATTAGTTATAACAGCTACGGACCGAACAGATGTTTGGTTCTCTCTTCTCTGCGGCATATGGCCGAAGATGGCTAGGAAAAAGTGTTGAAAGGTTTTTGTGAAGACTCCATCATAATCAATTTTTGTGACAATTTATGGAATAAACAAGATTTAAGTGTCGAAATGACACGGTTATTGGTTATACGTTAAGTAACCTATGGTTATTTTCGAAGAAAACATAGTCAGAAAGCAGGAATGCTTGTTTATGTGAATAATATCATATCTTTTTGTACTCCCGGTTACAATATACCGGCTCCGCAGCGACGGAATATGAGAGCAGCGCAAGTGTCGCTTTTGCTTTAACCCCTCTAATTTTTGCTGATTGCTTTCTGCGAAAACTAACGTCTCGCAGGGGATAGAATGTTACCGATTTTTAATTGAAATAATTGTGTAGAAAAGACACAGAGAGTAGCCGAGACGACACCCGAAATGCCATTTATATAAGGATCAAGATTTTTCAATGTTTAACTATTTTTTAACTATTTACTATCTATACTCTACTTATGGGGATTTCTAAACCTGAAAGAGACCGGGGCCTAAGCCGGTACTTTTTTTCCCTTTTTCTGACATTCATCGTCACGGCCGCTGCATTTGCTCAGGATGTTACGGTAAAGGGAAAAGTCAATGATGAGCAGTCGCAGGGGCTTCCCGGCGTTAGCGTTGTGGTGAAAGGTACATCTACGGGTACCGTCACGGATTTGGAGGGGAATTACACGGTTAATGCGCCTGGAACGAGTACATTGGTGTTTTCATTTATTGGTTACATTACCCAGGAAATTCCTTTGGGTAACAAAACCAGCCTGGATGTGAAATTGCTTACCGACACGAAGGCTTTGGAAGAAGTTGTGGTTGTAGGTTATGGTACAGCGAAAAAAGCAACATTAACAGGTTCGGTTACAGCGGTTAAAGGTGGCGAGCTTGCAAAAGCGCCCGCAACCAACCTTTCCAACACTTTGAGCGGACGGTTACCTGGTGTTTCGGCTGTGCAAGGCAGTGGGGAGCCGGGATACGATGGTTCTGCCATCCGTATTCGTGGAACCAACTCGCTGGGTAACAGTAATGCATTGATCGTTGTGGATGGTGTTCCTAACCGGAGTGGTGGTTTGGACCGTTTGAATCCTGCTGACATTGAAAGCGTATCCGTATTGAAAGATGCGGCTGCTGCGATCTATGGTTCACGTGCGGGTAATGGAGTTATTTTGATTACCACAAAACGTGGTAAAACCGGAAAACCTCAGTTGTCGTATGACTTCAACATGGGTATGGCTCAGCCGACCCGTACGCCAACGATGTCAAATGCAACACAATACGCTACAATCCGTAACGAATTGCAGATTTATGACAACCTTGCAGTTGGTGAATGGGATGGTGCGCTTCAAGGTTTCAACACCAACGGCGCTTACACAAGAAAAGACAACGGAAACGTTTTGAATGCGGTTTTCACACCAGATGACATTCAGAAATTTACCGATGGATCGGATCCTTTGATCCACCCCAATACAGACTGGTATGACAGCGTGATCCGTAACTGGTCGCCGCAGCAACGTCATAATTTGCAGTTAACTGGTGGTAGCGAGAACATTAAATATCTTGCATCGCTTGGACACATTAACCAGGAAGGTAACTATGTGAATTCTGCAACGGGTTACAAACAATATGATATGCGTATCAATCTCGATACAAAAATCAACAAGTATGTAAGTGCAAACCTGGGCTTGACGCTTCGTGAAGAGTTCCGTCGCTTTCCAAATGGTGGTGGCGCAGGAGATATTTTCCGTATGTTAATGCGTGGAAAACCAACTGAAATTGCGATCTGGCCTGACGGACGACCTGGTCCTGATATCGAAAATGGTCAGAACCCGGCGGTTATCACAACAAATACAACGGGTTATAACCACGATAAACGCGACTACATTCAAACAAATGGATCCATTGAAATCCTTATTCCGGGTGTAGAAGGTTTGAAAGTAAATGCAATGGCTGCGATCGATAAGCAGATCCGTCGTCAGAAATCTTTCCAGAAACCATGGACGCTTTATTTTTGGGATAAAAAAACCTACGAAGCGGATGGAACTTCTCCATTCCTTACAGGAACTGTTCGCTCTACATTCAGTGATCCACGTTTGACTGAAACTTCTTCTCAGGAATTATCTATTCAGTTGACAGGCCAGGTTTCTTACGAGAAATCGGTTGGCTCACACAATTTCAATGTGATGGCTGGTATTCAGCGTGAAAAAGTAGATGCGGATGGATTTTTTGCTTACCGTCGCTACTTTATCTCACCAGTTGTAGATCAGCTTTTTGCGGGTGGAACGCCAGAGCAAAACATTGGTAACTCAGGAACTGCAACGGTTAATGGTCAGACGATCAATAACACAGATCTGTTCAGCAGAGCCCGTTTGAGCTATTTTGGTAGAGCAGGGTATAACTTCAAGGAAAAATATCTTGCTGAGTTCCTGTGGCGTGTAGATGGTTCTTATGTATTCCCGCAAGATGGCCGTTTCGGTTTCTTCCCTGGGGTTTCAGCGGGTTGGAGAATTTCAGAAGAAGATTTCTGGAAAGGCAATATCAATTTCATGAACAATGTTAAAATTCGCGGTTCGTGGGGTCAAATGGGTGCTGAGCCTTACTTGCTCGGAACAGAAACACTTGCTGAATACCAATATTTGTCTACTATGGGTTTTGGCTCTTACGTGATCAACGACCAGGTTGCTAAAACACTTCTTGAATCGCGCGTTGCCAACAAGGCGTTTACCTGGGAGGTTGCGAATAACATGAACTTCGGTATCGAGGGTACATTGTTCCGTGATAAAGTGGCTTTCGAATTTGATTATTTTGTAAACAATCGCTCGAATATCCTGATCCCAAAAACTGGCTCAACGCCTTCAAGTGCCGGTATTGATGGAAAACTTCCTCCTCAAAACCTAGGTAAACTGCAAAATAAGGGATGGGAATTTAAAGTGAGTTACGATGGCAGCGCAGACAATTTCACTTACTCAGTGAGCGTGAATGGTGGTTATGCCAAAAACCAGATCAAATACTGGGATGAAACACCGGGTGCGCCTGCTTACCAGCAGACTACCGGAATGCCATATAATTCATTCCTGGCTTACCAATACGACGGTGTGTTCCGCGATCAGGGAGAAGTTGACTCCAATCCATTGGATTACAGCGGTATCACTGGTTCAATCCGTCCGGGTGACATGAAGTTCAAAGACGTGAACAATGATGGAAGAATTACTGCCGATGACAAAGTGAGATCCGAAAAAACAAACCGTCCGCAATTTACAGGCGGTGCAGCGATCAACCTGGGTTACAAAGCATTTGACCTTTCAATCCTGTTCCAGGGAGCATTGGGCGGGTTGCAATATATCGGACAAACTGAATCCGGTGACATTGGTAACTACCTGCAATATGCTTACGATAACCGTTGGACTATCGACAATCCAAGTTCAACAGAGCCAAGGCTTGCAAACAGAAATAACACTTATTATACCAATTTTGATAATGCTGGTGCCAACACTTACTTCTTGAGAAGCAACAATTATTTGCGTCTTAAAAACATCGAGCTTGGCTACAACCTGCCTTCTGAAATAGGAAGCAAAATCGGTTTGGGTAATTTGAGGGTGTATGTAAATGGACTTAACCTGTTCACATTCGATAAGATCAAAATCTGGGATCCGGAATCGACCAGCTCAAACGGACAATACTATCCGCAGTCGCGAGTACTTAATGCAGGTGTACGTGTAACTTTTTAAGAATTAGAAATGAAACTGAATTATAAACATTGGATATTTTTAGCAGCACTGGGCCCGATCGGGCTGGTGTCTTGCGACACGGAATTTTTGGACGTAACGCCTCCAACTGAAATTCCGTCAGAAGAAGTTTGGAAAGAAGGTCCTTTGGCCGAAGGCTTTGTGACGGGAATTTACGCTGGTCTTCAGCAAGGCGGTTTCAGTGAGCAAATGCTTGCTTCCCTTACAGATGAAGCAGTATTTACCCATACAGGCCGGAACATTAATACGGTGAATGAAGGAAGTTTAAGTCCTTCCAACCTAGGCTGGGTAGATGATACTTACGGCTGGGGACCCATGTATACGCGGATCCGGGCAACCAACCTGGCTATTGCGAATCTTAAGACGGCAACTTTCACCGACGAAACTTTGAAAGCGCGTCTGATGGGGGAATCTTACTTTTTGCGCGGTTATTACTATCAGCAACTTGTTCGGTACTACGGTTCTGCCCCGATTATCACGAAGGTTTATAACCTGAATGAAGATTACTCCGTGCCTCGTAACACTTACGAGGAATGCGTGACCCGTATCGTAACTGACCTTGACAGCGCTGCGCTATTGTTAAAAGGCAAAACACTTGTGAAAGGCCGTGCGACTGAAGCCGCTGCATTGGCTTTGAAATCGAGGGTGTTGCTATATGCTGCCAGCGATCTGCATGATATACCAACTGCGAAAGCCAAATCGGCTGTGATTGCTGCGTACCCTAATCCGGAATTCCTGGGTTATGTTTCCGGTGACAGAAAAGCGCGCTGGACTGCTGCACAAGCTGCTGCAAAAGCTGCACTGACCGCAACGGATGGTGGTTATAAGCTTAACCTGACTGCTCCGGTAACTGCCGCGCAAGGAAAGACTAATTACATTTCAATTGCAATGGGCGGAGCCAGTGGTGATAAAACCCTAGATGCTTCGGCTGCGAATGAGATCATTTTCGGACGATTTTTTACGCCTAGCCTTAGCGAAGGCGCCCGTCAGATGGGATTGAACAACGGGCCTAACGGTTATCACAACTGGGCCGGAAACACGCCGATCGGTCTTTTGGTGGATGATTATGAATTGATGGACGGAACCCGTTTCTCTTGGACCAATCCTACGCACAAAGCGGCACCGTACACGAACCGCGATCCACGTTTTTACGCCACCGTAATGTATGACGGTGCAAACTGGAAGCCACGTCCTTCGGATGCAAAAGATCCTGCAAATCAGATCCAGACAGGCGCTTATGACCTTTTGGATGACAAAGGAGCATTGATCAACCGCAAGGGATTGGATACACGCAGCAGCTCAATTGAAGACTGGAATGGTAGCCGCACAGGTTATTATATGCGTAAATTCATTGATCCAAACCCTGCATTGTACGACAATACAGACCGTCAGGACATTCCCTGGCCGTTCCTTCGCACAACCGAAGTTGTGTTCAACTATGTTGAAGCGAGCATTGAGGTTGGTCAGGAAGCAGAAGCATTGTTATGGCTGAACAGGATTCGTTTCCGTGCGGGTATGCCTGCATTGAAAGTGACTGGCGCGGCTTTGAAAGAAGCTTACCGCCACGAAAAACGCATTGAAATGGCTTACGAAGAACAACGTTACCATGATGCACGTCGCTGGATGATCGCCAAAGAAACATTGGGCCGTCCATTGGAGTATATCAATGTGTTGGGCAAATTCAAGGCTGGTAAGTCTATGAGAGAGCCATATCATTACGATACAGACATTTATACTTACACCTATACGCCGGTTGTCGAGAAATCGCACGAAAACCGGACGTGGGTTGATAAGATGTATTTCCGTCCTTTCAGCCGTGACGAGATCAACCGTAACGCGAAACTGGTTCAAAACCCGGGTTACGATAAGTAACTGTTTGAGAATGCAATGTAGAAGCCACGTTCCGTTTGGAACGTGGCTTCGTCTTTTTTACGGCAGGCATAATTTTAGCTTAATGACAGAGACTCCGACCCAGGCGTCAGTTGGCTATTGACTATCATGAAAAAAAGACAGATGTTTTTCGAAATGGGACTTTTACTTATCTCGATTCTATACGGATTTGGCGTGATCGGTTCCATGTATCGTGGCGGAGGCATAAGCAAGGCAAATATTGTGAAAAAGGCAACTGTGGTCGAGCTCGAAAAGCGCGTGCAGCTGCGGCCGGAGGATCTGCCAGAAAAAGTGAGAAATGCATTGAACAGCAAATCCTATGCAGGATGGACAATTTCAGATGCATACCTGGTCATAGCGGACGACGGCGGTGAGTATTATGAACTGGTTGTTCGCAAGGCCGATGAGCAATCGCGCATGAAGGTTAACAAGAATGGTCAGGTGCTTAATTGATGTGGTCTTGAAGACTAATCCCACAAAACGTGGATTTCGTTCAGCACAATCACACCATTCGAAATTCGTATAAGTAACTGATTATTAGTAATTTAGATATTTTGGCATAATGATGTTAGTTAATCATGCAACAGTGCGAATGCACAGAATCGCAAAATAAAACAAGTTCAAAAGAACCTACATTATGAAAAAGCTAATAGTATCGGCATTTGCCTTAGGACTTATCTCTTTCGCTTCTGTTCAGGCCACGGCGCAGACAGCAGAGTCGGCTCAAACGGAAACGAAGCAAGAGACGACTACAAAGACCACTACGACTACCAAAGAAGATAAAGTGGCAGTAAAACCGGAAGATCTTCCAGAGGGGATTAAAAAAACGATCAAAGGTGAGGAGTTTTCAGGTTGGACAGTGAAGAAGGCCTTTTTGATAAAAGAAGGCGACAAGACTCCATATTACGAATTGCAAGTAGCCAAAGGCGGTGAAAGTGCCAGGGTGAAATTAGATAAAGACGGAAATAATGTGGGATAGAGTATAGTTTTTTCCACAATTTTAAAAAACAGCCGGGAAAGTTTCCGGCTGTTTTGTTTTGTATAAGAAACGGTTATCCTTTCAATAATCCCTGATCCTGCCTTTCGCTATTTTACATTGGCCGTAGAATAAATGATGATCTGCCTATCCGGATCAGCGATGTTTCTTTGCTTCTACACTTAAATCAAAGCACATCCAAATGGCTAATTTAAAAACACTACTCGACCAATGGTCGGTAAAAGACCTGGAAGACAATTCATCCATTAACGTTGTCGTGGAAAGCTGCACCGAGCTCGGCAATAGCGGCGTGCCGGGACTTCAGATCACGAGCATGGGAAGCATCGTTACATATGAGCCCAACGTTGTGGAACAATGGGCATACAAAGCCGGAAAGCAGAATGCGGAAGAATATTTCCTGGAAGACAAGTCCTGGACCTTTCACGAAGACCAGTATATCAAACATTATCTCGTATTGGGAAGTCCTTTGAAAGCGCGCGTCATAGTAAAAACGCGCAGCTCGAAACCCATTACCAAGGACTATGATCTTCCGTTTGCGGTTTAAAACAGTTCTATAATTTTTTCAACTTTTGTTACAACCTTTTTCAGACCAGGTGTTTCTTTTATTTGTATTTAAAAAGCACTATTAGCATGAAACGAACAATCTTATTTGCACTGATCTGGGTAGCCGCAATGGCCTGTGACCAGAAACAGGATGCAACACCACAACCTGAACTGAAAGCAACCAGCGTGCCTTATCGCCAGCAAACTACAATCGCGGCATCGGGTGCTGACCTTAAAGTTGACCTCCGCGAAGTAAACGACAGCCGCTGCCCAAAAGATGTGGTTTGCATTCAAATGGGAAGTGCAAAAATCAAATTCAATGTATCCGATTCAAAAAATACAACAGAAGTGGAAGTTGAGTTCAAAGGCGATAGCAAAGCAGATTTCCAGACATTCACATTAAGCGGTCAGAATTATGTGTTGAAAGTGAGTGAATTGCAACCTTACCCGATTAGCACGCAAACACCTAAAATCGAGGATTATAAGGTAAATGTTACAATTGAGAAAAAATAGTTGATTAAGTTTTGGTGTGAAAATGATGAAGGAGCCTGGCCGCTGGTCGGGCTCCTTTTTTTGATGCCGGGCGTAGTTTTGGGATTGTTGCGTAAATTGGGGCAAGAAAATTTCCAGAATCCTACCCAATAAATATGGAACATTTTATTTCCCGTCGTGATATTATCAAAAGTATGGGTGTCTCCGGCTGTGCAATGCTGCTGAACCCATTGTTGTCCCATGCAAAAACCAATCAGAAAATGATGTTACAAAGGGCCATTCCGGCAAGTGGAGAAAAAATCCCGGTTATAGGGCTTGGTTCCTGGCAACAATTTGACGTAGGCCAGACTGCGGCGGAAAGGACTCCATTAAAAGAAGTTTTGAAAAAAATGGAGGAGTTGGGCGGCAAGCTCATTGACGCCTCGCCCATGTATGGCAGGTCGGAAGAAGTGATTGGAGAACTGACAACAGAACTGAAAAACAATGACCGGTTTTTCTTCGCGACGAAAGTCTGGACAACAGGAAAGCAGGAGGGGATTGATCAGATGAATGATTCATTCAAAAAAATGGGCCGTAAAAAGATGGATCTGATGCAAGTCCACAATTTGCAGGATTGGCAAACCCACCTTAAAACATTAAAAGACTGGAAAGCGCAGGGTAAAGTAAAATACATTGGTGTCACACATTACACAGATTCCGCACATTCGCGCCTGGAACAGATTGTGAAATCAAAAGAAATTGATTTTGTTCAGTTCAACTATTCGATCCGGTCACGCAATGCAGATAAGAGTTTGCTGAATGCGGCGAAAGACAGTGGCGTGGCGGTGATCATCAACGAGCCGTTTGAGCAGGGCGCATTATTCAGAGCTGTGAAAGGCAAGGAACTTCCGGCTTTTGCAGCCGACTATGGCATTAGCAGTTGGGCCCAGTATTTTTTGAAATACATTATAAGCCACGAAGCTGTCACTTGCGCCATTCCGGGAACATCGGATGTAAAACATTTGGTCGATAATCTGGGCGCTGGCCTGGGCAAACTTCCGGATGCAGCCGGGCGCAAAAAAATGGTTGAATGGATAGACAAAATTTAGAAACCTTGTGACAAGCAATCGTCATAAGGTTTCTAAACGAATTGTCAGCCTTAAACCGCAACCTGGTTCTTGTCATCTTCGGCAATTTGAAGCACTTTATCCATCGTGATCGGCAAATTTCGCACGCGTACGCCCGTTGCGTGAAAAACAGCATTGGCAATAGCACCCGCCACACCAATTATCCCGATCTCACCGACGCCTTTCACGCCCAACGGGTTCACGATATCATCTTTTTCCTCCACAAAAATCACCTCAATATCATTAATATCCTTATTCACAGGCACATGATATTCGGATAAATTGTGGTTCATGAACCGTCCATATTGATGGTCCATTTTGCTTTCTTCTTTCAACGCTTTACTGATTCCCCACACAACTCCACCTAAAATCTGACTTCTGGCTGTTTTTGGGTTCAAAATCTTCCCTGCCGCCACCGCGCAGACCACGCGCGTCACACGCACAATACCCAGATCTTCATCCACTTTTACCTCCGCGAAAACTGCCGCGTGGGAATTGAATGTGTATTTCATTTTATTGAGCGGATTTGGTCCGCTGGTGGATGTTTCCTCAATACTATTCACACCCGCCAGTCGCATCAGATTGACAATTGAAATGTTTCTAGAACTGTCGTTTACATCCGAAATGTAACCCGAATCAAAAGAGAGATCGTGTTTGTCCGCACGATAAAATGGTGAACCTTCGGTTTTGACCGCCATTTTAGTCAGTTTCTTTTTCACATCTTCGCAAACACCTTTCACCGCAGAGCCTACCGAAGCGGCAGTCCACGAACCGCCTTCCAAGGGCGCAATGGGCATATTTGTATCACCTAATTTGAATGTGACATCATCAATCTTTAATCCCAGACTTTCTGCTGCAATCTGTGTCATAATGGTGTAAGTGCCCGTTCCAATGTCGGAGGTTCCGCTACTTATAACCAACTTTCCATCAATGGACAGCAGTGCTTTTGCCCTGGACGGCATCTGAAAGGCATCCCAGGCAGCCGTAGCAACGCCCCACCCAATGAGCTGATTGCCTTCCCGCATGGATCGGGGTTCAACATTCCGTTTGGTCCAGCCAAATTTTTCCGCACCTTCGCGATAGCATGCAATCAGTTCTTTACTCGAAAACGGCTTGCCTTCCGTTTGATCCTCATCCGCATAATTCTTCAATCTGAAAATCAGCGGATCCATTTTTAGCTCATAAGCCAGCTCGTCCATCGCACTTTCCATCGCATGCGCACCCGTAACGGCCCCCGGCGCACGCATATCCACAGGTGTGTACATATCCAGGCCTACAAGGTCATATTTCAGTTTTACATGATCACAATTATACATGGTCCCGGACCAGTTAACGATGATTTCGGTATAATTTTCAAAACGCGAAGTCTCAGAGAACGCCTCATGTTTAATGGATTCCAATGTGCCGTCCGCAGAAGCACTCAGCGCAACGTTCTGCGTGGTAACAGGCCTGTGCCCGAAGGTGAACATCTGCTGCCTGGTTAATCCCACCTTTACGGGCCTTTTCAATTCCAAGGCTGCGAGTACAGCCATAAAAAGTTGATATTGAGGTCTTAATCCCGAACCGAAAGCGCCGCCAACATACGGAGAAATGATCCGCACATCCTTGTAGGCAAGTCCAAACACGTTACCAATGTAAAACTGGCAATTGGAAACACCCTGCGTTTTATCATAAACTGTGAGCTTTCCGTTCTCCCAGATGGCCGTTGTAGAAAACAGCTCCATGGGGTTGTGATGCTCCGCGCCGTGCTGGTAGGAGCTGGACATTTTGAATTCCGCCTGCTCGTAGGCATCTTCCGCATCACCACGCGACTTTGGCTGCACAAAACCGATTTTACCCGAAGGTGCTTTATATGATTTACCTAAGTTTTTAATCAGATCCGTTGTGAAAGCTTCTTCCTGATATGCAATTTCAATGAGCGAGGACGCATATCTGGCCAGTTCAAAAGTTTCGGCTATGACCAACGCAACCGGCTGGCCGCTGTAAACGATCTTGTCATCATGCAAAGGCCGGAATGGCGAACCCGTTGGCGCATCCATATCCTTGTATTTAATGCTAAACCAAGGCAAACCCGACACATTTTCATGCGTAAACACCTGCAAAACGCCTTTCTGCGCCATGGCTTGCGATGTGTCAATGCTTATCATCTTACCTTTTGCAATGCTGCTCGACACAATGTAGCCGTAAAGCGTGCCCTCGACTTTGAAATCAGCGGAGTATTTCGCAGTCCCGGTAACCTTAGCCAATCCATCCACCCGGCTAACGGGCTTCCCTATATATTGCGTTTTCATAAATTTTCACCTGATTTAAGCGCCTCATTCAAAGCACGGACAATGGCTCTTTTAGCCAACTCAATTTTAAAAGTGTTACCACCAAACCCGATCGCGCCGGCCAGCATTGTTTCGGCCAGTTCCCGGAAATTTTCAGTTGAAGCAGCCTTCCCAATGTAACTTTCCTCCACGTCCCGGCGGCGCCATGGCTTATGCGCCACACCGCCCATGGCAACCCGGATGTCTTTGATCACATCACCTTCCAGTTCCAATGCGGCAGCAACCGAAACCAATGCAAACGCATAAGACTGACGGTCGCGGACTTTCAGGTAGAAAACATTTTTGGTAAAATTACTCGGCGGAAGATCAATAGAAGTGACGAGTTCTCCCGGGTTGATGTTGTTATCCAAATGAGGCGTATTCTCCGGCAAACGGTGAAAATCGGCAAATTCCAGCGTTCTGTTACCGTTGGGGCCGGTGACATTTACCTTCGCATCCAATGCTGCGAGCGCAACGCACATATCCGACGGGTGTGTAGCAATACAATGTTCACTTGTTCCTAAAATGGCGTGAATGCGGTTAATCCCGTTTATCGCGGAACATCCTGACCCGGGCTCGCGCTTGTTGCAGGCAGTGGCGGTGTCGTAAAAATAATAGCAGCGCGTGCGTTGGAACAGGTTTCCACCATTGGTCGCCATATTGCGCAATTGTGGAGATGCGCCTGCAAGAATAGCTTTTGCGAGAAGCGGATAGCGTTGCTCAACCAGCTCGTTCCAGGCCGTGTCTGCATTGGTCGCCAGTGCGCCGAGGGTCAGTCCGCCTTCTTCATTTTCTGTAATATCCGCCAGATCCAGCCGGTTAATGTCCGTCAAATGATCCGGTTTCATCACATTCTCCTTCATCAGATCCAGCAAATTGGTGCCGCCGGCAATGAATCTGGCATCTTCATGCTCCTGAATGTCCGCCACAGCTTCTGCGACGTCATAGGCTTTGTTGTATGAAAAACTGTTCATGCCATTTTAGATTTAACTTCCATAATGGCTGCATTGATGTTGTTATAGGCACCGCAACGGCATATGTTGCCGCTCATCAGTTCCTGAACATCTTCCAGGGAATGTGCCCGGCCCTCGTTGATCATGCCCACAGCGGAGCAAATCTGTCCCGGCGTACAATAGCCGCACTGAAATGCATCGTGTTCTATAAATGCATCTTGCAAAGGATGATTTACAGCCCCGTCCGAAAGACCTTCGATGGTAGTAATAGCCTCGCCGTCTTTCATCACTGCGAGGGTGAGGCAGGAATTAATCCGTTTGCCGTTAATGAGCACGGTGCATGCGCCGCATTGGCCGTGGTCGCATCCTTTTTTTGTTCCGGTCAATCCTGCATATTCCCTGATCGCGTCAAGCAGGCTTACCCAGGGTTGTAATTTAAGTTTGAAAGACTGTCCGTTGATCGTCAGGTTTACCCATTTAAATTCAGGTAATTCCCGCTTTTTAGCGACAGGTTCTTGCAAAACTGCTGTTTCAGTTCTCATATTCTCGAATGGTGAATAGTTGTTGATTTTATATTGAACTATAAAAACTATTCCCTTTCCGAAAGAACCTTATGGAAATACGTCGAATGTGAATTATGGGATACGCTGTCCTGTGGGTATGATGTAGGCAATGGGCAGGCCAACGGCTAGTATTACAATGGCTATCCCTAGTAAAGCGGCATCCCAGGATGCGGCCGGCATTCCCGAAAATGCGATCGGCAGTACGATCCTATTCATTACCACCCAGATAAAAATACCGTAAATGATCCCGCTCAGTAGTTTGTGTTTGCCGGGAAATGCAGTGTATTGGTATATCAAAAAATACAAAAGCGCAAATGCCAGTGCGATCAGGAAATGAAACAGCAGGCCGTATACGGCCATCATATTTCCACCTTCATAAGCCCCTTTACCGAACACACCACTCGCTATGGACAGGAGTATCTGGACGGGTGTTGTTTTATCCATAATGATCGCGTACACGACAACTGCGGCCATGATGTCAAGTGAACCAGCTACAAAAGCAGCCCACACGACGGTCCTGAAACCGGACCCGGCAAATTTGGATGTTTTCATGACGGCAGGATTGGAGGTTGAAATATACGAAATTGAAATTAATAACGCTATCTACATACGCAGCATTACCAAATACCAAAAAAGGGGTGATTTACTTGACGATAGGGTAGTAATGCATTTTTGAGTCCTTTGAAATAAACCGCAGCCAAAACAGGTCCCTGATTGCTATGCTAAAAAAAGACAGTGAAAATATATCCCGACGCGATTTTATAAACCGGGCCGGCGTCATGGCTGTGGCAGGTGCCCTGGCCCCGGAACTTACAAGTGCATCCATGCAATTTCCCAGACCCATGAAAACGATAAGGATCAAAAATGTTGATTCCAATTTTGAAAGAGAACCTTTGAATCCATACCGGTTCAAAGGAAGCGCCATTACCGACAGTTGGCAGGCCATTGCAATGCTTGAATCCGAATCGGGCGTTAAAAAGATCGGGATTGGTACGCAGGGCGTGTTATGGTCTGATTCAAAGGTTTTTGCAGGACACTCTGAAAGCGCCGGGAATGCCTTAATGTATGCCATGAGCGAGCGGGCTTTGCAAATGGTAAAGGGCACAACATTCTCAGATCCTGTGAAATTGCTCGATGATATATTGCCGGAGGTTTTGGCCTATGGAAAAAAGATAACAGGGAATCCGGACTTGCGCAAGACATTTGCACTCAATGCGTTGGTGTGTGTTGATAACGCTGCCTGGCTTTTATATGCCCAGGAAAACAACATTGATCAATTTGATAAGCTGATCCCTGCGGCCTACAAACCGGGCCTTTCCTATAAACATGAAAAAGTCGCCAGCATTCCGTCATTCAGCGTTGGAACTTCGGCGGAGCGGATCAAGCAAGCCGCGGATGAAGGTTATTTTATCATGAAATTGAAGACCGGGTCGGCAGGAACACAGCAGGAAATGATCGAAAAGGACATTGCTTTCCTAAGCGCCGTGCATAAGGCAATTGGACATTACGAAACGCCTTACACGCAAAACGGCAAGATCCCTTATTATTTTGATGCAAACGGGCGATATGAGAAGAAGGAAACCTTGCTGCGTTTTCTGGACCATGCCAAAAAAATAGGCGCGTTTGATCAGATTGCGGTGATTGAGGAGCCATTCGAAGAAAGTAATGAAGCTTTTGTGGGCGATTTGGGCGTTCGGGTTGCTGCGGACGAAAGCGCGCACACCGTGGAGGATGCCGCGCACCGCATCGAGCTGGGTTATAGCGCAATTGCAGTCAAGGCGATTGCTAAAACGCTGAGTATGACGATGAAAATAACGCAACTTGCCTACGAGAAGAAAGTGCCATGCTTCTGCGCAGACCTGACCGTTAATCCGATCCTCGTTGACTGGAATAAAAATGTGGCGGCACGTTTACAACCATTTCCGGGTATGACCGTCGGCTTACAGGAAACGAATGGCCATCAGTATTATAAAAACTGGGAAAAGCTGATGACTTTTCATCCCAAAAAAGAAGGTTCCTGGGTTCGCACACAGAAAGGCGT
This sequence comes from Dyadobacter fanqingshengii, assembly GCF_023822005.2. GTDB lineage: Bacteria > Bacteroidota > Bacteroidia > Cytophagales > Spirosomataceae > Dyadobacter > Dyadobacter fanqingshengii. The sequence continues at coordinate 507,882 of NZ_CP098806.1, forward strand.
TTACCTTACTGACGCATCATTTTACGCAGAAAGCGGAGGCATTCTTACACCGTCCAAACACTACGAAGAAATGTTTGAGACAACACATTAATGTTAAAGTGTAATGATGCGTTGCGCTGCGTGGACGCCTTTTGTAAGTTCCAAAATTCGGCTTCCGAGCTTGTAAGAAAAGCCGTTTTGGCCGTTTCCGCAAGTTTCCGATGCGCTGTAAGCGACGAGCTTGTGGGCCATTTCATCGTACATATATTTGCAGTGGACCGCTTTTTCAATTTTCACCACATTGTCCGGGAGTGAACTGCCCGGTAACGGGCTGTTGCGCTGCAAAATAACACCGCAACAAATGGCCGTAACGGTGCCGGCGGCAAGCGCGGAACCTATGATAAGGGAAGCAATTTTTAATGTCATGGCTATAAGATTGAGTAACTGGTAACTGACTTTCTGACAAATTAGCGCCGCAAATGGTTGAAATAAGAATGAAATTCTCTAATCTGTGCTATTGGCTATCCGGATTGTTATTTCCTGTGTCTGAATTGTAATCACTGGTTACCCGATCCTGGCCACTTGTTAAGATAAATGTAATTCCTGTTACCTTAATCGCTTGCCGCTTAGGAGGGTTGGATTGCTCAGGTAAGCTATCGCTCATTAGCTGATCACTTCAAGCAATTTCTTAACCATGATTTCAGTGGGATGCGATCCGATTTTGACGGATTTACCAGTTTTCGTATTGGTAACCGTAAGATCCGCATTCGTGAACAGCTTATAAGACAGCTTGGCTGCTTTGTAAATCGTCATCACAGCCGCGGCAATGATGACGATCGAAGATAAAAGATTTAGAGCATCCATATTGCTTGTGGTTCGTGTGTATAATTATTGAACCCCCAAATCTAAAAAATGTTTTTTTGTCCAATTCATGTGCAAACGTTTATTATCAGAAAATCGAATAAGCGTTCCTTATATTTCAACCAAAAAAATATTCCCCCCTATCTGTAACGAAATCCGGGTGTGGTCGTCTTTGTATTTGAAATGGATTTACAAGCCTTCAACCAACGCATTCTTCCCGTGCAGGGACGCCTTTTCCGACTGGCGCAAATGTTTCTTCGCAACCGCGAGGAGGCGGAAGACGCCATTCAGGATGTGTTGCTGAGGTTGTGGACGAACAGGCAGCAGCTGGAAACTTACCACAGCATTGAAGCATTGGCTGTGCAAATGACCAAAAACCTCTGCCTGGACCGCTTGAAATCGCATCAAAAACGGAAAATGCAGAACGATGCGGACGTCGGCAGCGTGCAGGCAACCGAGCTGTCGCCGCACCGGCAGCTGGAAAATAGCGACAGCGCTGCACTCATGCACAAGCTAATTGGCGAGTTGCCGGAACAACACAAACTGGTACTGCATCTGCGTGACGTCGAGGAGTATTCATTTGAGGAGATAGAGCAGGTTACGGGGTTGAGCAATGCCAACATTCGCACGGTGCTGTCAAGGGCCAGGCAGAAGCTCCGGGAAAATTATCTTAAAGCAAACAACTATGAATCAGGATATTGAAAAATTACTGGAAAAATATTACGAAGGCGAAACGACCATCGAAGAGGAAAAAGAGCTCAAACGTTTTTTTCAACAAGAGCATGTGCCGGCACATTTGACGAGTCACGCAGCACAGTTTGGTTACTTTACCGAAGCCAGAAATGAATATCCTTCCTTAACATTCGGTAACGAACTTTCGGCGTTGCTTGACCCGCCCAAGCAAACTCCGGTGCGCAGATTTGGCAGCTGGTTGTTGAACATTGCTGCCGGGCTGGCATTGCTTATCGTCGGATTTTTGGGTGGACGTGTGTTTCAGGAGCGCAGCGGGGAAGGTGACCCAATGATCGCAACGAAAGAATCTGTCTCGCAGACGGAAATGAGAAATGTGCTGGCCTTTGAAAAAATGGGCTCAACCTCTGCCAGCGAACGCATTCAGGCCATAAACCAGAGTTATGATTTGTCCGATGTGGACAAGGAAATCACGCAGCTGCTCATTAATACGCTCAACTTCGATCCTAACATTAACGTCAGGCTGGCCGCTTGTCAGGCTTTGCAACATTTTCAGGATGAGACAGATGTAGCAGAGTCGCTTGTGCAATCCCTGGCCATTCAAACTGATCCGAACATTCAGATTATGCTGATTGAGGTCTTAGTTGCGATCAAAGAAAAGCGCGCTGTGGAGCCGTTTCAGCAACTGGTCAGGAACCAGGATGTGATGGAAGTCGTGAGGCTCAAAGCCCAGCAGGGAGTAAGCGAACTGAACGCCGCCGATGTCTGAAAACACATTCTGACCTTACAAATGGCATAAAACTACATTTAATTCTATTACATATTTTAATCAAAAACCATGAAAAAAGTACTTCTAGTGAGTATGGGTTGCTTGCTGTGCCTTGCTGAATCAATGGCCCAGACGCACGAATACAAAGGCAAACTCGCCAATTCGAAAGACAAAAAAGTGACCATTGAAATGGCTGCCAGCCAGGTGAAAATCGAAGGATATGCTGGTGATGAGGTCATTATACAGGCTTCGTCGGGGTTTGAAGCGCCACCGGAACGCGCAAAAGGCTTAAAGCCCCTTTACCACACCGGCGTTGATAACACGGGAATCGGGCTATCCATTACAACCGAAGCCAATGGCCTGAAAGTGGAAAAGGTAACCCGTAAGGAGGTGAAGTATACGATCCGTTTGCCAAAACAGGTTTCAGTGTTATTTCAGGAAGTGAACTGGCAGGGCGGTTCTAAAATCGTGATCAATAACATGGATGGTGACCTGGAAATAAAAACGAACGGCGCCAACATCAATCTGTCCAATGTGACCGGCCCTGTGGTGGCGAACACGACGAGTGGCGATGTGAATGTGGTTTTTTCAGCGCTTAATCAGAGCAAACCCACCGCCATTTCATCCATCAGCGGCGAAGTGGACGTAACATTACCGGCTTCGGCGAAGTCAACGATGAAGCTGCGGTCGATTAACGGTGAGATGTATACGGACTTCGATCTGGGCACAAAAAGCAGTAAGGACGGCCTTTCAAAAGTGGGCGGCGGAAGTAACATTGAAGGCACGACGAATGGGGGAGGCGTTGAAGTACAACTTAATACGATCAGCAGCAACATTTACATTCGCAAAAAATAACCACCATTTGCAACAAGCGCCATGAAAAACAACTTACTAATACTCGTCTTAGCATTGCTTGCCGGACCATTGTCTGCGCAAAGGATCATTGAAAAGAAACTGCCCTTCAAAGAAGGCCAAACGGCAAACCTGAACCTGAAATTTGCCGACAGCATTCAGGTCAGATATTGGGATAAGCCGGAAGTGTACGTGAAGATCAGGGCGGTGATCAATAGTAATAAGCTGAATGATGCCCTGATTGTTACCGATCGTGCGACCACCGAAGAGGTGATCCTGGAAATAGCTTTCGATAATGAATTGATGAAGAAAGGAAAGGAAGAAGATTGTCCGGAAAACGGACGTAGCAGCTGGAATGATAAAGATGGGACGCACAGATATTACATGTGTAAAGAAATCAATTACCAGGTGTTTCTGCCACGCAATGCGAAGCTCAAACTCGAAACAATCGACGGAAACATCGACATAGAAGGCGCCTCTACAACAGTTTTTGCCAAAACGATCAGCGGATATGTGGATATGAGCTGGCCCAAATCAAAAGGGGTTAATGTTGCTATGAAGACCATTACCGGCGAGGTTTATTCCGATTTCGAAATTGATTTCAAAAATAAGAAACAGAAGAACCCGATCGTGGGATATCTGCTGGAAGGCACGGTCCAAGGTGGTGGCCCGGATGTGAAGTTAGAATCCATCAGCAACGATGTATATTTACGTAGTAAAGACTAGGAGGATTTCAACGTTTTTATAGAAGAAATTAGGGGCTGTACGCATTGCGTATAGCCCCTATCGCATATAGGTGGTGAGAAGACCAAAACATGTCCCCACGAAGATCACGCTACACCCTTGAAAATGGCAGGCTCACCACAAAAATATAAACGGAATAAAATGAATAAATTATAATTGCACATAGTTAGAAGACAAGGTTTTGTTGTTTCTGACTTGATTTAATCACATTATTGTTTTAATTAAAGAACACCACATGAGAACACAGAAGCAGTATTTGGAAGAGATTAACAGGCTGCTTGCAGACTATCTTCAGGAGATTGAAAACTCGGATTTGAAGCCTTTATCGGCTCAGGTTTACCAGGTGCAATCGAAGAATTTTGTAAGATGGATTAATGGCGAATTTACGCCCGGAGAAGTAAAGAAATCGAAGCGCCAGGCTCAGGAAAGAGCCCAGGGCAACTAGCAAGCAAAATTTTACGATTGCTCTTTTTGCGTTCCTCTCTTACTGAATAATGCCCGATTAAAAACGCATTGGTTGCTCACGTTCCTCTACTTAACTTTTACACGGTTTCTCAACGCCGTTTGCCTCAAAAAATTTAACGTTTGGCAGTATGGTAGCCGCTGCCGGATCAGGTCCTGCGGGAAGTGTTTGAAAATGGATGTTTTTAATATTCCAAAAAACAAAACACCTTCGCAGCAGAACTGGAAGGTGTAAGATATACTCAACGTTTATAACGTATTTCATTACGTTCAATCTTTGATGATCCTCTCACCGGATCGACACATACCTAAGTAGTTAAGAGGATAGACAAATTTACAATCTAAAACCTAGATTCATTGTAGTCGGCTATAAAATCTGTTGTAGCAATTTCTCTACATTGTTTGTGATCATTTTTAGGTAACTTTGTTTTTTTGTTTATCATCACACCAAATGAAGCAACTTTTGCCTGGAATTGTCCTTTTAATCGTCAGAGCTGCTTTTTGGATCGAAAAACGCATCATTACCAACCCCCTCCCATTTTCAAAAGTCGTTACAATCCTTGCTTTCATAAATCAGGTCCGCAAGGGTTTTCAATGTGCGATTTTATCAAAATATAATTATTCCGGGAGTAGTGTACTGATCCTTCGATGAACTTATCTTTCATAGACTGGCCTGTTCAAAAGCAGCTGACCGAGGAAAAAAATGTCCTCAACATCGCGCGCATAAAAGTTTTGTCATCGTCTCTCCATCTGAGGCTGGTAAGCAACGCATTGTTGCTAGCGCTCTATGTTGCCGAAAACCATACGTTTCAGGTTAAGCGTGTAGGGTTTCTGACGGGCGTTGTGGTGCTGTATTACTTTGCATTGCGGTTGGGGCTCAACTGGCGGAAAGCCATACATATTGCCATCCTCATTTTTGTTTTAATTATCTGGTCCAACCTGTTCTTGTACGAGGACGGCTTTCATGTTGTCACGCTTCAGTACGTTGTGATCATCAGCATTTATGGCTTCTATGGCCTCGGTAGTAAATGGGGGACGTTCTATTCCTTGTTCGCGATTTTGCCTTTCTTTATATACATGTATCTGGGACACGAGCTGGGCACCGCAATTCCCTGGGGGCCTTTGGGTGTGAGTAAAATGACCATTGCGGTACTGCTTCTGCATAATTTCTTCTTCCTTTTTTTAATCAATTATTATTTTTTCAATTCGTTTTACTCCACCATTTCTGCCCTGGATGCCCGTACAATGGAGCTGACATCCAGTCTCGCTTTCCAGGAAGAGTCGCAAAAAAAACTGGAATCGGAGTTCAAGCATCAGAAATTGCTGCTTGCCAGCATTTCACATGACATCAAAAGTCCCCTCCGGTTTTTGATGGCCACCACGGGCCGTCTGGCCAAAAGCAATCCCGATTTGCCTACAATACGGGCTATCAGTCAGTCCAGTTACCGGCTTTATCATTTTATGAAAAATCTGCTTGAGTATACACAATTCCGCTATCGGAATACACGGGTTACTTTCAACTATCTGGATGTGCATGAGCTGGTAGATCAAAAGTTTGCCATTTTCATGGCTGAGGCCGAAAGCAGCGGAAACAAATTTCTGAACACTGTTCCCCAGGGCGTTATACTTAAAAACAATGTGCAATTACTCAGCATTGTGCTGCACAATCTGATCGATAATGCCAATAAGGTAACCAGCAAGGGTCTCATTGAAGTTACGCACAAAGATTTCCGGGACGAGGTTCACCTGATTATCAAAGACACCGGACCTGGTATGGATCCTGCGATCATCAGCTGGGTAAATAGCAGTGAAAAAGTGCCGGGCGCCGAATTAGATCCGGAAAGTTTTGGAATGGGACTCGTTATTGTGAAGGAAGTTAGCGCTTTGATCAATGCGAGGCTGCTTGCAGAACCCAACGAGAAACTAGGTGTCGCTATCAGCGTAATTTTCAAAAAATGAATTTGTTGTAGTCAAAGTTCTATTTATTTTTCCTCTATATTAAATTACTTTTAGCGGAATTATAAATAACCACGACATGAAAACAATCTTATTGGTAGAAGATCATTCGATTGTCCGGATGGGAGTGAAGTTGCTGATAGAAGATTTCATGCCCTCTGTTGTTATAATTGAAGTTGGGACATTCAATGAAACGCTTAAAATGGTACATTCCAGGCATTTCGACCTGGTTATTTTAGATATCCGGATCCCTGGCGGCGAGGCATTTAATATGATTCCCAGGATCAGGTCCGTACAGGAAAAGGTAAAGATCCTGGTTTTTTCGTCGCAGGAAGAAGAGCTTTATGCATTGCATTACGTGAAGGCAGGCGCAAACGGTTTCTTGGCCAAAGATACAAGTAATGAAGAGTTGGAACGTGCAGTGACTTCGGTCCTGAGCGGCGGGACGTATATCTCCAGCCTGGTTCAGGTTCAGCTGGTTAACAACACCTTGCTCGAAAGGGAGAGACGCGAAAGCCCCCTTGAAATCCTGTCCAACCGCGAACTCGAAATCACGGATATGCTCCTGACGGGCAAATGGACTAAGGACATTGCCATCGAGCTCAACATCAAGGAAAGCACGGTCAGCACCTATAAGGCGCGCATTTTTGAAAAGCTGGAAGTGACCAATGTCCTTGAATTGTTTAAAAAGGTTGAAATCTACAAAAAACACAACAACAGCTTTCACCAGTCGTAAGCGGGCAAAAGATACGCCGCAGTGCAGCACCTTATTCAGGAATGTGTTTGCATTATAGTAAGTGTTAAATTAAGTTAAATGGTTGATTTTGAGAGGTTCGGTTAACTTTTTTTAAGAGTTGGCCCGGTCCCGGTTCAGGGCGCTTTCCATAGCTTTGAGCCTCAGGATCAACTTAACTTACCATGACACTTTTTAAAAAATGGAGCAACATTACCGGTTGGGCTGTCTTTTCCACAGCATTCATTACGTACGCGCTCACCATGGAGCGCACGGCCAGTTTTTGGGATTGCGGTGAATTTATTGCTGCCGCTTTCAAACTTCAAGTGCCCCATCCGCCGGGAGCGCCTTTTTTTCTGCTCGTCGGGCGACTTTTCTCAATGCTGGCATTCGGCGATGTTACCCGTGTTGCTTATTGGGTAAACATGGTTTCGGTCCTAAGCAGCGCATTTACCATTCTGTTTTTATTTTGGACAATCACATTGCTTGTCCGAAAGTTCTTAAATAAAACGGAACAGCAATTAGGCAAATCCGATGCGGTCCTGGTGATTTTTTCCGGTGTAACCGGCGCGCTTGCCTATGCCTGGTCTGATTCGTTCTGGTTTTCAGCGGCCGAGGCGGAGGTTTATGGCCTATCGTCGTTTTTTACGGCCATTGTGATCTGGGCTGTTTTCAAATGGGAGCAGACAACCGAGCCGGCAACTGCAAACCGCTGGCTGATCCTCATTGCATATCTGATCGGCATTTCCATAGGTGTGCATTTACTGAACCTCGTCACCATTCCGGCCCTTGCATTGGTTTATTATTTCAAAAAATTTCCAAAACCAACCATTTTAGGGAGGGCAACAGCATTCTGCTGCGGATTAGTTGTTTTGGTCATCATTAACTCCGGCATTATTCCGGGCTTGCCGGATCTGGCTGGTAAGTTTGAGATTTTCTTTGTCAATACGCTGGGACTTCCCTATAACTTTGGAATTGTCTCTTTCATCATTCTTTTTCTGGGCACGTTAAGCTGGGCGATCCGTTATGCGCATAAAAAGGAAATGGTTTTGCTCAATACAGCGCTGCTATCGCTAGTTTTCGTGCTGGTCGGCTACTCTTCCTATGTAATGGTGCTGGTGCGTTCGGAATATAACCCGCCGATCAATGAAAATAATCCCAGTGATGTGCTGCGTTTCGTATCCTATCTGAAAAGGGAACAATATGAAAGCAGGCCGCTGCTGTATGGACCGTCGTTTACTTCCAAACCCATAAGTCAGGAGCGTGGCGCGCCGGTTTATCGCAAAAAGGACGGTAAATATGTAATCATTGATTATAGGCCGGTTTACACTTATGAGCCGGGCAGCAACATTCTTTTTCCACGCATGTACAGCTCGCAGCCGGGTCATCCGCAGCTTTACCAGCAAATGACAGGTCTGGCGGAAGGGCAGAAGCCGACGATGAAACACAATCTCACCTACATGTTTGGTCACCAGATCGGGCATATGTACTGGCGTTATTTTCTGTGGAATTTTGTGGGGCGGGAAAGCGATGAGGAAGGAGCAGGGACAGTTTTGCCGTGGCAGGTTTCCAGCCAATTCCCTTCATCCATTGCCAAAAACAGAGGACATAACAACTTCTTTATGATGCCGCTTTTGCTGGGGATAGCCGGACTTTTTTGGATGTATCGGAAGCGCCGCGACGACTTGCTGGTTCTTGGATTAATGTTTGTTTTAACGGGCGTAGGGCTTGTGATCTACCTAAATTCTCCACCTGCTGAGCCGCGCGAACGGGACTACATTTATGTCGGATCGTTTTACATTTTCTGCATCTGGATCGGATTTGGCGTGATGGCCGTTGCGGGATTTTTCCAAAAAGCTATTCAAACGGCCAGACTACGCACTGCATTGGCAGTGGCAGCAGGTCTGTCTGTTCCGGTTATAATGCTGGCAAAGGGCTGGGACAACCACGATCGAAGCAACCGCTATCATTCTGTCGATTTTGCGCGAAACCTGCTCAATTCCTGCGCGCCGAATGCGATCCTTTTCACGGGAGGTGACAATGATACCTTCCCATTGTGGTATTTGCAGGAAGTGGAGGGCGTTCGTACGGATGTGCGTGTTTGCGTGCAGACATTTCTCGGCATCGACTGGTACATTGAGCAGCTCAAACGAAAGACCAACAAATCAGAAGCATTGCCCTTATCGCTGGATATGGATGATTATGCCACGGGTAAAAATGAATTCGTACCGTTTTATGAAATTCCCGCGGTAAAAAACGGCATTAACCTGAAAGAATATCTCGATTTGATCAACCAGGAAAATAAAGCGATCCAGGTTCCACTGACCAGTGGCGATATGACCTCAATTCTGCCTTCGTCCACACTCTTTTTACCCGTTGACGCCCAAAAGGTGAAATCCATGAACATTGTTAAACATGAATTGTTGCCCGCCCTGACCGACTCCATGAGCTGGAACATCGGGACCAAGGACCTTTACAAAAGCGATCTGGTCATGCTGGACATTATTGCAACCAATAACTGGAAGCGTCCCGTTTATTTTTCCTCTACAATGGGCGCCACGCATAACCTGGGTTTGCAGGAATACATGCAGCTGGAAGGCTATACTTACCGGTTGTTGCCAGTCCGCGTACAAGGGGCTTCCGATGGCTATGTCAATTCAGAGATCATGTATGACAACATGATGAAAAAGATGAAATGGCGTTCCCTGAACAACCCCGAAGTGTATCACGACGACACCTACCGCGGCTCCCCGGTCGCAACCGCGCGCATTTCATTCTTGCGGCTTGCTGGTCAGCTAATCGCCGAAAATGACTTGAAAAAGGCGAAAGAGGTGGTTAATACGGCCATGACGGTTATGCCCGATGACACCATCCCGTTCGACCAGTTTTCTGTTGGTTTTGTGGGCATGTTGTTTGACCTGGGTGAGAACAAAAAAGCACTGGATTCGGCCAGGACCATGGCATTGAGATCGGACGAAAATCTCTCCTGGATCAAGAAGAACGGCGGAGTACGGAACCGGGATGTGAATGTGGATCTTTATATGCTGCAAACGATCGTTCAGGAATGCAAGCGCGCCAAACAGGATGCCGCGGCGCAACAGTACGATGCCATTTTCAGGAAACATTTGCTCGCATTCAATATTTACAGCGGAGGTAATTAGCAGTTGGGTTTTACCAAATGAATGCCATGGAATGCAGATTCCATGGCATTGCTTTTTTACGGCTTTGATAAAATCAACAAACTCCAAACCTATGCTTGAAGACCTTTGGTATAAAAACGCTGTGATTTACAGCCTCGATCTGGAAACATTCATGGACGCCAACAATGATGGCACAGGCGATTTTGAAGGGCTTTGCAACCGGCTGGATTATTTGCATGCATTAGGGCTTGACACCATCTGGCTTGCGCCTTTTCAACCCACACCCAATCGCGACAATGGCTATGATATCAGCGATTTTTATGGCGTTGATCCGCGTCATGGTTCCAGCGGAGACTTTGTTAGCTTCATTCACAAGGCACGGAAACTGGGCATTAAAGTCATTATAGACCTTGTCGTAAACCACACCTCCGACCAGCACCGCTGGTTCATTGAGGCGCGGTCTTCAAAGGATAATCCAAAGAGAGACTGGTATGTATGGTCGGAGAAACGGCCGGCAGACTGGAACAAGGGCATGGTTTTCCCGGGCGTGCAAAAGGCCACCTGGACCAGGGATAAGGAATCAAAGGAATATTATTTCCACCGTTTCTACGAATTCCAGCCTGATCTTAACACTGATAACCCCGAGGTAAGGGAGGAAATAAACAAGATCATGGGTTACTGGCTGGAACTCGGGATTGCCGGTTTTCGGGTGGATGCAGTGCCATTTATTTTAGAATCCAGTAATTCCAAAACAGGCGGAAAGCCCAAGCTACATTTTGAATACCTGAAAGAAATGCGAAAATTCCTGCAATGGCGAAAAGGGGACGCCGTGCTGCTGGGAGAGGCTAATGTGTTACCGAATGAGAGCAAAAAGTATTTTGGCGAGGAGGGCGAAGGCATTCATTTAATGTTTAATTTTTTTGTAAACCAATATACATTCTACGCACTGGCCACTGCCGATACCCGCCCGCTTATCAAAGCGCTTGAAGCCACCCGGGATATTCCCGGAAGCAGCCAATGGGCATATTTCCTGCGAAATCACGACGAACTGGATCTCGGCAGGCTCACAGATGAAGAGCGCCAGACGGTTTTCGCAAGGTTCGGGCCGGAGAAAAGTATGCAGCTCTATGAGCGCGGAATCCGTCGCAGGCTCTCGCCTATGTTAGGCAGCCGGCAGCAAACCGAGCTGGCTTACAGCCTAATGTTCTCTTTGCCCGGAACGCCAGTGATCCGTTACGGAGATGAAATTGGCATGGGCGACAATCTGGAACTGGAAGAGCGTGATTCGGTAAGAACGCCGATGCAATGGACGCGCGAAAAACAAGGTGGATTTACAACAGGAAATGTGCCGATCCACCCCGTTGTCGACGAAGGATATTATTCTTATGAACACGTGAATGTGGAAGATCAGCGGCGCGAGCCTGGTTCCCTGCTGAATTGGATGACTTCGCTGATCCGTATGCGCAAAGAGTGTCCTGAAATCGGCTATGGAAACTGGGAAATTATGGATACCGGCCACACACAAATCCTGGGCATGCGCTACACCTGGAAAAATAAAATACTGCTCATATGGCACAATTTTGAGGAAAAATCCCTGGAATTGGTCGTGCCCGAGAAAATGGCCGGAGCATCCCGCATCGCCGATCTGATGAGTAACATTGAAAGCGTAGTTGACGAGAAAAACAGGCATACCATTACATTGGAAGCCTATGGTTATCGTTGGTTCCGTGATTATCGGAACTGCCATTAAATAGCTAATAGTGCCACACGATAACTGCAATTGAAATTTACATTAGGTTAATATTCAATTGATTATAATTGTATTTCGTAATCCTTCGTCCGCAATTGTCGTGATTTTGCGGACAAAAGGATTTCAATGTTGTACACGAAATACTATCTTGCATTCAATACATCAGCTCGACGATAATCTACGTTCTACACATGCTTTCTAAACAAACACTCATCTTGCGGGTGTGCTTTCTATGCACAACCTGCCTGACAACACTGACCGCTTTCGCCCAAAATACACTGGAATTTGTGCAGGACGGAGTCAATAATAGTTATAGCCCTCCCGTTCCCAAAGGCCCGACATCCATTCCCCAAACGCTTTCATTTTTCCTAAATAGCAATGGAAGCAAGGATGAGGGGATTTATTTTCAGAAATCCCAAACCCCGGTTTCTGTCACATTCAGTTTTGACGATCAAACGTACATTACCGTTCCGCAACATGTTACCGGCATGACGTTCGGGGCAGCTTCGGGTGCCAGTTCCTCACAGGTGAGATCTGTTCCGGTTGTCAACAATCAATTTTTCGAGGATTCAACGCGCAGCATTTTTACTTCACACCCAAAAGGAGAATCGGGTCGAGGCGTAAATGTGTATAATAATGTGGGTGTGCAGGTTTTTTTGTCAGCTAAACCGTTGCTGACGGCGAATGCGCCTACTACGGATACAAGTCGTTACTACTATGGTAAGCTGCGCGTGCATTTTAGTAGGCCCGTCAATAATCCAGTCATTTCGGTAATGGGGCTGGGTGCAACGACAAACTTCTCGGGTAAGCGGCTTGGTTTTGCCACCGAACTGGAACTGCAATCGCCCGGGCGCACGCTTATAAAGCTTTCCGGAAGTAAGGAGCTTGTTCTGGATGATAACAAAACAAAAATATTGCACACAAAATCATCTATTACAGGCAATTGCGGCAATGGTGCTGCGTGTGGGAGCCTGATGGTGACTGGCTCTGACGTTACCAGCCTTGTCTTTGGCGTTTATCTCCGAACCGACGGTGGCCCTGGCGTCTGGGGCACGGAAAAAGTAAGCAATTCCGGCGACATGTGGCATATTACAATAACACTTCCTGAGCAATAGGCTCCAATTTCTTCCGATCGTCCTGCCGTATTTTTGCCCTGTGCATTTCACCCCATTCCACGAGTGCACCCATTACCGGGTCAAGGGTCCGGCTATATTCCGTGAGCTTGTATTCCACCACAACCGGTGTGTCGGCGAGGACGTTTCTTGTCAAAAAACCATTGATTTCCAACTCTTTAAGTTCATTGGAAAGCACTCTGGGCGATATGCCCGGAATCATCCGCTGCAATTCGTTGAATCGTGTTCCTCCTTCCGTAAGCGCAACAATAATCCGTAATCTCCACTTCCCCCCGATCACATAAAGCGCGTCTCCGATCGCACCCAGCTTGCTGTTGCACTCAGCGCCCGAAAGCCTTTCTGCATGTTCGTTTGAATAGTCCATTGTATTTCCTGGTAACTAAAAGGATACTACTAACCTTTTGTATATTACTATATTTTTGTAAGTAAAGGTAATTAGATTTGCTGGAAATAAAACACTTATGAAAGCAAAGAAAATTATTACTATCGGCGTCACCGTGATTGCCAGCGCCCTGGTTGTACTCAGCGGAATTATGAAGCTCGCAGCGGGTGAAGAGATCGTCAGCTCAATGGGCAAAGTAGGCATATCGGCATATCTGGTTCCGCTTGCTATGATGGAAATAAGCTTTACAGCATTGTTTCTTTATCCCAAAACAATGAAAATCGGATTCATTCTGCTGTCTTGCTACTTCGCAGGGGCATTGGCCACAGAACTTTCTCATGGCATGCCATTCAATGCGCTTTTGCCTATTTCATTAATATGGATTGCGGCGTTTCTGCGCGACAGCAGCATTTTCCTGCCCGATCCATCGGCGAAAAAAATCTTTGGGAACTAGCACCTCGGATTGGGAATCAAGGTAGTTTGAATGCCATAATGGAGCCGGAAGGGTTCTCCTTGTTTCCACCGACCGACAATGCTACATATTGCTTGCCTCTGTGCATGTAAGTGCAGGCAGTGGCATTCGCGACCCCGGGCAGGAGGGTTTGCCAGAGGACTTTTCCGGTTTGCTTGTCGATTGCGCGGAGTTTCTTGTCATTTGTTCCACTGATAAAAATGAGTCCGCCAGCGGTTACAATGGGCCCGGCTGAACCTTCCTGGCCTGTTTCCGGCGAATCTTTTGCTTGCAACCTTTCATTGTTTCCGAGCGGGATCTGCCATTCGTATTCTCCGGTTGTAAGATTGATTGCATTCAATGTTCCCCATGGCGGACGAAGGGCCGGGTTGCCGTCGGGATCACGAAAATGTCCGTAAGCAGTTAAATTCAAATATTTTTCCGCGCCTGCCTTCGTCTGGCCCGTTTCCATTTTGGTAACCTTGCTGGAATTTTGCTCACGTTCGTAAAGGAAGGCAATGATGCCTTTTTCTTTGCCTTTGACCACACTGGCAAAAGCAGGCATTTTCCCTCCGCCTTTTTTGATTTTGTCCAATGCAGCCTCTCGCGTCATGCGGTTTTTCAGGCCGACGAGGGATGGGTAATTGGGCTCATCGCCATTTTTATCCTTTCCATGACAGGCCACGCAATAGGTCATATAAATGGTTTTACCCTGTTCAAAAATGGTTTGATCCTTTGCTTCTTTCTCTGCATCCACTTTTTTCATGGACTGGATTTCCGGAGAGTCATTGGATTTGACAAAAAGAACCGAAGTGGTTGGATCGTATGCAGCACCGCCCCATTCTGCGCCGCCGCGCGTGCCGGGCAGCATTAATGTGCCTTTGAGGTCGGGTGGAGTGAAAAGCCCTTCGTACCGCATAGAACGAAACTTTTTTACGATAGAATCACGGCCGGCATCGGAATAATGGGTCAGATCCTCTTCGGTCATCCATTGCCGTGCAAATGGCTTGGGTTTGAGTGGAAACGGCTGTGTAGGCCAGGCTTCTTCGCCCGGAATGTTGGATGCCGGCACTTTTCTTTCCTCTATCGGAAAAAGCGGCTCGCCCGTTTCCCTGTTAAACACGAAAACAAATCCGTGCTTGGTAACCTGCGCAACGGCATCCACATTGTTACCGGCTCGTTGCACAGTCACCAAATTAGGCGGAGCAGGCAGGTCATAATCCCAAAGGTCGTGGTGTACAAGCTGATAGTGCCAGATATACTTTCCTGTGGCAGCATGAAGCGCCACGACGCTGTTTCCGTATAAATTGCTTCCCTTGCGATCGGCACCATAAAAGTCGTAACTCGGCGATCCCAGTGCGAGGAAAACAATGCCTCTTTTTACGTCCAGGCTCATTCCGGCCCAATCATTAACGCCGCCCGCATATTTGTAGGCATCCTTTGGCCACGTTTCATAACCCGGCTCCCCTGGAAGCGGGATGGTGTGAAAAGTCCATTCCAACTTGCCTGTCACACAGTTGTATGCGCGGATATATCCCGGTTGTGCGCCATACAATTCAGAAACTTCTGCGCCCATAATAAGCAAGTCTTTATAGACAATTCCCGGGCTGGTTGGAATCACAGAAATCGTTTCGGGATCGTCACGCAGCCCCACATTCATACTCACTTTTCCATCCCTGCCAAATGTAGGAATGGGTTGGCCTGTCTGTGCATTCAGCGCGAAAAGCACATCACCACCGGTAACCAGAATGCGTTTGTCGTCACCATTTTCCCAATAAGTAACGCCGCGGCTCACACCGCCACCCTCGGCTCCTTCAAACGGATCGAAGGCCCAGATCTGGCGGCCCGTTCCGGCGTCCACCGCGTAAACAAGATGTTTTGCTGAAGTGGCGTACATGACACCGTCGATAATGATCGGATTGCATTCGCTGTTTCCCGCCCGCGATCCTGCCTTCATATCATTTAATGTAAATGTCCATGTTGGTTGCAACTGATGCACATTCGTCGTATTGATCTGGCTCAGCGGGGCGTAACTGGTGCTTTCGGCATCAGCTTTATAAATTGCCCAGGTGCGGTCTTCGTCCTGAGTCTGGTAGGCTACAAGGACTGCAAATGCAGCGGCTGCCAGCGCAAGGCTGATATTTTTTTGGAAAAAGCGCAGCGCATAGTGTAGAAATTCAAACATAAAGGGTTGAAATCCTGCTTAATGATGGTTTAGGAAGATTGTCTTTTTGATAAAACGGACATTACCAAAAAGAAACTTGAAGCGGCGTTTTACTTCTTATTCCCAAACACATTGATTTAACCTTATTTCAACCCTTCGTATGCATTAATGACAGCAGGAACCAGTGTCTTTTTTGAAATCATCGTACTTATCATGATGGCGCATCCAGTCCATTGTACTATCCTCGTTTCTTCCTTTTGGCGTCAGATCCAGGTAATTATGAGCACCGATCAGGATGTCGCCGGCGCGTGAATAGCTGGAATACGTGTGATAAATGTTCCCCAATTCGTCTTTGAAAAACACACTCGTTCCTGGTGATTCCGTCCCTTCATCATTTATTTGGTTCCGGTAATTGTAATACACTTCACCATTATCAATTTGCTCTTGGGTAAAAGAAACAAAATAGTCATAATTGAAGTCGCTGCCGAAGGACGAGGCCCATTTGAATTTCCACTCCATGCGGTTTTTAAATGGAAGCAATTCCTGCAAAGGAGCACGGGAAACGACTACCACGGAAACGTCGTGGTGCGCCAAGTGCAGATTAGCGCCATCTATATGATCAGCCAGGAAAGAGCAACCCGGGCAGCCTTCTTTCCAGCCCGGGGCAAACATGAAATGATAAATGATCAGCTGGCTTTTTCCGCCGAAGAGGTCTGATAATGTTTCCTTGCCCTGCTCGCTTTCAAATGAATATAATTTGTCTACCTTCACCCACGGCAGCTGGCGGCGCTTACGGGCCAGCTCGTCATTAAGGCGGGTAAGCTCCTTTTCTTTTTTGAGCAGTTCTTTGCGTTCTTCGATCCATTCCTGCTGCGAGACAATGCGATGGTGCTCAGTGCTTTCGGCTGAAATTGCGTCCATCATTTCATTTTGTTTTTCCATGTCCATGTTATTGATGTTTACAAACTTCCCCAATAATTTTGTAAAACAAGCTGTGTAAAAACGCCGGATTTAGGGGGTGTTTGAGACAGAATGTTCAAATTTCTTAGCCAAACTCAATTTACCTTGTCATGAAAAAAATTGCACTTGTTGTACATGAAGACGCCGTATTATCATCCATTTCCTGTGTTTTAGACCTGTTCGCAGGCACGAACCAGATCCTTGCCACCGCGGGTAAACCGGCAGCATTTGAGGTTGAACTGGTCGGCGAAAGATCCGACAACATCCGCCTCGAGGGGCATACCCAACTTGTTGCGCTCAAAACATTTGAGGAGGTAAGCGACGCAGACCTGATCATAGCAACGGCTTTTCTGGGCGATGTGGAGAACTTGCTATCCAAAAATCAAGCAGCAATTGCGTGGATAAAAGAAATGAGCGGAAAAGGTGTGGAAGTGGCCAGCTTGTGCGTAGGAAGCTATTTTCTGGCCGAGGCAGGCTTGTTATCAGGTAAAACGTGCACATCGCACTGGATGGCTATTGATGACATGAAAAAAAGATATCCGGATGCGGAGGTGCTTTCAGACATGGTGCTGACCGATCATGAAGGGGTTTACACGAGCGGAGGCGCTTTTTCCTCATTGAATTTAATTCTTTATCTGATCGAGAAGTTTTGTGGTCGCGCGGTCTGCATTCCGGTAAGTAAAATGTTTTCCATTGACATGGATCGGGTAAGTCAAGCTCACTTTGCGGTGTTCAAAGGGCAGCGCAGGCACGAAGACGAAGTGATCCTGAAAGCGCAAACCTACATTGAGCAAAATTATCACACGCAGATTTCCATAGACCAGGTGGCTGACCAAACGCATATGAGTAAAAGGAATTTTATACGGAGATTTAAATCAGCTACGCAAAATACACCATTGGAATATATTCAGCGCGTGAAAATAGAGTCTGCGAAAAAGGCCCTGGAAAGCAGCTCGCAGGATATTGCCAATGTAATGTACGATTCGGGATACAATGATATGAAGACTTTTCGCGGCGTATTCAAAAGGATCACAGGACTCACACCTCAGGATTACAGGAAAAAATACAGCCGCTCGGGCGCGATTGCAGCCTGATTTTCAGCAGGTTTTAATAAATATGAAGACTGGCATGCGGTTCTGGTACGATTCTTTTTAATTAATCTTTATAATATCATATAACTGTAAAGATTCATCACTAAAACCAATTGTCATGAAAGCTATTAAATTAAATATATTAGCAATCGCATTATTAGGATCAACAGCCGTGTTCGCTCAAACGACCACGCCTTCGAGCAGCTCTTCGTCAAGCAGCACGCCGTCCAGCACAACGCAACCGTCGACCACGCCGGGAAGCTCAACGCAACCGAAAACAGTTCCTGGAAGCACCACCCAACCATCAACTTTACCGGGAGCTACCCAGCCGGGTTCGACAACACAGCCGGGTTCTACGACAACAACCCAGCCATCGACGACCACGCCAAGTTCAACAACTAGGCCATCGTCAATCCCGCCGGGAACTGTGCCTGACAGAACTACTCAGCCATCGAGCACTGTGCCAAGTTCGACTACACAGCCATCGACAACTGTACCAGGAAGCACAACGCAGCCATCATCGAACACAACGCCTAACAGCAATGTGCCGGCTTCAAGCATTCCAAACAATACAACACAACCTTCAACTGTGCCGCAGAGTACTACTATCCCATCATCAACAGTGCCGGGAAGTGCTACAACGCCATCATCAACAGTTCCAGGTAGCAGCACTTCAAAACCATCAACTCCTCGGAAATAATAACTGAGTAAAGTTAGGTTTTGAAACATGAACAGCCCGCCAATCGGTGGGCTGTTTTGTTGGATAGCGATTGTGGTATGGGAATTATAACTGAGTAACGTAAAAACAAACACAGATATGCCAAATATAGAAAATAGGGATCCTTCGGGATCGGTCAAAGCCGGAGTTACATTGTCTGTAACCAATGCATCGTCGGAAGACGAGGCGATTCTTGCCGTTGAAAATTATTTGAGAGTAAATAAAGGTGAAGCACTGGAAATGTCACTACCTGAAAAAGGGGAGGATGGAAGTTATATAGTCAAGTTGCAGTAACTTGACTTCCCCAGTTTTTGCTTTATGATCATATTATTGTCCTGTCTCACATTGAACCCGTTTCAATGTGTAGACTTTTTCACCACTATACCGTAAAAAAATCCATACAGTCGCCTGGGTAAATGGATTTTAGTTGTTCGAGTAATTTTATTCATATTCGTAGGAAGGTTGCTAAGCATATTACAAATAATTAGACAAACCAAACCTGCTGAATATGAGATTGTTTCTACCCGTTCTCTTTCTTATTATTAGTAATGTCTGCCAGGCGCAGCAAGCGGACAGCAAAAACACTGAAATTGAGGAAATCGCTGACGTTGAGCAAAAACGTTTTCAACGCAGGATGACCGCAGGTGATTTGAATGCACGAACAGCAGCGTCACAGAATTTCAATGTAACTTATTATCGTTGTGAGTGGGATGTGGATCCGGCCATTCGCTATATTAAAGGTAAGGTAACAACGCATTTCGTCATGACAGCGTCCGGCAATTCCCTTGTGCTGGATCTTGCTAATGAGCACACGGTCAGCTCAGTAACAAGAAATAATGTTGCTTTATCATTTGTTCATAGCAATAATCTGCTTACCATTTCTTTTCAGTCGCCGCTTGCCAGTGGGGCAAAGGATTCTATTAGCGTCATTTACGAAGGTGTTCCGCCGACTGCTTTCGGCCCGTTTGCAACCGCCACACACGGACCCAACCAGGACCCTACCATGTGGACGGTTAGTGAGCCGTATGGTGCCAGGGACTGGTGGCCTTGCAAGAACGGGCTGGACGATAAAGCCGATTCCATAGACGTCTATCTGAAACACCCGGCCAATTATAAAGGCGCTTCCAATGGTATTTTGCAGTCCGAAACCGCCGTTGCAAACTCAAAAGTCGTTACGTATTGGAAGCATCGTTATCCCATCGCAAGCTATCTGGTTTGTCTTGCAGTTTCTAATTATAATGTGCTGAACAACAGCGTAGTGATCGGTGGCACAACGATTCCGATGCAAACTTACTGTTATCCCGAAAACCAGGCCGTATTCGCGGCCGGTGCGCAGAATGCGATGAATGCAATGGTCCAATTCAGCAATTTATTAGGCGACTATCCATTCAAGAAGGAAAAATACGGACATGTCCAATTTGCATTTGGCGGCGGCATGGAGCACCAAACCTGCTCTTTCATGGTCAATATGAGCGAAAATCTGATCGCACATGAACTGGCGCATCAGTGGTTCGGGGATAAAATTACATGCGGAAATTGGGAAGATATCTGGCTTAATGAGGGGTTTGCAACCCATATGGCCAGCATTTACATTGAAAACATGACGCCAGCCAATGCCGCTGTTTACCGAAATGCACAGATAAATGCCGTCACCGCGCAGCCGGACGGATCGGTGTGGGTGGATAATGTGAATGATCCAAACCGCATTTTCAACCAGCGGTTAAGCTATTACAAGGGCTCACATTTGCTTTATATGCTTCGCTGGATATTGAGTGATGCCGTATTTTTTACAGCCATTAAAAACAATTTGCAGGACCCCGCACTCGCATATGGGTTTGCCACAACGGCTCAACTCAAAAGTCATTTAGAAGCTGCAAGCGGCAAAGATTTGACCTACTTTTTTAATCAGTGGTTCACTGGTCAAGGTTATCCTTCATACAAAGTAGAGTGGTTTACGGAGAATGATCAGGTTCAGGTCAAACTGGATCAGACGACGTCTCATGCATCTGTAAACTTCTTCGAACTCCCTGTGCCGCTGCTTTTCGAAAATACCGGAACCGGCCAAAAGAAGCTTGTTGTGCTGAATAATGTTGCTAATGGCCAGACATTTCTCGAACCTCTTGGATTTACGCCTAATCAGGTGACTTTTGATCCTGAAAAGTGGCTTATCAGTAAGAATAACAATGTTGTTCAAGTCTCTGATCCGCTGCCGGTCACATTTGAGTCCGTAAAGATGCAGTGTTCGGGAGACCAGCCGCAAGTCGTTTGGACCACGTCAGAAGAAATAAATGCCGGTTATTTTGAAATTCAAAATAGTGTTGACGCGGTCAACTGGTCGGTTATCGGTTCTGTTGATGCTGCTGGAAACAGTGCACATTTGAAACATTATACATACACGGATATCGGGCTTGCAAAGGGGCAATATTACAGGATTCTTGAACATGATGTGGATGGTCAAACCCAGCAATCAAGCATTGTTCGGAACACTTGTGAAAATTTGCAAAAATCAGATCTCATCGTTTCGCCAAACCCGGTGGAAAGTGAATTATTTTTCAAAACCACGGATGCTGCACCAGGTGCAAGAACAGTTTCGATCTATAATTCAGACGGACATCTGGCATTGGCAGAGCAAATCTCTTCACTCCATGCAGGCTCAATTCATGTTTCCAAATTAGCGCGCGGAATTTACATTTTGCAGCTGGAAGATACCGGGGCGAAAATGATAAAGGCAGTCCGGTTTTTTAAGGAATAGGCAGATGGCGTGATTTTTTACCAACATTCATCCATAACCGACCGATAAAACAAGGATGAAGCCGATACTGAAAATCACATTAATACTGGCATTTTTGAGTACTAACTTGCTGGCGCAGAAGATTGTTTTTATCGCCGGGCCAGATAGCCACGGCAAAGGAGAGCACGAACACCATGGTGGCAGCACATTACTCGTCAAAGCGATGAATGAAGGACTGCCCGGTGCTAATGCTGTACTGGTCCAAAACGGATGGCCAAAAGACAGCACGATTTTAAATGATGCGGCTGCCATCGTTATTTATGCCGATGGCGGCGGGGATCATTTGTTGATGCCACATCTGGCTGAGATCGATCGGTTGACGAAGAAAGGTGTAGGGCTGGTTATGCTGCATTTTTCACTGGAAGTGCCGGAAGGAAAGGTTGGGAATCATTTTAAAGATTGGATAGGCGGGTATTTTGAGATCAACTGGTCTGTTAATCCGGTTTGGGAAGCTGCTTTTTCCAGTTTCCCCGATCATCCGATTGCCAGTGGTGTTAAGCCGTTTTCTATACAAGACGAATGGTATTACCACATGCGATTTGCAGACAATATGAAAAACATTACGCCCATTTTACAAGCGCTCCCGCCGGAATCCACATTGAAAGGAAAGGATGGAACGCATTCAAATAATCCCGCCGTGCGGGAAGCGGTGCTCACCAAAAAACAATTGCAGCCCGTCGCGTGGGCGTTAGAGCGTCCGGACGGAGGGCGCGGATTTGGTTTTTCGGGCGGTCATATGCATAAAAACTGGGGCAATGATAATTTCAGAAAAGTCGTCCTCAACGCCATCGCCTGGACCGCCAAAGCCCAAATCCCAAAAGAAGGAATCCCGTCCACAACCCCAACCGAAGCTGAGTTGAACGCGCTGACGAAGAAGGTGGAGTAATGGTAATGGTCTCAGATTTCCACCATTTTCAACAAAGAATAAAAAAATCTTGTTATTCATTCTTCTTTAACTTTACTTTGTCTATCAAATTAGTAGGGTTCTTTCTTGTTAACCACCAGCAAGAGGGACAGCAGAAACATTATTAACCTATAAAAACGATGAATTCAAATTCTTCGAACATGGTAACTACGTCCATGGTGGTCAATTCTGAATATCTTCCGCGCTTCGCAACATGCTGTTGTTGCCACTAAAGTATTAAGCAAAAACCAGTATTTCTTCCAAAAACCATGCGCCGAGCATGTCCCATCATCACTCTTATATTATTATGAGAAGTATTAACACATTACTTGTAGCCACGGGTATGTCCCTGGCAATCAGTCAGTCGGTATTTTCACAGACGGCAAATCCCAATGAAGTTGTCATTACCGGCGTGCGGTTCGCTTATCCTTTGGTGGAGAAATGGATCGGGGATTATAAAGCTGCTAATCCGCAGGCGCAGATTCGCATTGAAACCAGAACGGTAACGGACCCGGCAAAATACGACCTGCTCATTGAAGCCTACGAACAGGAAAAAGAAGTGAAGGAAACGCGCGAATACATTTCAATCGCCCGTTATGCGTTGTTTCCCATCGCCAATGCAAAGTCAGCGTTTGCGAAAGCCTATGTGGAGAAAGGATTGAATGAGAAGACTTACAAGCAAATCTTCTTTCACGATATTTACGCAGAAAAGGACAAAACACTAGATACGCCATACACTGTTTACACCCGCTTGCAAAAAGCCGGAGCACCGATCACATTCGCGAAATATTTCGGCTATGAGCAAAAGGATATCAAGGGCAAAACCATTGCAGGTGCGGATGAACACTTGATCAAGGCATTATTGAAAGATGAAACCGGAATAACTTATACAATCCCGGGACTTGCCTTTGACCTCACAACCCGTAAGCCAGCTGAGGGAATCGCGCTGATCCCGGTTGACCTGGATGGCAATGGCAGGATTTCGAAAGAAGAAAAATCACTTGAAAACCTGGATCAGGTGCTGGCCAGCGTAGACAACGACAAGATCAAAAATGTGCCGATCGAATACATTCACCTTTCCATTGACAGGCATAACGCAAATCCTGAGGCTAAGAAATTTCTCTTATGGGTGGCAGAAAATGCGCAGAAAGATTTACAGCAGTTCGGCTATCTGAAACCGGACCCAAAACGCCTGCAAGAAGAAAAACAGAAAATCGAAAGATTCGCAGCTGTGAAATAACAACCGGCTTAAATAAGTATCCTTCCGCGTATATATACATTTGGAAGGAGCCGTGAAAACCACTCAAATTCGGGCGTAAAAATCGCCAAACCAAAACGCGATCATAGATTCAAATTTAGAACGGACTGTAAATCTGTTGGATATTTACCCAACTCTGGCGGAATTGTGTAATTTGCCCGCCAAAATGAGTTGGAAGGAAACAGCATTGGGCCGTGTTTAAAAAATCCTTCAGCGGCCCGGGAACATCCTTCGGTGACAACTCACGGTTTTGGAAACCATGCAGTACGCTCAGAAAAGTGGCGTTATATACGCTGTAATGATGGTTCCGAGGAGTTATATGATCACGAATATGATCCGCAGGAGCTCAGTAATCTGGCGAAGGATTAAAAATATTCAGCCGATAAAAGCAAACTGGCAAAATCATTGCCTTGTATCATTACAAAAGAAGCCCCGACCGTGAAGGAGGGACAAGGATAAATCCCATAACTAATGATACAACGATACTTACTTTCCGCATTGCTGGTTTACTCAATTTCCGGGTTTAATGTTCATAAAAGTTACGCTGAGGACGAGGAAAATGGCAATGCTAAAAAGAAGTTGAATGTGCTTTTCATAGCTGTCGATGACCTTAATACAGACCTTGGCTGCTATGGCAATAAGTATGTGAAAACACCAAATATTGACCGCCTTTCGAGGCGAGGCGTTAAGTTCGACAGGGCTTATACGCAATATCCATTGTGCAGCCCGAGCCGCTCTTCACTGCTGACAGGGCAACGGCCTGATATCACCAAAATTTACGAACTGCAAACGCATTTTCGCAAGACTTTACCTGATGTGGTGACATTGCCGCAGCTGTTCAAAAACAATGATTATTATAGCGCCCGCGTTGGGAAGATCTATCATTATGGTGTTCCGGGACAGATTGGGACGGATGGATTGGACGATCCGATATCCTGGGACCATAAGGTTAATCCGAATGGACGAGACAAAACAGAAGAATCATTGGTAAAAAACCTGACACCTGATCGCGGACTGGGCAGCGCGCTGGCCTGGCATGCCAGCGAAGGAAGAGACGAAGAGCAGACCGACGGCATGGTGGCAAGCGAGGCGATCAAGTTGTTAAAGGAAAAGAAAAATGAGCCGTTTTTTATGGCCGTTGGATTTTATCGCCCACACTCACCTTACGTAGCTCCAAAAAAATATTTTGACCAATATCCGCTGGCCACAATTCCACTTCCCAAAGAAGTCGAAAATGACCTCGATGATATCCCGGAAGCCGCACTTTTTACCAAACCATCCCATTGGGGGTTATCGGTTGTCAACAGAAAAGTAGCATTAAGGGCATATTACGCGAGTATTTCGTTTATGGACGCGCAAGTGGGAAGGGTGCTGGACGAGCTCGACAGACTGAAACTGGCTGATAAAACGATCATTGTTTTATGGAGTGACCATGGTTATAATGTTGGCCAGCACGGGCAATGGATGAAGCATAGCCTGTTTGAAAATTCAGCACACGTTCCTTTGATTATTTCCGTGCCGGGTGGCACAAAGGGAAAGGCCTCCGGCAGAACTGTTGAACTGCTGGATATTTATCCAACACTGGCTGAGCTTTGCGGATTAACGCCCACCCAAAAACTGGGCGGCAAAAGCCTGACAGCATTACTCAAAAACCCGGATGCAATTTGGGACAAAGCCGCTTACACCCAAGTGCGCAGCAACCAAATCTTCGGCCGCAGCGTGCGCACAGAACGTTTCAGATATACAGAATGGGACGGAGGAAAAGCCGGTGCGGAATTGTACGACCATCAAAAGGACCCAAACGAATTCACCAATCTGGCAAAAGAAACCACTTACATCATTACGGTAAGCGAAATGTCGATGCTCTTGCAAAAGGGCTACCCAGATACGAAGTGATCTGATACAAATAAGAAAGGCCCGCAAGGGCCTTTCTTATTTGTATCAATGTATTGTTCGGCAGTTAAAATCAAGATTTGATCCAAGGATTTAAGCTACCTCATATAACTCAGCTTTGGGAACTCTGGCGTAAGAATCATAACCCTCGTAAGGATATTCTTCAAATTCATTTTCCTTGGCAGCTTCAAGCTCTGCAATATTCTCGAAAACGCGTACACGGTCAATGAAAGTTCTTTCTTCCAGAGCCAAACACTCGAATAATATATCTATAATTACACCCCTTCTATCATAAATATGCATGTCTCTTAATGACGGTGCACTGACGCCAAGTGTTAGCGGTTTTCGACAAGGCCGTGATAAGCTGGCACAAGACCGATCGCATCTATAATCAAGCCTGAACTTCTCTTTTGCAGAAACGATTCTTTCAACCTTCTCACCAGTGTTGCTTTATCCATGATATTACTGTGTTGACGGAGTGTATGAAAATTTTTACCGTATGCTTTTTACAACCGAATTGATAGCGTCTTTGTTCACTCCAACCCGAAACTATGGACCAGGCCGGGTTAAATGACGTGCTTTTATTACTCAGCTCAATTAAGTCTTTTTTTAATCCAGCAAGAACGGCTAGATCCGAGAGGTCGTGGATTTGAAATGCTTTCAACACATTGCCTGAAACAGCATGCTTTACAAAGATATCCATGTTCAAGTTTTTGCAAATAGCTGCTTTTAATGCAAACTCCACTGCATATCCAGACAGATAATAAGCGCCGTCATAAAAGCCGGTTTCGTATAAAGCTATTGCTTCTTTCAGCCGGGCTAACGCTAATATTCGTAAATCTGAGGAAGTGGCCAATGCTAGTGTGTTATTTTTTTGCAAGCTAGCATAATAGCCACATTTGACCTCCACTTAAATATGCTTATTGAGCCGAAGGTTTCATTGATTGATTATTAGGCCGTATTCTTTGGACAACCGGTTACCTAAAACAAAAATTTCCCCTTCCACTTGCATTCTTAAAATCTTTATTTAATCTTTGTCTATCGAATTAGTAGATTTATAAAGAAGGAAGGGAGAGGTTAGGCTCTATGATCTTCTGGCAACCTATGACTTTTTAAGGTGCCCCAACCTAATTCTAATGATAAATCTGAGAATCCAACCACCGGAGTAAACAGAGTAACAGTGAATTAATAGGAAAGCCATGAGCTTATCCAGGAATGCCTATGCCAATTTCGCGACAGGCGGAAGCGTTGATAGCGACCAGGAAAGCGTGTGGCATTTCGAAATCAACAAACTGAAACAGTCAAATTTAAAACTTAGATCAACATGGAAATTTACTGCGATAATGCCGCCACAACTGCACTGGATCCGGAAGTGATTGAAGCTATCCTCCCATTTTTTACCGCGAGCTTTGGTAATCCATCCTCCACACATTGGGCCGGGCGCAGGGTGAAAGATGCGATTGATCATGCGCGCAAAACAGTTGCGAAGATTTTGAATGCATCTCCGGATGAAATTTATTTCACTTCCGGCGCAACCGAGGCGATCAATCTTGCGATTTCCGGTGCGATCCGGACCTACGATATAAACCATGTCGTGACAAGCAAAATCGAGCATAAGGCGGTGTTGCAGACCATTTTACAACACGAAAAATCAGGCGACATTGAAACAAGCTTTGTGAAGCTGGACGAGCGCGGCAATGTAGACCTTTACCATCTTGAAAATCTTTTAAGAGCCAATCCACGGACATTGATCAGTCTGATGCATGGCAATAATGAAATTGGAAATCTTACAGATATCCAGGCGATTTATAAACTTGCTCAACGTTATAATTCCATTTTTTTTACGGACACCACCCAGACAATCGGTAAGCAATGGTTCGATCTGAGCCAGACGCCCGTCGATTTTCTGGTGGGATCCGCCCACAAATTTCATGGGCCTAAGGGAGCAGGCTTTATTTATATTAACAAAAAGCACCGCATTGAAGCGCAAATTTTCGGCGGCGGCCAGGAAAAGGGCCAGCGGGGCGGCACAGAGAATGTGACCGGCATCGTCGGGTTGGCGAAAGCGCTCGAAGTGGCTTACCGCGACCTGGACGCAAACCATATCAAGGTTTCGAAATTGAAGCAATATATGGTTTCAAAACTGGCGATCAGTGGCGTGCATGGCATTTGCTACAATGGTGAAAGCCATTCACTTGAAAATAGTCTGGTGAACATTCTCAATGTTTCGTTTCCCTGCCTAACTGCCGGAAGCCTGGTCAAATGCCTTGATAAACTAGGAATTGCGGTTTCGGGCGGGAGTGCTTGTTCGAGTCAGGGCAGCTCACATGTAATCACCGCACTCCCTTGTCAAAAGGACAAAGAAAATGTCCGTTTTTCATTCAGCAAGTTTAACACATTTGACGAGATCGATCACATTGTTCAGGCCATTGCAGACATTTACAACGCCGATCCCGTTACGCAAAAATATCAATCACGCTTTCGTTTTGAATTAACGCATTGAGCACGCAAGCTTAAACATCAACATGAGCAAAATCTTTTTTCTGAAAATCATTTACAGAAACGCTGTAAGTCTCCACAAGATCACATCCATTGTAGAATCGGTCAAAGGTGCGAAAATTAAACACCTTAACTTCATTAGCAAGGGACGGGAATTCGTAGGTGTGATTGCATTTGAAGCGTCACAACTGATTGATTTCGAACAAATTTTTAACCTGATCAGAGGGAGTCATGACATTTCCGAAGTGGAGCAGATTACAGACACAGGCTTTTGCTGATGATGTTTAAGGATGCCTTTAGTAAGCCGAGACGACCTGTTTCGGCTTCCGGTATTTATGGAGGTTGATCAAAAGGACGCTTCCCAGGATAATCATCAGCCCGACGATTTGTAATACAGAAATGGATTCCTTTGCAAAGAATATGCCCAACAGGACTGCGACAACTGGATTTACATATGCATAGGTGCTAACCTTCGTAGCTGGCTGCACCTTCAAAAGCCATACATAGGCACCAAACCCGGCGATTGACCCGAAAACGATTAGATAAGCTGTTGCCAGCCAGGCATCCAGCGGAATGGCAGCGAAATTTATGCTGGTGAGCTCTCCGGAAATAATGCTTCCCGGGAGAAACGCAATGCCAGCTGCGAGCATTTGCCAGGTTGAGTTAACCGTGGCTGAATTGGTGCCGGATTTATACTTGGAATACAAAGAACCGCCTGCCCACGCCATTGAACCAAAAACAACAAGCGCCATCGCAAACAAATCGCGGGAGCTGTTCAAGGAAGACATGGACACCATTATTTTTTCACTAAACAAAAGCACAACACCCGCAAATCCGATCAGTAAACCTACAATCGTGGATTTGTTGCTCAGGTTTTCAGACCATTTCGGCTTGTCCAGCAGTATGAACCAAAGTGGGGAGGAAGATATCATGATGGCGACCATGGCACTGGGCAAAAATTGCTCGACCCAGATTACGATGCCATTTCCGATAAATAGCAGCAAAAGTCCGGTAATGATCGCTGGCTTAATGGCTTTGGCGGAGAACACATTTTCTCCTTGCAACAAACTCCAGATTAACATAATAACCCCGGCCGTAATGAAGCGGAAAGCGCCGAGAAAAAACGGCGGGAAGCCTGCCAATGCGCGCTGGATAAAGAAATAAGTAGATCCCCATACGATGTAAACGGTGGCAAAAGCCAGTACAACCAACAGGGTGGAAGGAGCTTTACTTTGTGCTTGCATGATCTTTTATTTTTCAGGTATGACTAACTGTTGTTCTTCTTTAACTGTCTCCAAAACAATGGTTGTCCGGGTGGAAAGTATATTAGGGATTTTACTAAAAGTGTTACGCATTAAATGCATCAGTGACGCCGAATCCGCGGTTCTTACTTTCACGAGATAGCAATCCTCCCCAGCAATGTGGTGGACTTCCTGCACTTCGGGAATTTTCGCAAGCTCCTTCGCCGTGTTGTTGGAACCCATTCCCTCGGACGATTTCATCGAAATAAATGCCAGCAGTTTTTGATTTATAGCCACCGGATTGATTCGCGCCGTATACTGCAATATTACTTGCTTCTGTTCCAACTTCTTAACTCTTTCTAGGACGGCTGAGGGTGCCATTTCCAGCTCACGGGCAATATCCGCATTGGTAATACGGGCATTTCCTTGCATAAGGCGCAGAATGCCAAGGTCCGTTTTATCGAGAATAATTTCCGTTCCGTTCATAATTCTGTGAAGTTATAATATTTCAGAATTATATTCAAAATTTAAGCCTATATTTTGTATATAATTCAGTTAATAGGTAGAATCATGCACGTCGTTGTCTGAAACTAACATTTTGTTCGGGTATCAGCCTGCGACGGAATACGGGCATGGCTGGTCGGGGGATGAGGAGCGATCGGATGTGAAGACGGCAGTCGGCTCACATCCGGCGCTGATAGGCATCAATTTTCTTCTTAAATTGAGCCATGCGCATCGATGGCAACACAATTAAGCTTCTCAGGATCCCTTTTTCGTTTTTTCTGATGCCCCTGTTCCTGTTCGCTTACAGTCAGGCAGATACGGTTGTGCATCGTCAGGCGTTGTTTGCATTTTTAATCATTCACCTGCTGATTTACCCGGCGAGTAATGGTTACAATAGTTACGTGGATAGGGACGAGGACAGCATTGGAGGACTGGAGAAACCGCCAATGCCGACGGTCAGCCTGTTTTATCTCACAATATTTCTGGATTTTACCGCGATCGTTTTAGCGATGCTGTTCGTAAATACTTTGTTCGCAGGCTGCCTGTTGTTTTACATTGCGGCATCACGCGCATATAGTTCGAGGCAGATCCGCTTGAAGAAATATCCGGTCGCCGGGTTTCTGGTCGTAGTGATTTTCCAGGGCGCGTTTACCTATTATATGTCCATCGCGGGCGTGTCGGGAAATGCGCTGGTGCTGAATGAAGAACATATTTATGTGCTTTTGGGCTGTTCGTTTCAAATTGCCGGTGCATATCCGTTAACGCAAATCTACCAGCATAAGCAGGACCTGAAAGACGGTGTTGTAACATTAAGTTATAAGCTTGGTTACATAGGCACGTTTCTGTTCACAGCGCTGATGTTTTTGCTGTGCAATGTATTTTATTATTTGTATTTTACATCGAACGACCTTGGAATGGTTTTTTACATTATCCAGGTGTTCTTTGCGCCAATCGTGCTCTATTTTAGCTATTGGTTCTACAAAGTCTGGAAGGATAGGAGTGAAGCAAATTTCAGGAATACGATGCGGATGAATTGGATCGCAGCCATTTGCATGAATAGTTGTTTCATAGTTTTAATTATAATTAACAGAATTCCATTGAGTTATATATCCGCTATTGAGACAGCCGTTCCAGAATATTGTTATTCGCAAGAAGCATTGGCATCCTTCTACCTGAAATCGACTGATGACCTGACCAATAAAAGAAAAATTAAAATAGTTGCAGGGAAAACGGGCATTGATAACCGCTACTCCGTAATTGCAGACTTTGATAAATCACCCGAAGACTACGAATTTTTCAACAAGACGGCCACATTACTCCCCGAGCCGACGCTTAGTAAACGCATGCAAATTTATCAGCGGCATGCCACGAAGCTTTCCAGAAGTGCGATCGAGAAAATCAAGGGTTTTGAACAAATAAAAAACACATTAACCCATTTGATAACCGTTACCTGCACCGGCCTTTTTGCGCCGGGCCTGGACGTGGAGCTCATGCGTGAACTGGACCTTAATCCAACGATACAGCGAAGCAGCGTCAATTTTATGGGATGTAATGCGGCGATTATTGCGCTGAAAAATGCGGACGCAATCTGCAAAAGCCAGCCCGGGGCAAAGGTGCTGGTTGTCTGTACGGAACTTTGCACCATTCACTTTCAGAAGCGATATAATGATGACTATTTGCTCTCGAATTTAATTTTTGGAGATGGGTCCGCAGCTGTTCTGGTAACCGCCGAGCCTGAGCAGCATTATCTGCAAGCTGTTGAAATTGACACATTTAACTCGCTGATCCTCCATAATGGTTATTCCGATATGGCGTGGCAATTGTCGGAAACGGGTTTTATCATGAATTTGTCGTCCTATGTGCCGGATCTGATCCGGAAAAATATCAAACCGATGATGTCAAAAATCGGGCTGGCGGCGGAAGACTTCAAACATTGGGCCGTTCATCCGGGCGGAAAACGCATTGTAGACGATTTTGCTGCCGCTTTGGAACTCGACAAATGTCATTTGGCGCCTACGTATCAGGTGCTTAAAAATTATGGTAACATGTCTTCGCCTACCGTTTTGTTTGTATTGAAAGAAGTTCTTGAAAAAGCAAAGCCTGAAAACGCTGGAAACCGCATCTTTACCGCAGCATTCGGTCCGGGATTGAGCATTGAAACAATGCAGCTGCATTATGTTTAAATTCCGCAGCCAGGATAAAGAACTGCTTGACCAAGAGGAGATTCCGTCTTCGGACCTTTTTCAGAATTTACGGGAACTGGACTTTATCAATCACTGGCTGGGCGGTTATAAAATTTCGTTTGACGCGCTGAAAAAGGTCATTAAGCCCGGGCAACCGTACATCTTGGTCGATATCGGCTGTGGCGGGGGGGATACGCTGAAACGCATTCACCAATGGAACAAGCATGGTGGTTATCAGCTTGACTTATATGGAGTGGACATTAAGCCGGTTTGCATTACTTACGCGGAAGAAAATCTGAAATCTTCGCCGGTCAAGCTGATTTGCGATGATTACCGGCACATTTTCAATCATTTGAAACAGGTTGATATCATTCACGCGTGCCTGTTTTGTCATCATTTAGCAGAAAATCAACTGGTTGAGCTTGTACGGTTTGCTTTGGAGAATAAATCGGTTTTGGTGATCAATGATCTGGAACGGAATCCGTTGGCTTACTACTCAATTAAATGGCTGACGCAGTTG
The DNA here is from genome assembly GCF_023822005.2 of Dyadobacter fanqingshengii. GTDB lineage: Bacteria > Bacteroidota > Bacteroidia > Cytophagales > Spirosomataceae > Dyadobacter > Dyadobacter fanqingshengii. The sequence continues at coordinate 540,510 of NZ_CP098806.1, forward strand.
TTTTCAAAGTCTTATTTGGTTAAAAATGATGCTCCGTTGTCCGTTTTGCGAGGTTTTAAGAAAATAGAATGGATATCCCTTTTGCAAAAAGCGGGCGCAGTCAAATATTCGGTCCGTAATAAATGGGCATTCAGGCACGAAGTGATAGTTTATGGAAACGCAAGCTAAGACGTACGATTGCGGCATTATTGGCGGGGGGCTAGCCGGTCTTTGCCTTGCTATCCAGCTTGCGGATCGGGGCGTTTCAGTTGTTTTGTTTGAGAAAAATCAGTTTCCTTTTCACAAAGTTTGTGGTGAATACATTTCCCTGGAGAGCTGGGATTTTCTCAAAAGTCTTGCTCTGGATCTGGATGCGCTCAGCTTGCCTGTCATTACCAACCTCGGGATCAGTTCCGAAAAAGGTTTTATGCTCGAACATAAACTGCAAATGGGAGGGTTTGGCATCAGCAGGTTTAGCCTGGATCACACGCTTGCTCGCATTGCGTCTTCAAAAGGCGTCGACATTCGGGAGCATTGCCGGGTTAATGGTTTGCAAAACAATGGTCAGGAAGGTTTCGAGGTTAAAACAGGCCTTGGGAATTTTCATGTAAAGATCCTTTGCGGCAGTTACGGCAAATACATGCCGCAATTTTTATCGCCCGAAGTGTCACAGGAAATGGCGGCCGAAGCTGGCAATGAAAACAATTACATCGGTGTTAAATATCACATCAAAACAGATCTGTCTCCTAACCGCATTGAGCTTCACAATTTCAAAGACGGCTATTGCGGAGTTTCGAAAGTAGATCAGGACTGGCATTGTTTATGTTACCTAACGACGTCCCGCAACTTGCAGGAGAACGGAAAGGACATCAAAGCAATGGAGGCAAATGTGCTGCAAAAAAATCCTTTTTTGAAAAACTACTTCTCTCGTGCTGACTTCATTAACCCCAATCCGCTCGTCATCAGCAATGTGCATTTCTCCAAAAAACAGACTCAGACAGACGGCGTTTTCCTGCTTGGTGACGCGGCCGGATCCATTACGCCGCTATGTGGCAATGGCATGAGCATGGGCATGCGCGCCTCGAAAATTTTGGCTGGTGAGTTGATTCATTATTTCGAGAAAAAGCAGACGAAGGAAGCGACTGCGGCAAACTATAAAACAGCCTGGGACAATGCTTTCGCTCGTAGGATCACCGCAGGTTATTATTTGCAGGGTTTGTTTGGAAAAAGAAACGCTACAGACTTGGCTTTGAAGACCTTGGACAAATTGCCAAGGCTCACCAACAAGCTGGTTTCCCTAACGCACGGAGACCGTTTCTAAGTTTTCCTTCTCAGGAACGGGGTATTTGGCCAGCAGATATTCAAACAAAAAAGTGTTCAGCAGCAGCATTAACATGCCGTAAAAAATGTCTTCAAACGGAATCGTAAAGATCCTTACGCCAATGTTTTCAGCATTATTATACCAAACAACCGGCTCGTCAAGCCCCGAGCCGGTGAGAATCCCGTTTACAATGAAGAATGGGATCAGCAAAAACATGTGAGAGAAATAAAACAGGCTCAGCCACTTAGCTTTTACAATAAATTTTAGAAACAACAAAAACCCGACCAAACCGACCGCCGTCCACGATGTATAATAGCGGTCGTAATAAGTCACACCCATTGCGATGGTAAAGCACAGGAATATGGCGGTGATAAGGTTTTCATTTTTTATGCGGTAATCCGTTCCGAAGTAAATACGGAAGCAGTAATAAGTGAAAAGGCAAGCATACGGAATGCAGATGAAGAACAGGATTTCTTCAATGGGAAGGCCAAACAAGTAACTGCCTACCAAATATTTAGGCGTAAAACCCCATACGCCGATTTTTGTAAAATAACTATCCCAGATCACGAAAGGGGTTAGCGAAAGTAAAATAGCAGGCCAAAGCAAATGCCACCTTTTGTTAAGCTGAATTTTGGGATGAAATGAAAATAGCACCGGGACGGCAATGGCTCCCAGGTCGACAAGCAGATAGAGAAAATTCATTTGGCAGCCGCGTTTTTAGCTTCCCTGAAATATCTCAAAGGCACCCAAAGCATGCCAAAACATTCTCCCTGATGCTTTCCAAGATGCTTATGGTGCATTTTGTGCGCCCGGCGAATTGCCTTCAAATAAACAGAATCGGTGTTGCGGAACATTTTGAAGCGCTGATGAATGAAGATGTCATGCACCAGAAAATAGGTGAAACCGTAAATCGTGATCCCCAATCCAATCCAGAAGAAAAAGTTGAATCCCTGATTCACTCCAAACAAAAGGCAGAGAATTCCGGGCGTAGCGAAGATCGCGAAGAAATAGTCATTTTTTTCGAAGAAATCACCGTCGTCACGCTGGTGGTGATCGTGGTGCAAAAACCATAATGCGCCGTGCATCAGGTATTTATGTGCCAGCCACGCCACACATTCCATTCCAATAAATGCGGCCAGTACGATTAATGTATTTACTATCCAGGGACTCATTGTTAATCAGGCTGTCAGCTTTCGGCTTTCGGCCGTCAGCTATTGTTTTGGTTTTATTTTGTCGGCTACTTCTGAGAAGCATATTTTGAACCACTCAGTGTAAGCATCGGGATTCTGCTGCATATCTGCCTTGATATCAGCCGGTTTCATGTATTTATAATCATTTGCCTCACTCACATTAATGTTGGGTTTGGCATCGGAAACGCCCCAGAAAACGTGATCAAGTTCATTCTCTGTAAGGCCGTTTTCCAGGTTAACGTGATATTGAAATGTGAAAAGGAATTGCAGGTCAGCCGTGATCCCCATTTCTTCCGAAAGCCTTCTCACCGCTCCGTGATGGGCAGATTCGTCGGGAAGCGGGTGGCTGCAGCAAGTGTTTGACCAGAGTCCTTCTGAGTGATATTTCCCGAAAGCCCGCTGCTGCAAAAGCATTTCTCCTCTTGAATTATAAATAAAAACAGAAAATGCACGATGCAGAACACCTTTCTGATGCGCTTCCAACTTGGGCATCAGGCCAATTTCCATATCATCTTCGTTCACCAGCACAACTTGATCAGTCATAAAAATCGGAATTTATGTTTCACGGGCCAACAGTTCAATTATTCAGCGCCTTTTAATGTCTAACAAAAAAACGTCATAAAAGGTCGAACTGATGCCTTACTAACGAACGAAACATGAGTCCTACTTTATCATAATCCGGAATTCTGATGCGTGCATTCATTACTTTCTCTGGCGGGGTCTCTTTAATACGCAAAAAAAGCTTATTGTAATAATAGTAAGCGAGATAAACGCCACGCCGCGCGCCACTCGGGAGCCGCTTAATGCCGATTAATGCCTGTTCAAAGTCTTCTTCAATTTCTTGCTGGATCTTCTCTTTCTCTTTATAGGAGAAATGGTCGAAGTTCACTCCAGGGAAATAGGTGCGGCCTAGATCAACATAATCAGCTTTCAGATCTCGCAAGAAATTCACCTTCTGGAATGCTGCACCTAGCTTCATCGCAAAGGGTTTAAGCTCATCGAACTGCTGCTGATTTCCCTCTGTAAAAACTCTCAGGCACATTAAGCCGACAACTTCCGCAGAACCAAGAATGTATTCGGAATAGGAATCCGGATTGTGTTCCTTTTTCATCAGGTCCATTTCCATGCTTTTTAAAAAAGTGTCAATGAGCTCCCATTCAATGTTATAGGCATGCACAACATGCTGGAAACTGTTCAGGATCGGGTTAATGCTGATTTTGTGCCGAAGCGCTTCTACGGTGTCCTGACGGATTTTATCCATCATAAATTCCTTATCGTAGTCATGAAAACTGTCTACAATTTCGTCTGCGAGCCTTACAAACCCGTAAATTCCATAAATCGGCGCACGTAACGATGGTTTCAAAAAATAAATGCCAAGCGAAAACGACGTACTATATAATTGTGTGGTTGTTTTGCTGCATGAGGCGGAAAGATTGTCGAATAAGCTCTTCATGACTTAGTATTTAGGTATTTTTGAAGTTCAGTGGCTGCAATGCGGCCCGAAATGATCGAAGGTGGAACTCCGGGTCCTGGGACAGTCAGCTGGCCAGCATAAAACAGGTTTCTGACCTTACTGCTTTTAAGTTTTGGCTTAAAAATAGCAGTCTGCATCAGCGTGTTAGCAAGTCCGTAAGCGTTTCCTTTAAAGGCATTATAGTCGCTGATGAAATCAGAAACGGAGTAACTTTTTTTAAAAACTACATGACTTCTGATATTTTCACCGGCAAATTTTTCGAGCCTTTCCATAAGTACGTTGAAATAGGTTTCACGGATTACGTCGGGATCAGCCAGGCCGATGGCAATGGGCATCAAGACGAATAAATTTTCGCTCCCCTCAGGTGCAACGGAAGGATCAGTTTTAGAAGGGCAGCAAACGTAGAACAGCGGGCTTTTGGGCCATTTCTTGTCTTTATAAATCTCAACGGCGTGTTGGTCAAAATTTTCATCGAAGAATAAATTATGGTGCCGAAGCTTATCGATCTTTTTATTTACACCCAAATAAAAGAGCAGGCAAGAAGGCGCAAATGTTCTGTTTTCCCAGTAATCTTCGTCGTAGGTGCGATAATTTTCATCCAGCAAATGCTGTTCAATGTGATGATAATCAGCACTTCCAATCACAGCGTCTGTTTTGATACTGCTGTTTTTGGTATGTAAATGGCTGATGCTACCAGAGGTTATGTCAAACTTTTCAATATTTTGAGCTGTTAAAACTGAAACACCGGCGTCTTCTGCTATTTTTTTAAAGGACTCGGCAACTTTCCCGAAACCGCCCATGGGATAAAACGTCCCTTGTTTCAAGCCAGCAAAATTCATCAGACTATAAAGGGCAGGAGTGTCTTTCGGCATAGCGCCCAGGAAAAGAACCGGAAATTCGATCAATGCGAGCAGCCGCGGATCTTTGAAATATTGTCTAACGTGCTTGCTGAACGAGGTGAAAAGTTGCAGTTTCAATGCGTCTTTAAACAATTTGAAACTAAAAAACTCTGTAACCGAATGCCCTGGCTTGTAAACCATGTCATTCATGCCGACCATATATTTGAATTCTCCTTCCGCAATAAATTTTCTCAACTTCGCCCCGCTTCCCGTCTCAATGCTTTCAAAAAGTGCGCAAACCGCATCATAATCAGCCGGGATGTCCATTACCTCGTTTTCGAAAATGACGGCGAATCCCGGGTCGAGTTTTTTCAGTTCGTAAAAGTCGGAAGTGGTTTTGCCAAAGAGCGCAAAAAAGCTGTCGTAAACATCCGGCATCCAATACCAACTCGGGCCCATATCAAACAGGAACCCATCTTGTGAAAACGTCCTTGCCCGGCCTCCTATGCCGGTATTTTTTTCAAAAACCGTAACCTTATTTCCGCTTTCGGCCAGCACAGAAGCCGCAGCCAGCCCTGCAAAACCCGCACCTATAACTGCAACTTCATGTGATTTACCAGATTTTGTTCTGCTTCGGTTATGCATTTGAAGTGTTTAGAATTCCTGTCAGATTTTCAATTGTCTCAATTAAGATAACCCCTTTTTTGGTGGCAATTTCCTTTGTTTTTTCGTCCCCACCCGAGATGCAGACGTTCACATCAGGGAAACTTGTTTTAAGGCCTCCCAGAAGCGTTTCTGCTTGATTATCAAAAGGATTACTTGTAAAAAACGAGTAAGTGTGCGTTGGCTTGCAATTCGAAATAACCGCTGAAAGGTCCCGGAAAGGAACCCTTGCTCCGAGATATATAACGTCCTTGCCAAGTTGCTTTATTAAATAGTATGCAAACAGCAACCCGATCTCATGGTCTTCTTCCTCGTTCAGAAAAAGGATCCATTTCTGATCTGGATTTTCGCCCAGGGGCAAGGCATCAATCGCCGAGAAAAGCTTTTGCCGGATCAGGTTTGACAAAAAGTGTTCCTGCGATGGAAGCAGGTCATCCTTTACCCACATCAGGCCCGTTCTGACAAGCAACGGATAAAGGATTTTTAAATAGGTCTTCTTCAATCCGAGCCTTTTTACAGCATTAGCGAAAAGCTCGTTAAACATCACAACATTATATGTGGTGATGGCTATCAAAGCCTGATTGATAATCGCCTCCACATGCACGTCCCCCTGAAACGACTCATTAATGATCTTGTCGATCTCCACCGCCATTTCGGATTTCGACAGCTTGCCGATGTGAGAAATTTTCATTCCCCTGTCTAGTAACGTGCAGACATTCAGGAGCTTTTTGACCTGGTCATCATTGTAAAAGCGAATGTTCGTATCCGTCCGCTCAGGTTCGAGCAACCCATAACGCTGCTCCCACATGCGAATCGTGTGCGCTTTCATGCTGCTGATTCTTTCCAGGTCCTTGATAGAGTACGACGACATTCTGTTTAATTTTTTTCAAAAATAGTTAAACAAAATTATTTTAGCGATTATTTGTAGGAAAATAAAAAAATGCTGCTACTTTTGATATTATTAATATCATATGTTTGATTTATAAAATATCATTCACGTTATGGGAAGTCAGGAAATTTTTTGGCCGGTGAACATCAGGTTCCTTCGTTTACGCCTTAAACTGAGCCAGGAGGCACTTGCGGAGCGTCTGGGAATCACGAGAGTGAAGTTAAATGCACATGAAAGTGGTCGCACAGCCAATCCGACAATTGATGACCTGATCCACTTTTCGGAGTTTTTCAGGATGAGCATTGATAGTTTGCTTAAAATTGACCTGAGCAAGCTTTCGGAACAAAAAGTGAAGGACCTGGAACAGGGCAGCGAGCTGTTTATGAAGGGTAATAACATCCGCGTACTTGCCATCACGGTGGATCGGGAGGAAAAAGAGAACATTGAATATGTTCCTGTGCAAGCCAAAGCCGGGTACCGCTCCGGTTATAGCGACCCTGAGTTTCTGGCAACATTGCCACGATTCAGCCTGCCTACGCTTCCTAAAAACGGCACATTCAGAATGTTTCCGACCGTGGGTGACTCCATGCTGCCGGTTCCGGAGGGTGCCGACATCATAACGAGATATGTTCAGGACTGGACTACGATCCGTCCGGAGACACCATGTATTGTCATTTTAAAAGGTGATCAGGACTTTGTGTTCAAACAAGTGACCATTAATAAGGACGGGACAATGCTTTTGCAATCCTTCAACAAACAATACTTCGCCTACACCGTCCCCCTTTCAGAGGTGATTGAGCTTTGGGAATATTATAGCTTCCATAGCAAGGCACTTCCCGAACCACAAACGGATATGCAGCAATTAATGAAAATGCTGCAGGAGATGCAGAATGAGATCAAGGAAATTAAGGGGAAACCGGCATCCAAATAATTGGATAATGTCCATACGTCGATAATTGGGCATTTTTGAGCAAGGGCGATCCAGCAAAGGGACAATTACAATGTTAAAATTGGATTAAAGCCCTAAACAAAACGCTCATCGAAGCACTTCTAGACCTGGGTGGAATGTTTGCGGTTGGATTGAGGGCAGTGATGTAGAACAAAAATATCCGGGCAAAAAAATAAATAGTAAATCAATTCAATATAGTTAATAATGATTGTGGGAATATATCGGTAAAGTGCAATTTTCATTTTTGTGAAAACCCCGAAATTGCCAGATATCACCCCATGCATTCGCTGACTGGTCACAAAAAGAATTACAAACTTTTGGCTGTCCTCTACTTTCGTTGAGTAATAAAAAGTAACTCAACAATGTCTGCCAAAATTTTACTCGTAACCCTTCTTGCATCTATTGCACTTAACTTGAATGATGCCAGGGCGCAAAGCCCAACCTCAGCCGCTAAGAGATTCAACATCTTTGTGAAAGGCGATGCCACCTTTACTTCCAATGAAACAGAAGGGCCTGTTGCCATCGGAGGTAATCTGACTACTAATCAGTATCAGATTAGTTTTAATAAGAACCACGGAGTGTTTTTTGTAGGAAGTGCATCGATTGGCCTGGCCGTGCGGGGCGGCGTAAAGCTCAATAGCGGATCTCTAACCGTGAATGGCGATAACTACGTAAAAATAGGGCAATGCGCACCATCAGACGCCAATGTTGCGACGCCGTTGCGGATCTGGTACAAGGACAACAACAATGCTGAGTCAACGATCCGGATCACCGGCAACACGGCAGGATACAGCGATACGCCCAACATTACCATCAATGCAAACGTAAATTCATGGTCTCCTAAGGTGGGGGACAATGAGAACCCGATCTGTGAGAATGTGTTCGGAACAGCAGCGAACCAGATCGATATTGACGGCGCTTTCACAACATTCATGAAGCGTTCGACCCAATTGAAAGAGATGACAGACAACCTGGCCATCCGTGACCAGAACGGCAATATCATTACCGGCATGGAAACAGGACCTTACCTGGATCCCTCAAAAATTGGTAATAACCCTAAAATTATTGTTAACCCGAATGCTATAAACGTCTTAACGGTTTCGGCGGCAGTTTGGGATAAGATTGGAAACACAAATATCGAGGGGATCCCGCAGGGACCGCAGTTGGGAGACGCCAGTTATACGGGCCCATTTGCACTGATCATTAACATCATTGACTTCCCGACTTTCGCAGCGTCAAAAGGGAATAATCCAATTATCAACTTCCCAAGTGTGGGCGGTTTGTCTGACCCGCAAGGAAGCTATGTGATCTACAATTTCCCTGATGCAACAGATAAATTGGTGCTGGGCGGAAACACACCTATTCACGGAACCATTTTCGCTCCTTGTGCAAACCTGATCAAAGAAAACAATGGAAACATCAACGGTCAGATCATTGCGAAAAGCTTTGTACACACCCGTGACGAAGTGCACTTCTGGCCTTTCCTGCCATCCATTCCTGAGCCGATTGAAAAGGCAATAGAAGTAACAGTAGTTTCAAAATGTATCAATAACGCACCCTGGCTTGAATATACCATTACCCCAAATTACCCTGCGACAGGCGAAACGGCTAAAATAGAATGGCTGAACTCTGAAAACAATGTGATCCAGGAAGACACCGAAAGACCGCTGACAGGCAGCATTCTGTTCCCAGGTGCAGCTGTGGATGAAAATGGAGCAGGAATTGCCTGGCCGGGTTGGGAAAAAGATGGAGAAAAGTGGGTTGAAGTTACCGATCGCTATTCTTCCATTCTGGATGACGGTGCTAAGGTTAGGATTACTGTTACTCCCTGGAAAACCGTAGAGGTTACTTATCCGGCGTCAACATCAGACGGAAAGTGCTTCACCAGCCCTCCGCCCTCAGGCTCACTGCCGGTAACATTGGCCAGTTTTACCGCGAAAAACGAAAATTGCGACGTTCAGTTGAAATGGACGGTGACCGAATCAAAAGACTTTTCGCACTTTGTTGTGCAGCGTTCAACAGATGCAAAAAACTTCATTTCTTTAAGCCGCATCAATTACAGCGCGAAACAAAACACATATGCTTACAACGATGCGCCTTACAGCAGAGAAATAGCGCCTTCAAAAAACTATTACTATCGCTTACAACAAGTTGATACAGACGAAACATTTGAATACAGCGCCATCCGCAGTGTAGAAGCCGGAGCTTGCGACACAAGACTTTCAGTCGATTTTTATCCCAATCCAAGCCAGGATGAACTGACCGTAAAAAGTTATTCTGCGGTCAAAAAGCTCGAAATCCTGACATTAGGCGGCAAGCAGGTTTACCAAACAATGCCTGGTCAGGACCAAACAGAATTAAAAGTAAATGTTCAGGCATTTGCAACAGGCATGTACATCGTCAACATCGTCAACGCCGAAGGCAAATACTCCTCAAAAATCGTGAAAAAGTAAGTTTAGAATTCTTAATATAGCGTTATGTGAATTGCAAAAGGCTGTCTCATTTTGGGACAGCCTTTTTTTGGGGTAACTCACCAAGTTTCTAAAATATCGTTGGCACAAACGTCATGGTACTTGTTTTTGAATAAGCAGCTTTTGAGAATATTTTTCCTTGCCTTTTGTAAAGCAAACGATATAAACCTGTTTCGCCGACGTTCATACGAAAGAAGATCTTTGACAACACGATGCTGTTACTGTCAAAGTCTCGTATCCAGATGTTTGAAGGAATGGGCAACTGCTCGTTCGCAACCGCAGTAATCGGGAGTAAGTAATGTACATGGCGCGCAACCATTAAATAAAGCTCCCCGGCCTCTGGCTCAACCTTTTTTTTCGATCCGGGATTTTTTTGACAGCATTGCAGCCTAATTAATCCTGTGCCTTTCCTATCCGACCTTTGCGCAAACCCAACTCTTTTCTCCGCGAGCTTATCAAGGCTCTGATCACGATAATAATTTTATGGATTATCAAAAATCTTTTTGATTAATGCACGGCCGCGAAATGCCTGATCCACATCGGTTACAGTTCGATTTTAGAGGCAAAAACAGCGCAATTTCACGGCGTGTTCAATCGGCTCAATAAAGGCAAAAAATGCCTTTATAAGCTCTGCTTATAGTTTTTTTTTACGCAGAACGGAGGGCCTTACCCTTAAATAATTCAATCCCGCCTCTGGCTCAACGGATGTTTTTTTTCGACTCTTAATTCCGAACATTAGGCTCCTCAAACGCACGATCACACAATGCATTTTGAGAAGTCATATCAAAACTTGTAAAAAATGAAGAACAAAACTTTACACCTACACATGCGGACGAACAACCTCTTGTCAGATTTCAGGACTCTGATTATCGCGATCATCCTGCTGCTTCTTTGTTTACTAGCCAAAGCCCAAGCCCCAAAGCAATTCAGCTTTCAAGGCGTCGCACGGGATGCGGCTGGGAAGGTTGTTGCGAATCAGCTCATTAGACTGCGGCTAACTATCTATAAAACTGCTCCTAACTCTAATATTAAATTCGAAGAAGAGCACACTCCCATAACAAATATTAATGGTGTGTTTACTATTCCTGTTGGAAGTGCAGGAATGGATTTAAGTGCTATTGATTGGAAGGAAAGTGAATATTATTTACAAGTTGAAATTGATCCTACTTCTGGCAATAATTTTATTGACCTCGGTACAACTCAATTGCTAAGTGTTCCTTATGCGCTTCACGCAGCAGAGGCGAATAAGCTAAAAAATGATGATCCAATTTTTATGACCGGAAATTTAGGTCAAGGCGCATTACTTCCGGTAATTCCTGGACAATCGAAATTTATTTGGTATCCTAGAAAAGCTGCTTTTAGATTTGGTTTTGAAAACACAGGCGTTTGGGATGATGCCCAAATCGGCAATTACTCTTTTGCATTTGGTAACAATTCATCTGCTACCGGCGAAGCATCATTTGCCGGAGGACTCAACTCAATTGCCTCTGGAAATTATTCAATGGCATTTGGGGAAGGTGCAGTTGCGAAGGCACGAGGAGGTGTTGCTTTCGGAAGGTGGGGCGAAAATGATGATGATCCTGACCCAAAAAACTTAGCGCTGAATGATAGAATATTTCAAATCGGAGATGGAAACGGTGCGAATAGTCGTCATAACGTAGTAACTATCCTAAGAAATGGGAAGGTCGGGATAGGTGCAAGTGACCCGGATTACACGATGGATCTTCGGGGGAGAATGAGAATACGATATTTCGGCACAGAAACAGCAGGAATTTTCTTTAACACCAAAAATGGTAATCCAGATGGCTTTGTAGGAATGAAAACAGATACAGAAGTAGGTCTTTATTTGAAAACTTGGAAATTCTGGGTAAATGATCAAGGCAATGGTTATTTAAACGGTAATCTAATCCAAACCTCCGACCGCCGCCTTAAAACCAATATTCAACCTTTCAAAAACAGCCTCGGCAAGGTAAACGGCTTGCAGGGATACCATTATAACTGGGAGGATAAAACCAGAGATCAGACAATGCAAACGGGTTTGATTGCTCAGGAGGTTGAGCAGGTTTTTCCTGAGTTGGTTTCTACGAATAAGGATGGGTTTAAATCGGTCAACTACATTGGTTTGGTTCCTCACCTGATTGAGTCTGTAAAGGAATTGAAGAGCAAAACAGATGAAATTGCGGTGTTGCGCAAGGAATTGGAAGGCATGCGGGAAATGGGCAAGCGGTTGGAGTTGCTGGAAGCGAGTCTTAATAAAGGAGCTGGTGTTGCAGAAATCAAAACAGCTGCGAAATGAAAAGATTTCTAATGATCATCGGTTTTTGCTGCTTGGCTTATTGGGCTGGTGCGCAATCCATTTCTCCATCCGGCATTTACGGAGCATCCAGCACTTCATTAGGTGGCGGCGTGAGTGTCAGTTGGGTTCTGGGAAGTTTGACTCCCGAGGCAATGTCTGCATTGCCGGTAAAGCTCATTGATTTCCAATGTGCGCTTACGGATGCGGCAACAGTTTCACTTACATGGAGCACATCGGAAGAAACCAGCAGCGATTATTTCCTGATCCAGCACAGCACCAATGGCAAGCATTGGGCCGGGATCGGGCATTTGAAGGCGAATGGTGAAAGCAATGCGGTTAAGACTTACGCTTTTGAGCATAGCAACCCTGCAAAGGGCGAAAATCTTTACCGGCTTCAAATGGTGGATCAAGACGGCACTTATGCGTATAGCCGTGTGCGTAATGTTGTTTTTGAAGCCATAAATGGGCTATCGTTCCACCCAAATCCGGTTTCAGACTGGCTTACTGTGGATGCCAAAGACTGGGTTTCAATGAAAGAACTGAAAGTTACGAATATCGCTGGTGCAACAGTCGGGGCGTTTAGAGAAGAACAATTGCAGAAGTTGCCAGGGAAGGCGATCAATTTCCAGGACTTTCCTTCCGGCATTTATATCATCAGCATTACCAGAAAAGACGGATCTGTGCATTCCGAGAAGATCTTCAAAAACTAATCACTAAACCCCAAACCCTGAACCCAATGCAGACAAAGGAAATAGCAATCATTGGCGGAGGAATCGCAGGTTTGACATTGGCTGTGAGCCTGAGAAACACGCGATTCAAATGCCATATATTTGAAAAAAATGCAGAGTTCAAGGAAATTGGTGCGGCGATAAGTGTGTTTCCGAATGCTTTGAGGGTCCTAAGGCAATATGGGTTATTGAATGACATATTAAATGTGGGCGGCGCAATAACGAAAATATGCATGAAAACGGATCAAGGCAAAATTCTTGCTCAAACCGAACCCAGATATCAGCTTCCCGCCATGTGCATGCACCGCGCTGATCTGCACGCGATCTTGCTCAAACATGCTGATGCAACTTTTTACGCAAGTCATGAGCTGAATGCATTTCAAAGTACGCCGGATGGCAAAGTGAGCGTTAGTTTTAAGAATGGGGTTTTCAGGATTTTTGATGCAGTCATTGGCGCAGACGGGCTTCACTCCTTGGTGCGGCAGGGTATCATTGGCGATGGAGAACCCATTTTTCGGGGATACAACATTTGGCGCGGGATTGCCGAATCTAACATTGACATTAGATATGCCAGCGAAAGCTATGGCAAAGGCAAGCGTGTTGGCATCGTACCCATTAGGGACGGCCAATGCGGCTGGTGGACGACCGTAAACGAAAAATTCATGGAGAGCGACGAGCCGGAGGAAACCAAGCAAAAGTTACTCCGGCTTTTTGCTGACTGGCACGATCCCATCCCGGAGCTGATCTCAAAAACCGATCATATCATTAAAAACAGCCTGTCCGATCGCATTCCGGTTAGCGGTTGGTCTAAGGGAAATTGCACCTTACTGGGAGACGCAGCTCACCCGACCACGCCTACCTTGGGCCAGGGCGGGTGCATCGCCATTGAAGGAGCCTACATATTGGGAGAAATCATTAAGAAATACGGTGTTACGGAATCTGTGTTTCAGAGATACGAATCCCTGCATTATCACCGCGCAAAAAGCATTATTGAAGACAGCCTGCAATTGGGCAAAATCGGCCAGCTGGAAAACAGCATGGCCGTTTATCTAAGAAATCTTCTCATGGGCTTAACGCCTTCATCGTTTACACTGAAAGTTGTAGACAAGTACTTTCTGTACGACGTCACGTCAATGAAAATATAGAAGCAGATTTATACACACCCGCGCTTCTCAGTGCCGTAAATAGATAAGCTTCAAATAGTATCAGTAGCAGCATTTAATTACTAAACCTAGTTTAAACAAGCTCTTGCTCCCTTAAATAAGTGAAGTCCGCCTTTGGATAAACGGATTTTCCATTTACCGCTTATTAGTAAGAACATTGCCATCATTTAAAACATATCATCAATCAAGCTCAAGCATAAATTAAAGATCTCATGGACAACCTATGCGTGCAAGATAAAACTGAAAAACGTCTTTTGATTGTTGCGATACTACTCATTGCAATTGTACTTCTGCTTCTTTCATTTGCTACCAGCGCACAGGTTCCGCAGCAGTTCAGTTTTCAAGGAGTGGCGAGGGATGCAGGTGGGAAGGTCATCGCAAATGCAATGGTAAAGCTTAGGCTGACGATTCATAAAGCAACACCTTCTGGTCCGTCAAACTTCGAAGAGCAACACGATGCGCAAACGAATGGTGCAGGGATTTTTAACGTAAAAGTTGGCGGAGCCGGAGGAGATCTTGGCGGGGTCGATTGGAAATCGGACACCTATTTTCTACAAGTTGAATTAGATCCAGATGGAGGAACTGACTTCATGGATTTAGGAGCAACGCAATTGCTTAGCGTGCCTTATGCTCTGCATGCGGAGGAGGCGGGTCGTTTAAAAAATGATGATCCCGTAGTACTATCTGGAAGTCTTGGAAGTGGCAAGGGGCTATCCACTATCGGAAATGGTTCGCGATTCATATGGTATCCTGGAAAAGCGTCGTTAAGGGCGGGAATCTCAGGCAACGGATCTTGGGAAGATGTAAAAATTGGTGAAAATTCTGTGGGTTTGGGTAATGCCGTAGAGGCCTCTGGACATAATTCAATAGCCTTTGGATATTTGTCCAAAGCGGTCTCTAAGAACTCGATTGCTATTGGTGACCATGCAAGTGGTGTTGGGGTAGGATCATTGGCAATTGGCTACGAGGCTGAGGCAACTGGCAATGGTGCTATTGTATTTGGAACTCAAAGTAAAGCAACTGATTTAAGTTCCGTTGCCATAGGCAGCTTGAATGAAGCAAGTGGTTCAGGTTCGATCGTCCTAGGATCCAGAAGTGTGGCAGCGGGCATTCAAGCTTCCACTTTGGGGAAAAGTTTAGTTGCCAAAGCAGTGAGAGGTATGGCACTTGGAGCATTCAATTCCAACAGTGACAGCCCGAATTCAAATACCGAAAATCCGTTAGACAGAATCTTTCAGATTGGCATAGGGGTTAGTGAGAACTCACGTGCTAATGCTATGACTATATTAAGAAATGGGCAAGTGGGGATAGGCAGCAAAGTTTTAGATCCGCAATTTCTATTAGATTTGGGAGGACGAGCTAGGATAAGGCATAATGGAGAGACAGCGGGAATTTATTTCAATAATTCATTAAATACTAGCGATGGATTTGTGGGTATGAAAACTGATAATGAGATAGGGTTATTTCTCAAAGACTGGAAATTCTGGGTTACAGCGCAAGGGAACGGCTACTTAAATGGCAATTTAATACAAACCTCAGATCGTCGACTAAAAACAAACATTCTGCCATTCGAAAACAGCATCGAAAAAGTTAGCAGCTTACAAGGTTATCACTATAATTGGGAAGATAAAACCAAAGATCAGACGCTTCAAACAGGATTAATTGCGCAAGAGGTTGAGCAAGTTTTCCCTGAGCTAGTTTCGACGAATAAAGATGGTTTTAAATCTGTGAACTACATTGGCTTAGTTCCTCACCTTATTGAGTCGGTTAAGGAATTAAAAGGCAAAACAGATGGGATTGCCGCTCTACGTGTGGAGTTAGAAGCCAAGACAAACGAAATCTCCGCTCTGCGAAAGGAATTGGAAGATGTTCGGCAACTGGGTCAGAGGCTGGAATTGTTAGAGGCTAGCGTCAGTAAGGAATTTGGTTCTATAAAAACAAAAACAGCTAAATAAGGCAGCTTTTATGACGGTTGGCCTCATCTCTTACTGCATCTGGCCAAACATGCAATCCACCCACCTTCCTACGAATTTACAATCAACTCGGTAGGTTTTGGGCCTACACCAGCTTCCGTCCCTTCCACTCATACTCCGGTTTCTGCGCCGCTAGCCCGAAAAAGCAAACATAGAAAGGATAAATAATCTGCGTTATCGGAATGTAGAGAATTGATTTTGACTTTTTCAGAAACGATAAAACCGAACCAAGAAAAAGCCACTCGGGCAGACATTTGGCAGATAACAAGCTTATAAAAAAATACCCGTCAACAAGCCCGAACGCATATAGTAAACCGCTCACGATCAGCGAGAAGTTGCAGGTAAAGACATAAATTGCCAGGAACAAAGGCGTTTTGCTTTGATAATGTTTCCATTTGCTCGCCCAGCGCTTCCGCTGGCGAAAGAAAGCCTGCCAGTTATCGTGCGCCTTGGTTGTAACTATTGCCCTCGGATCTTTTAAGAAATGAACACTTTTGGGATATCTGGCCGCAATCTTGTGCATCAGAAATTCATCATCTCCAGACGCAATGTGACGCACGCCGTCAAATCCGCCTACTTCAATAAATGCATTTTTTTCATAAGCCAAATTAGCACCGTTACACAAAGACGGATATCCGGCCGCAATGGCGCTCGCACCGCTTCCGATGAGGCTCGCAAATTCCACGGTTTGCAAATGATCGGTAACAGCATTTTCCTCTGAAAAAGTAACCGGCGCGCTGATCAATTTGGCATTGGTTGCCGCGTAACATGCCGCAATGGACTGTAACCAGCCGGATTCCACGCGACAATCGCCGTCTGTGGTCACGATCAGGTTTCCTTTTGCACGGGTGATGGCTGTTTCGATCGCCCGCTTTTTGGGAGATGTTGTGTCCGTATCAGGCAGCGCTATTAATTGCAGATTTACCTGGGAATGGGCGGCAAATGCCTGTACGATGGCAGCCGTCCGGTCAACCGAACCATCGTCCATAATGAGGACTTCAAACTGCTCGTGAGGAAAGTGCTGTTTGTCGAGGTCATTGAGCAGAAAACCAATATTTTCAGCTTCGTTTCGCACCGGAACAATAACCGTAATGAAGATTCTTTTATCAAACTTAAAAATACCCGAAGGCTTGATCCGATTCCAGAAAAAGGTAAGTGTGAATGTAAAAACCGCGTAACTCAATATGACGAGCCAGAGTAGGGGGATAAGCCAGGAAATTAGGTAATGTTCTGTCATTGAGTTAATTATTGGAGTTTGAAAATTTCATCTTACTCCATTTATATTTCCAGATCAGGAAAATTCCGATCAGGATCGGTCCGAGTACATTGAGTATCCAGACCAGAAAAGTAGCCGCAATAATTTCTTCCGCGGGCAAATTGTATTGTTTAAAAACCAGCAAAGCAGTAAATTCTCTCAGCCCCAGATCTCCCAGCACATTGATCGCCGGGATCAGTGTTTTGGCCAAAAAAATCAACGAAACCGCAGAAGCAAGTTCAAGTGAGGGAATGGGAAAGTCGAAAAGCGATAAGGCAAGTACAAACTGACTCAGAAACACAGCATAACGCAGCGAACCATACAACGTAGAAACTACAAGATCCCATGCAGAATAGTTGCCGATAATGCGTAAATAAGCATGCGCCTTTTGAAAGACCAGTCTTTTGGGGCGCCAATCCGTAAGCGGTTTTCGGAACCATACCACGACAATTCCGGAAATAATCACGGCGACGAGCAGCATATTGATGATTTGCTTGCTTTGCAATGTTAGGCCAATCTTTTCCTGCAAATGAAGCCAGCCCACCGCACCAGCCACAACCGAAATGTAAAACTGAATGCCATTAGAAACAATAGCAGCGCCGATCGCTTCAAGCCGCCTGTCCGATTTCAATGCTGCCACGCGCCCGAAGGTGTCGCCAAGTTGTGCCGGGGCAGCCACGCCGAATGCAAGACCGGTTAATGTCCCCCGAAATGCATCGCGGAAGTTGATATCAACCACTTTTTTGGCTAGTTGCTGCCATTTCAGGCTTTCCAGCGCCCAGTTGACAGGCACCAGCATAAGCATTGAAAAAAGGATTGGGAAATGCTCAGAAACGAGAATGTCATGAAAAACGGCACCCACATCGCCAATGCCTTTTTGCTCGTTTCGAAAGGTTTTATAGATGTAACTGAGGATCAGGAGCGTGATGATGAGCTTACCGATCCAGAGCAGGTTTTGCAGGTTTCTTTTTTCTTTGGCAGTAGAGAGTTCCTTATCTTGCACCATGATTAAAATGCAGCAAACCGACGCTACCGAAAAAGTGATTATTGGAGTGGATCCCGGCACCCAGGTGATGGGTTACGGGGTGATTTCGGTGAAAGGCCAGCACATTACTTTGGTTCAATATGGTGTGATTCATCTGAGCAAATATACTACGCATGAATTGAAGTTAAAGAAAATCTTTGAGCGCATTACCCAGCTTATTGAAGACTATCTGCCCGATGAAATGGCAATTGAAGATCCATTTTATGGTAAAAACCCGCAATCCATGCTCAAACTTGGCCGCGCGCAAGGCGTCGCCATGGCGGCTGCGCTGGCCAGGGACATTCCGATCGTCGAATATTCGCCTAAAAAGGTGAAACAATCTGTCACCGGCAGCGGAAGCGCTTCTAAGGAACAGGTTGCCTACATGCTCGAAAAAATCCTCAATATGGAGTTAAGCCGCGAATTTATGGACGCAACCGACGGGATTGCCATCGCCATTTGCCATCAGTATCATGCCAATTCTCCCGCTGCGGCTGCCTCAGGTTCTTCCAAAAAATCCAAAAAAGGCGGCTGGGGTGCATTCGTAAGCGAAAACCCCGAACGCGTCAAATAGCGCCTTCAATGCCTCTTGCCGACATTAAAAAATTTTAATGGTACTTAAACAACATTTCGTTTTACTAATCAAACGTTTGTTTAGTAAAATCAAACAATCGTTTGATTTTTATTTTTAGGTATATTAAATTTGCATCATCATTAACGGAAAGCTAATGCTAACAACTGTTAATGAGTCAGTTAAATGGAGTATAACCCAAAGCAAATACAGATTATAGAAGTCGCAGAACGTTTGTTTGCGGACAAAGGTTTTGCGGGAACGTCGGTCAGAGATATTGCGCAGGAAGCCAATGTGAATGTTTCGATGATCTCATATTACTTCGGATCGAAGGAAAAGTTGATCGAGGCCCTTTTCGCCATGCGCATGGGCGAGTCCCGTTCGCGGATGGAAATGCTGCTTGGGAATGAGGATTTGATTCCCATTCAAAAAATCAACATTCTGATCGATAGCGCCATCGACCGCCTGATGGGAAACCAGTGCTTTCACAACATTATGATGCGCGAGCAACTTTCCTCAGAACGGACACCAGCCATTTCGGAACATATCAGAAGTTTGAAACTG
Organism: Dyadobacter fanqingshengii; assembly: GCF_023822005.2. Taxonomy (GTDB): domain Bacteria; phylum Bacteroidota; class Bacteroidia; order Cytophagales; family Spirosomataceae; genus Dyadobacter; species Dyadobacter fanqingshengii. The sequence goes on from NZ_CP098806.1 coordinate 559,859, forward strand.
CGGAATGTGCAGTTGATGCAGAAGTTGATTGAGGAAGGTCAGGCGGTGGGTGCGTTTCGGAAGAATATTGACCTGAGCCTGATGAGCACCACATTGTACGGCACGATCAACTACGCAATTGCCACGCAGGATTTTTACAAGCGGATCAATGGTCTGGAAGATATGGAAGAGGCTGAATTTCAGATTCATTTGAAACGCAAATTAAGCCAGCACTTAAAAAGTTTATTTAAATCAACAGTAACTAATGAACACCACAACCAGAACTAAAAGAATGGTTTTTGCGATCGCCAGCGTGTTCTGGCTCGCCGCAACCGCTCATTCGTTCGCTCAGGACCCGCGAAAATTGACGCTGGAAGAAGCGATTGAAATGAGTTTGAAAAACAGTAAGCAGCTCAAATTAAGCCAGACCAATGTAGACCTTGCTGGTCTGAGTATCAAGCAAATCAGGGAAAACCAACTGCCAAGTCTGAGTGTTTCGGGCTCTTATTTGAGACTAAATTCTCCGAACATTAACCTGAAACTCCCTCAAAACGGAAACGACAGCACGGGCGGAAGCGATTTGAAAGTGCACCAGGTAATGTACGGAATGGCCAGCGCTTCACTTCCGATCTTCTCTGGGTTCAGGTTTAAATATGGCTTGGAATCAGCACATTACCTGGAACAAGCCGCTAAACTGGACGCTGAAAACGACCGCGATGCAGTGATTCAGAATACAGTTGCTGCGTACAGTAATTTATATAAAGCCAAAAAATCGGTCGATCTGGTTGCGGAAAATCTTTTGCGGGAACGGGAGCGCGTGACCGAATTTACGAACCGGGAAAAAAACGGAATGCTGGCCAGAAACGATCTGATGAAAGCCAAGTTGCAGGAATCGAATGTTGAGCTTACGCTGCTGGATGCCGAAAACGATTTAAAAGTAACGACCATTAATATGAACCTGCTGCTCGGAATGCCCGAAAATACAGTGCTGACAGCAGATTCGGCGAGTTTTATCACCTTAAAAGAAGAAGGCAACGCGGCTGAATGGGAACAAACGGCAATATCGCATCGCAAGGATTTTGCTGCAAACGGCATCCGTCAGAAAGCGGCGAATTCAGATATCAAGGTTGTGAAGGCAGATTTTTATCCCAATGTGGCTTTAACCGCTGGATATGTGGCGCTTAACATTCCGGGTGTAGCCATGATCCCGAATGCGATGAATGCAGGAATCGGGGTGCGATATGACATTGGTTCACTTTGGAAATCGGGTGCGAAAATGGAGCAGGCCAAAACCAGAGTTTACCAGCTGAAAACAAATGAGGAGATCCTGCTGGACCGCATTCATTTGGAGGTTAATACGGCTTATTACAATTATGTTTTGAGCAAAAGGAAAATCGACGTGTATGCCAAAGCTGTGGAACAGGCCGACGAAAATTACCGGATTACCAAAAATAAATACGATAACAGTCTGGTGACCACCACAGAACTTCTCGACGCGGATGTGGCACAAGTGCAATCCCGCATCAACTTCGAAGCCGCAAAAGCTGACGCCATCGTCGCATATAAAAAACTAGAACAATCCGCCGGAGTCATTAACTAAAAAGAAACCGGCCAAATATCATTCAGTCATCGCACCGGCGACCCGGTCACTTATTCAAAACTAAAATGGAAACCGAAGAAACTCCAAAAAAGAAAAATTACACATTCGTCATCATTCTTTGTGTCCTGATCGCCGTTGGCGGGATTTGGGGCTTTAACAAATACAATCACGGATTGCATCACGAAGAAACGGACGACGCGCAGGTTGACGCCAACATTAGTCCCGTTATTCCAAGAATATCAGGCTATGTAACGGAAATAAAGGTGAAGGATAACCAAACCGTTAAAAAAGGCGACACGCTGATCGTTCTGGATAACCGCGATCAGCTGATCAAACTGGAACAAGCGAAAGCCGGATTGGCAGGATCGCAGGGAAGTTTGGTTGTGGCCAATGCAACAACAAACGCTTCGCAAGCCAGCGGTATCACTTATGAGGCCAATGTGTCCATTGTAGAAGCGCAAATTGAAGAAGCGAAAGTAAATGTATGGCGCGCTAACCAGGATTTTGCCCGTTACGAAAACCTGATTAAAGATCATTCGATCACGCAACAGGAGTTTGAGCAGGCTTCTGCGACGAAGCAGAAAGCCGAACGTCAACTGGCGGTTTTGGTTGCTCAGAAAAACGCAGCAGAACGTCAGGCAAAAGCGGCAGGCAGCCAAACACGTGCGACTTCCGTACAAACCGGTGTTGCCAATGCGAACATTAAGGCACGTCAGGCTGAGATCGCAAATGCGGAGCTGACCCTTTCCTACACCGTTATTACAGCACCGACAGACGGTCGCGTTTCGAAGGTTAACGCGCAGGTAGGCCAATATTTACAAGCAGGACAATCGCTGTTCAGCATTATCTCGACCAATGAACCATGGGTTGTGGCCAATTTCAAAGAGACGCAATTGACCAAAATGAAGTTGGGACAAAAAGTGAAAATCCATGTTGACGCTTATCCTGACCATGAATTCGAAGCAAAAGTGGCTTCTTTTTCTCCTGCAACCGGGGCAAGATTCGCATTGCTGCCTCCTGACAATGCAAGTGGAAACTTTGTAAAAGTCGTACAGCGCCTACCCGTAAGAATCGAATTTACGCAAGCCAAAGACGAGCGCATAGCAGAATTGAGACCGGGCATGAACGTGTTCGTGGATGTGGAATTGAACTAAGGATCAGCACACTGACCTTAAACCCAAATTAAATGGAATTACAGGAATCACTCGTCGAATATGGTTTCCGAAGGGTCATCATAACGATAACGGCTGTACTGTGCGCGTTGCTCGAAATCGTTGACACAACCATTGTCAACGTTGCGCTCAACGACATGCGGGGGAACCTGGGCGGCACATTATCCGAAGTAAGCTGGGTTATTACGGCCTATGCCATTGGTAATGTGATTGTTGTGCCCATGACCAGCTGGCTCTCTCAACAGTTTGGCCGCCGGAATTACTTTGCCGCTTCGATCATTATTTTTACAGTTGCCTCATTTCTCTGCGGTAACGCGAACAACATCTGGGAGCTCGTATTTTTCAGATTGATACAAGGCTTGGGCGGCGGCGCTTTGCTCGTAACTGCCCAGACATTGATCACCGAAAGTTACCCACCCGAAAAACGCGGCATTGCGCAGGCTATTTATGGTCTGGGTGTGATTGTAGGACCCACATTAGGTCCACCGCTGGGAGGTTACATTGTGGATCATTACAGTTGGCCTTATATATTTTATATCAACATTCCGCTAGGGATCATTGCAGCGATGCTGACCATGCAATTTGTGAGAAGTCCAAGATTTTCTCAAAAGAAAGCGGCCAATGAGATTGATTACTGGGGCATTGTGCTGCTGGCCATTTCCGTAGGTTCACTTCAATATGTGTTGGAAAAGGGGCAGGAAGAAGATTGGTTTAATGATGAGATCATTATTTTACTAACTGTTACGGCCGTTTTTGGGTTCTTCTTCTTTATCTGGCGCGAATGGACTTACAAAAATCCGATCGTTAATCTCAGGGTTTTGGCAAATGGCAACCTTCGAGTCGGGACCATTCTTTCCTTTATTCTTGGTTTCGGATTGTATGGATCTACGTTCATCATTCCGTTGTACACCCAAGCCACATTAGGCTGGACGGCGACACAATCGGGAATGCTAATGGTGCCCGCGGCAGTTGTCACCGCAATGATGATGCCCATTGTCGGCCAGCTGATCCAGCGTGGCGTGAAACAGCAATATCTGGTTGCCGCGGGGATGGTTTTCTTCTTTATTTATAGTTACTGGGGTTATTTGATTTTAACTCCTGACACCGGAAAGGATGCATTCTTCAACATGCTCATTGTTCGTGGAATTGGATTAGGATTATTATTTGTTCCCATCACAACATTAGCCTTGTCAACATTAAAAGGCCGGGAAATCGGCGAGGGAGCCGCATTTACAGGGATGATGCGGCAGTTGGGCGGTTCATTCGGCGTGGCGGTCATCACGACTTATTTAGCCAGACAAAATATGCTGCACCGCAATGACCTGGTTAGCAAGCTGGACATCAATAATCCTTCGGTTATGCAGCGGGTTGAAGGTCTGCAACAATCATTTATGGCCAAAGGAATGCCTTCTGATGTGGCTCTGAAAAGCGGTTACAAAATCCTGGATTACACAGTCACAAAACAAGCGCAGGTATTGTCGTACATGGACGTATTCCTTTATCTTGGCCTCATGTTCCTGATCTGCGTCCCCTTCGTGCTTTGGACCAAAAGCGGCAAAACAAAAATCGACCCCTCCTCCGTACATTAAGATTTCAAGTGTAGTGGTGTTTTTAAAACAGAAGGCCTCGTTGAGGCCTTTTTGTTGTTACAGCTAGAAGTGCTTTCAAAATTGGTTTTTGTTTTTCTAACTAATTGCCAGAATGTCTTTTAATTCCTGCATAGTGAGAATGTTAACCTTCGGGAAAGTAATTGAGCTAAGCACATTGAAATGTTTATCGTGGGTGACAATATAATCTGCATGGCAGGCTAAGGCGCAATCGACAAACTTATTATCGTCTTGGTCACTGATTAAATTCCATCTGTAAAATGGTGTGACCCATATTGCGTTGTCCAGGTTCGGAAGAATTCGACGACATTGGTAGCAAGGTTAGGGGAATAAAATCCGCCGATAACCTCTTCATATTCTTCGAGAATCTCGGTGGAGATGCCAAATTCAAAAATTCCCGATTTCAATGCATCAAACAGCCATCGCGTAGCGGATAATTTCGGAATGCTTACCAGCAGGCAATTGGTGTCAATGACAAGAATCATTAATTAATATTTAGTGCGTTTGTGTGTAACCAAGGCCTCCTCCAGATCTTTTTGAGAAAGACCCCGTTTTTCCCAGATCTCATCCATTTCTTCATCAATCTGCTTCGCAAAATACTCCGAAAGCAACTGTTTAATTTCTTTTTCCTGTTTGCTATTCAGTTGTTTTTCGAACATTTTGAGCATAAACAACTGCATGGAGTTTAGTTTAGTCGCCTGTTCCATTTTTATAGGGATTAAATTTTTTTACAAATTAGTAACCTTTTACATTAACCTCAAAGGAAGTTCGGTTTCTCATAACCAGAACTAAAAGTTAATTCCAAATATTCCGTTCTTGTGCACATTATTACCAAAAGTATTGAAACGAGTATGTATAATTCCTGGGTAACCACGGCCATTACCAAGATCGAAGCTGATTATCAGCGATCGGCGGATACGCATTTGATTCCTTTGCAGTTACCTGGTTTTCCGGGGGTTGATTTATATTTCAAAGATGAGTCGACGCACCCTTCGGGGAGTTTGAAGCACCGGTTGTCGCGGTCGCTGTTTTTGTATGCGCTTTGTAATGGGTGGGTCCATGAAGGGACAACGGTTGTTGAGGCTTCCAGTGGCTCTACTGCGGTTTCGGAAGCATATTTTGCACGGTTACTGGGCTTGCCATTTATTGCGGTGATGCCCAGGACGACAAGCCAGGATAAGGTGCAGGCGATTGAGTTCTATGGCGGGAAATGTCATTTTGTGGATCATCCCTCGGAAGTTTACGAAGTGTCAAAACACATTGCAGCGGATAATAATGGTCACTTTATGGACCAGTTCACCTATGCAGAACGGGCGACGGACTGGCGGGGAAATAACAACATTGCCGAGTCCATTTTCCGGCAGATGCAGTTTGAAGCGCATCCGGTGCCGACCTGGATCGTTATAGGCGCTGGCACGGGTGGGACTTCGGCAACATTGGGGCGTTACGTGCGCTACGAGCGTTATGCGAGCCGCATTTGCGTGGTGGATCCCGAGAATTCTGTGTTTTACGATTGCTGGCAAACCAATGATCCCGGCATTTGCAGCGATTTTGGGTCGCGCATTGAAGGCATAGGACGTCCGAGAGTGGAGCCGTCATTTATCCCGACAGTGGTGGACCATATGATCCGCGTGCCGGATGCTGCGAGTTTTGCGGCGATGAAAACATTGTCCAAGCTGTTGAACAGAAGGGTAGGAGGCTCCACGGGAACCAACTTCTGGGGTGCATTGCAGCTGACACAGGAAATGAAAGAGCAGGATTTGACTGGCTCGATCGTTACGCTGATCTGCGACTCGGGGGATCGTTACCAGGATACTTATTATAACGATGCGTGGCTGGCAAAGAATGGTTTTCTTGATGCGGTTCGGGAAGAGGGCCACAGATTGGCTGCGGTGACCGGATTAGGGTAAAAGTGCCTACTTTTGCGCTGAATTATCAGAAATGCCGTGCATCAGAATTATTATTTTTTAAAACAACTTGCCCCGGCCTTGCATCAGCAATTGGCCGGAAAAACCTTTATTGAAGCATTCAGCCAGGAAAAGGACGAAATTATTCTGGTTTTTGATACATCGGTAAATGATGAAGAGCCGGTCGATCCGTTTTTTATCAAAGCCACATTAAGGTCCAATTTCGCCTGCCTGAGCTTTCCTGATAGTTTCGACCGTGCGCGCCGCAACAGCGTGAATCTCTTCACCGATTTCCAAAATCAAAAAGTTGAATTTATTGAGGTTTATCTCAATGAAAGGGCGATTCAAATCAGTTTTGAAAATGGTAACAAACTCGTTTTCAAGCTTTTTGGAAACCGGTCCAACCTGATTGCAATAGACCAGGAAGGCATAGCGACCCAGCTTTTCAATAACAAACTCCCTGCCGACAAATCGATCACTTCCGAATCCCTTAACCGAGATATTGATCAGTCATTTGAAGCATTTGTTCAAAATAATGAACGTTATGAAGCATTGTTTCCAACATTTGGAAAGCTTGTAAATGCTTACCTGGCGGAGAAGTTTCAGCATTTAAATAACGCCGCTGAAAAGTGGGAAACCATTCAGCAAACATTAGATGAGTTAAATGCGCCGCCTTATTATTTAACCAAAATCGAGCTTATTCCAACACTTTCTCTTTTGCCGGTTGGACAAATCATTTCAGAATATAATGATCCGATTGAGGCGCTGAATGAGTTTTACCTGGCATATATCCGGCTGAGCGGCATTGAAAAGGAAAAGGCGGAAATGCTTCGGGTGCTCCGCAAGCGCCTTACCCAGACCGATAATTATCTTGAAAACACATTCAAAAAGCTCGTCGAGTTGGAAGAAGCGACAAAAAATGATGAGATCGGGAACATTATCATGGCCAATCTGCACATCATTCCGGAACGAACGGAGAAAATAGAGCTTTTTGATTTTTACCGTGATCAACCGATCATTGTCAAACTTAAAAAAGAGCTCACCGCACAGAAAAACGCAAAAGGATATTATAGAAAATCCAAAAACGAGAAGATTGAACTGGGAAGGCTGAATGATAGTCTGAGTGCCCGGGAAATGGAGCGGCAAAATCTGACTAAACATTTAAATGCCATAGAAGCAATTGAATCGTTGCGTGAGTTGAGAAGTTACATCAAAAGCAATGCACTCGATCAAACCAAAGCCGTTGCAACACCCGCCGATTTGTTTAAAAAAGTGGAATTCATGGGTTATACCATTCTGGTTGGGCGTAATGCGAAGAATAATGATGTTTTGACCAAACAATTTGCTTCCAAAGATGATCTTTGGCTGCACGCTAAGGATGTTACCGGCTCGCATGTGGTGATTAAAAACCAACCGGGCAGAAATTTTCCGGCTTTGGTCATTGAACGTGCGGCCGAATTGGCAGCTTTTTATTCCAAAAGAAAAAACGATTCGCTATGCCCTGTGATTTACACGCCGAAGAAATTTGTCCGTAAACCAAAAGGCCTGCCGGAGGGCGCTGTGGTCGTTGATAAGGAAAATGTATTGATGGTGGAGGCGAAAGGGGAGTAACCGATTTTATTCTGCTAAAAATGAAGTTTTTAGTGCGTCAAACGTATATGCGGGCTTTGATAAGTCTTGCGATATAACGAACTTCGTATGAAAATAGAGAACAGGAATTTTTAGTGCAGAATGCTTGAAAGTCGTCGCTTTGTCATCATTGGTTTTTTTGCTTTAGTAGGTATAATCTACTTATTACGACTTTTCTACTTACAAGTTCTGGACGAGAGTTACTCCATCGAATCGTCCAGTAACTCCATTAAGCGTGTCATAGAAATCCCGTTCCGCGGCCAGATCTACGACCGCACAGGAAAGCTCATCGTTTATAATACACCCGTTTACGATTTATTGGTAACGCCCTACAAAGCGCGCGTCGACGATACGTTGCGATTTTGCCAGGTTCTGGGCATTGAACGTCGCGATTTTGACAGCTTGATGAATGCGGCAAGCGCATATAGTCGTGTAAAACCTTCTTTATTTCTTCGCCAGTTGTCCAAAGAGGATTTTGCGTCGATTCAGGACATTATGGTCGATTATTCAGGTTTTGAATTTGCCAAAAGCTCCCTACGGACTTACACAGCGCCTACGCTCGCCAACACGCTTGGCTACGTGAGTGAGATCACAAAAGGCCAGCTGGAAAAGCAGGAAGAGCCTTATTATCGCCAGAGCGATTACATCGGGCAAAGCGGGATCGAGAAAATTTATGAAAATGAACTGCGCGGAAAACGGGGAACGAAGTTCGTCATGCAGAATGTGAGTGGGGTTTACAAAGGCCCCTGGAAAGGCGGCGAGCTGGACACAATGGCCGTTGCAGGCGCAAACCTGTATTCCGGGATTGATCTGGAGGTGCAGCAATATGCTGACAGTCTCATGGTTAATAAAGTAGGCAGCGTTGTTGCGATTGAGCCCAAAACTGGTCAGATCATTTCCATGGTTTCCGCACCGACTTATGATCCTAACATTCTGGCGAGCCGTTATTTTTCCAAAAATTATGCTGCGCTGGCGCGGAATCCTTATAAGCCGCTCTTTAACAGGCCGGTTATGGCGAGTTACAGGCCGGGTTCTACATTCAAATTAATACAGGCATTAATTGGTTTGCAGGAAGGCGTGATTACGCCGGAAAGTGGTTTTACGCATGCAAACTGTCCGGTTGGCTGCCACAATCACCCCGCAACAGGAACCGTGGCTTTGGGCGTAATGCACTCTTGCAACCCGTATTTCTACAATGTTTTCAGGCGGATTATTTATAAAAACAATATTCAAAATACATTCAAAGCGTCCGCAGTGGGTCTGGATGCCTGGCATGACGCGATCAGTAAATTCGGGATCGGGCAACGATTGGGAATTGACCTTCCCAGCGAGTACAAAGGGAATTTGCCCAATAAAAAATATTATGACCGCTTCTACGGTGAGTATCGCTGGAAATTCTCCAACATTTACTCATTGAGCATTGGTGAAGGCGAATTGCTGATCACGCCACTCAAAATGGCGAATGTGGCAGCGATCATTGCTAACAGGGGTTATTTCTACACGCCACACGTAATTCATGGCATTGGCGATGGCAAGAAAGTGAATCCTGAATTTCTGGTTAGGCACGACACCGGTGTCGAATCGCACAATTTTGATCCTGTAATAGAAGGAATGATCGGGGCGGTGGAAGGAGGAACGGCCCGCAGATCGCGTGTGGAAGGCATTACCATTGCCGGAAAAACGGGAACATCGCAGAACAAGCGTGGGGATGACCATTCGATCTTTATCGCCTTTGCGCCGGCGGAAAATCCGAAAATTGCCATTGCCGTTTTTGTAGAGAATGCAGGAGCGGGAGGTTCGGCTGCCGCACCGATTGCCAACCTGATCATCGAAAAATATCTGACGCGAAAGATTACAAACAAAGCGTTGGAAGAGCGGATGTTTAAAGCCGACTTAATGAGCAAAGTCATTTTGCCCGGGCAGAAAAAGCCGATTTCTGCCGATTCGTTGAAGAAAAAGCTAATTTCTCCGGATTCGGTCAAGAAAAAACCGGTTGTGAAACCCGCAACTACACCTGCACCTAAGAAACAATAACCAAAGATTTAAATGGCGGAAAATAAGCCCATAACGAAGAACGTAGACTGGATGGTGGTGCTCATTTACATCGCCTGTCTGGGAATTGGCTGGGTGAACATTTACGCTGCCGTCTACAACCCGGAGGTGAATATGAGCATGTTCGATTTGGGGAATAATGCGGGGAAACAGCTGATGTGGATCGGAACGGCGGCTGTGCTGATCATTTGCATTCTGGTGATCGATTATAAATTTTATGAGACCTTCTCCTTCATCATCTATGCGGTAATCGTTTTCCTGCTGGTGGTGGTTTTGTTTGCCGGGTCCAACATTAACGGATCACGCTCCTGGATCAAATTTGGCTCTTTTTCGCTGCAACCCGCCGAGTTTTCGAAGCTGGCTATCAGTCTGGCCATCTCCAAGTATCTGAGCGATCCGGCCATTAGCCTTACGCGGAAGCTGAAAGATTATTATCCGATCATGGGGATCATTGCATTACCCGCTTTTCTGATCCTTTTGTCCAATGAAACGGGCTCAATGCTTGTTTTTGCATCCTTTGCAATTGTGCTTTACCGCGAAGGAATGCCCGGTTTTATTCCGGCTATCGGCATGGTAACGGCTGCTTTGCTGATCATTACATTGCTTTTTGTGAAATGGTATATCGCGGGTGTGATCATTGTCATTGCCGGGCTGGCTATCTGGCTGATGCCCGTCATGACACGCAGGCGGGGTGGGCTTTGGGCAACGATCATCATTGCATTTGTGATGATCGGGATTGTGTTTGGAGTGGACTTTTTTATGAATAATGTGCTTCAAAAACACCAGAGAGGCCGCATTATGGTGCTTTTGGATCCTGATTCCGATCCCCGCGGAATTGGTTGGAATGTGATCCAATCTAAGATTGCGATCGGCTCAGGAGGGTTCGCTGGAAAGGGATTCTTGCAGGGAACACAAACCAAATTTGACTTTGTGCCCGAACAAAGCACCGACTTTATCTTTTGCACCGTAGGAGAGGAGCACGGTTTCATCGGCTCCGCCATCGTGGTTGTGCTCTTCGTGTCCCTGATCGCGAGGCTTATTGTACTCGCAGAGCGACAGCGAAGTCGGTTTGCAAGGGTTTATGGTTACTGCGTGGCCGGAATTATCTTTTTCCACTTCATGGTCAACATTGGTATGACGATCGGGCTGATGCCGGTGATCGGGATTCCGCTGCCGTTTTTCAGTTACGGAGGATCTTCCTTGTGGTCGTTCTCGATTTTGTTATTTGTATTCTTAAAAATCGATGCGCAACGGCCGTTTACGTTGTCGAGGGGATAAGTGAATTAAATTTTCCCCGCTGCCAAAATCAGCAACACCCAACCAACGATCAATGCCAGGCCGCCAATCGGAGCCGTGGCGCCAAATTTGGTAATGCCGGTAAAGCAGATCGCATAAAGCGAGCCTGAAAAAATGATCACGCCTATCGCAAACGCATTGCCTGACCAGCCTAGCAACTTGATAGCGTCCGTGCCTGCACGCTGCATGAGCAATCCGACTAAAACCATGGCAATGGCGTGGTAAAACTGATATTTCACAGCCGTTTCAAAAGTTTCGCTTCTTCCCGAAGCTTCCAGCATTCCTTTTAATGCATGTGCCCCAAACGCGCCTAGCGCAACGGCGAGCGCTCCCAAAATGCCGCCAGCCTGAATCATGAATTTCATAATATTGGTATTAATCTGAGTGGTAGAAAACGTGGATTATGCTGCCATCCAGTCGATCATTTACAGGTGAAGCAGTCCGGTAAAGTTATGCCCGGATCTAAGCGTAACCAACTCTTTGTTTCAATTTTATTATCTTGCGCGCTTGGAAAGGCGGATTCATCGTGTCCGCTGGTTGTAGATTATACTTAGCAATGACTTTAAAAAGTTTTATAGCGCTCTGGACTCATCGTTATCACAAATATACGCACATTAGCAAAGCCCATCTTCTTGGTTATCAGGCTTGGTTGCATTTCAAAGGCGTAAAAAGTAAATTAAACAAAGGTCAGAAGCTGATTGCAATTATCCGGACGGAGCACTTCGGAGATATCGTTGCAGCAGAGCCGATTTCCCGATATGTGCGGTCCTTGCATCCTGATGCGCATATTGTATGGTTTGTTAAGCCTTCATTCAGCGAATTGGTCAGCCATAATCCTTCCATAGATGAAGTTTTCAAAGAGTTTTGCGTGACCGAGCGGAAGACTTTGCTGGATACAGGCATTTTTGATGAAGTTATCCAGCTGCAATTCACAAACAACAACCATTGCCCCAAATGCCAGGTTTTCATCAATAACCCTGTTGCTGAGCGCCGTAACATTAACATTTTCAATTATTTCAACTTTGGAAATCTATTGGAAGTCTTCGCGCAAACGGGTGATCTGATCCCTGAAAAATCTGAATTTCCTGCTGACGACCGGCCAAAACTGTATTTGCAGGAAAATCACCGGCTGAAAGTGGATTCTCTGCAATTGATAGAGCCATTTATAGTGCTGCATTGCCAATCCAACTATGCGCCGAAAGACTGGCCTGCTGACAAATGGGAGCAATTGGTGCAATGGCTAGCTGATCATTACGCCTATCAAATTGTCGAAATCGGCTTGAAAAGCAACTTGTCCGTGTCGACGAAATCGTATCGCAATTTATGCGGGCAGCTTACGATTCTGGAAACCGCCGAGGTGATCCGTCGCGCGTCTTATTTTATTGGATTGGACAGTGGCCCATCGCATTTGGGCAATGCTGCGGGCACTTTTGGAATTATTTTAATGGGCTCGCTGAATGATTTTCCTGAGTATAATCCGTATTCCGGAAGTTACGGAAGGCAAGAAAATGCCGTTTTTGTTCGACAAAAAGGTCTGCCGTGTTCACAGCTGTCGTTTGAATTTGTAAAGGAAAAAGTGGCGAGCGTTATTAGCTTACCTTGATCCGAAAATGGCGCTTCCGACGCGCACAAGCGTGCTTCCTTCCTCCATCGCAATGGTGTAATCGGCGCTCATCCCCATGGAAAGCGCCTGCATGCTGATTTGTTCATTATTGTATTTTTTGAATGATTCGAAAAGGGCTTTCAGTCCCCGAAACTCATTCCTGATCACCTGCTCCTCTTCCGTGTTTGACGCCATTCCCATTAATCCCAATATGCGCACATTTTTCAATGTTTTGAGCGCTGGGGCAGTTAATATTTCAACCGCCTCTTCTTCCGACAATCCAAATTTTGTCTCTTCCTGCGCAATGAATATTTGCAGAAGGCAATCGATCACGCGCTGGTTTTTGACAGCTTCCTTATTGATTTCCTTTAATAACTTAAAACTGTCAACAGATTGGACCAAAGCGACATAGGGAGCCATATATTTGACCTTATTGGTTTGCAGATGGCCGATCATGTGCCACTCAATGTCTTTGGGAAGCGCTTCATATTTGGCCGTCATCTCCTGTACTTTGTTCTCTCCAAAACGCTTGCAGCCGGCTTCGTATGCTTCCAGGAGAACTTCTTCGGGCTTGGTTTTTGTTACGGCAATCAAACGGGTTTCCTGTTTTAATCCTTTTTCTATTTGACCAATATTTTCAGCGATTGATGGCATTTGAGGAGACTAATTTTTTGAGTATTAAAGTATTAAACAGAAAAATTGCTTGCCAGCATCCAGAAATAGATGTTAACATATTTCAAAATTGAAAAAAACATAGTTCTTTTACCAACTAATTACAAAATATAACCTTCTGTATGGACTATAATCAGGAACAAAAGCAAGACAGGAAAACACTATTATGGGCCGCTCTGGCCGTATTACTATTGCTTAATTTGGTACTTGTTTATTTTATCTATCACGAAAAACAGGAAAATCTTGCAAAAGATGACATTATAACGGCCAAGACAGAGGAGGTTCTTTTTATCAAAACCAAGCTTGACTCCATTTCGCAGGAACTCGACATTAAGATCGCTGAGATTCAAAAACTGGGCGGCAGCGTGGATTCACTACTGGCGATGAAGTCGCAACTGGAAAAGGATAAGCTGGAATTAAAGAATATGAGTAATTACTCAGCATCCGGGTACAATAAGAAGATTAAGGGTTATGAAACTGTGTTAAATGAAAAAGACACAGAAATTGCGCAATTAAAGCAGGAGCTGGGTATCGCAACTTCGAAAAATCAGGAGCTTAACGAAAAAGTGACTGGCCTGGAAAGTGAGAAACAGTTGCTTGCCGATTCAGTTACCAACTACTCAGTTCAAAATAGGGAACTGGCAGAAAAAGTCACCATCGCTTCTGCATTACGGGCTGAAAATCTGACGGTTAATGCCGTTTCAGCCAAAGGAAAAGAACGCGAGGGCGGAAAATACAAGGCAAAACGCATTGATAAACTAAGAGTGAATTTTAGTTTGGCGCCTAACGCGGTTGCGAAACAAAACGAGAAGGAAATGTATCTTCGGATCTTGGATCCGGACGGCGCAGTGCTGTCGGATATGGCCACCGGTTCGGGATCATTTATCCATGATGGCAAAGAATTGATTTACAGCTCGCGGCAGACTGTTAATTTCACAAACAGCGGCCAGTCCGTTGATATCCTTTACGGGCGCGGCGGCATTCCTTTGAAAGACGGCAAATATGCCATCGAAGTTTACAGCGAAGGCTTTAAAATCGGACAGGGTGACTTTGAAGTGAAGTAATCGAGGCCGAATAACTTGAATTTAAGTAAGATCGGGGCTTGGAATTGTCGATTTCAAGCCCTATTTTTGCACCCTCATTTTGGTATGATCCCAAAGTGAGGGTTTTTATTTAACATTATATAATTAATCAATTACCGTATGTCTAAGCAATATGAAACGGTGTTCATTCTAACTCCCATTTTGTCTGAGGCCCAGGCAAAGGACGCCGTTGAAAAATTCACGACAATCATCACTGCAAATGGTGCATCGATTGTACATGAAGAAAATTGGGGATTGCGCAAGCTGGCCTACCCCATCCAAAAGAAAAACTCAGGTTTCTATCATGTTGTAGAATATGCTGCAACAGAAGGAAATGTGGTTGACGTTTTGGAGACCGAATTCCGTCGTGACGAGCGCATTTTGCGTTTTATGACCATCGCCCTGGATAAGCATTCGATTGCTTACAACGAGAAAAAACGTAAGGGTCTGGTTGGAAGAAAAAGAGAAGAATCAACTGAGTCTAAAACCGAAAACGCATAAGCTATGTCACTAGTAAACGAACCGGTTGAGAAAAACAATAACCGTAAAAAATATTGCCGTTTTAAGAAAGCAGGCATTAAGTATATCGACTACAAGAATCCGGATTTCTTATTGAAACTGGTGAATGAGCAAGGTAAGATCTTGCCACGCCGCCTTACAGGAACAAGCTTGAAATATCAACGTAAAGTTTCTCAGGCAATTAAAAGAGCGCGTCACTTGGCTTTATTGCCTTTTGTTGCTGATCAATTGAAATAATATAGAAAAAGCTACAAACAATGGAAATCATACTAATAACTGATATAGCAGGTGTAGGTTATAAGAACGACATCGTGACTGTGAAAGCAGGTTACGGTCGTAATTACCTTATTCCTCAGGGTTATGCATTATTGGCTAATCCCTCTAATCGCAAAATCGTTACTGAAAACGTGCGTCAGGCTGCACACAAAGCTGAAAAGCTTAAAAAAGATGCGGAAGATATCGCAGCAGCCATCGGCGATCTTACAATTGACATCAAAACAGTGGTTGGAGAAAGTGGCCGTATTTTCGGACGTGTTACCAACACACAGGTTGCTGATATTCTTAAAGCAAAAGGTTTCAATATCGATCGCAAGAAAATTACTTTGGATGATGTAAAATCCATCGGAACATACTCTGCAACAATCGATTTGCACAAAGAAGTGAAACACAAAATCGCGCTGAACGTTATCGCTCAGGAAGATTAATCGTTTCAAAAAGTCATAAAAAAAGCAGCTCTTAGGGCTGCTTTTTTTATGACTTTTTGAAACGGTCACTCATTCAATATTAAATCAAGGCGCTGGAATTCTCAAAACCTGGCCTGGATATATCTTATCCGGATGCGTGAGCATTGGCTTATTTGCCTCGAAAATGATGGGGTACTTCATCATATCGCCATACACTTCTTTCGCAATTTTTGAAAGCGTGTCGCCTTTTTCCACAGTGTGGTAGGTAGCTTCGGGAGCCGGAGTCGCTACGTTCAGACGGTTATCCACCACTTGTACGCCTTCTACATTTCCTACCGCAAGTGCTATTTTTTCTGCATCTTCCTGCTTGGCAACTTCGCCTTCAATTGTCACTGTGTCACCAGACGTCTTAATCGTCAGATTGTTATACGCAAGTCCGAGCGCTTTAACGTGCGCCAGCAGTGCGCTGGCACGCAACGGTTCTGCCTCAGGTGTCGGAACGGCCGCTGCTTCTTCTTTTTTAAATACTTTTTCTCCTACGCCTTTTAAAAACGATAGTAAGCCCATGTTTAAGTTGTTTTAATGTGAGATTAATTAGCTTAAAGCAATTATTATACCAAAGTTTTTTATCTCAAATTACTAAATGACCGTAAAACAGCCGCATGTTTAAGGTCTGACTTTGTACTTTTGCAGCAGCTCAATCAAATGCTCGATATTCCGCTAATCAATGAATCGTAACGCATCGCTGGATAAGTTAAAAAGTGAAGAATTTGATATTTGTATCATCGGGGCAGGAGCAAGTGGGGCCGGATGTGCGTTGGACGCCATTTTGCGAGGATATAAAGTGGCTATCATTGATAAGAAGGATTTTGCGTCTGAAACCTCGTCCCGATCTACCAAACTGATCCATGGCGGGGTGCGTTATCTGGAACAAGCGTTTAAAAAACTTGATTTTGCGCAGCTCAAACAGGTTCGTCATGGGCTTGAAGAGCGTCATACGGTTTTGAAAAATGCACCGCACCTGGCGCGTCCGCTCGCACTGATGACACCTGTAAGTTCCTGGATAGAAGGGTTGTATTTCAAGATAGGCTTGCAACTATACGATACATTTTCCACCAATGATTCGCTTCCTAAAAGTAAATGGCTTTCCAAAAAAGAAGTGCTGGACAAAATTCCAACCCTGAATAAAAAGAAGCTACACAGCGGCGTGCTATATTACGATGGTCAGCTGGACGATGCGCGCTATTGCCTGGCATTGGTGCAGTCGGCCTCGGAAGCAGGCGCCGTTGCTTCGAACTATCTGGATGTAACTGGATTCACGAAAAATGATTCCGGTAAATTGGTTGGCGTTCAGGTCAAGGACACGCAGTCAGGATCCGAATTTATCATTAAATCAAAGCTGGTTATCAACTGCACCGGGCCGTTTTCGGACAAGATCAGGCTGCTTGCCAATCCAGCATTGCCGGAACGGCTTCGTCCCAGCAAGGGCGTTCACGTGGTGCTGCCTTTTGAAACACTGAATAGCGAATATGCCATGCTCATTCCCAAAACGTCGGACGGGCGAGTGGTTTTTGCCATCCCGTTTGAGGGTGCCATGATGATCGGGACAACGGATACGGAATCCGATAGCATCGATTCCGAAGCAACATTAAATGAATCAGAAAAGCGATATCTTGTTGATACACTGAATCCTTTTCTGGCCAACCAGATTGACATTACAAAGTTGAAAGCGGGATTTGGAGGGCTCAGACCTTTGCTTTCAGCCGATCCGTCCAAATCGACAAAAAGCCTGGTAAGAGATCATGAAGTTGAGGTCGATTCGTCCACTGGACTTGTGAGCTTGCTGGGTGGAAAATGGACCACTTACCGGCTGATGGCCAAAGATACAATTGACGAAGCGGATGCCATTTTGTCTAATAGAAATGAATGTCTTACAGCTGACCACATGCTGGCAGGCGGTGAAAATTTTGATCCGTCATTACAGCGAACATTGGTTTCAAAATATGCATTACCAGAAGATGTTGCGCTGCATTTGACCAAAAAATACGGCTCGCGAGCCGCATTAGTAGCCGAGCTAACGGTAAATGACAATTTCTTGAAGGAACGGTTAAGCGCTTCCTATCCCTACATCAAGGCAGAGGTTATCTATACGGTCAGGAATGAGATGGTTATCACGCCGCGCGACTTTTTGGCAAGAAGGGTCAGGCTGGAAATTACTGACTGGCAGGAAACCTTAAACTGTCTGCCCGTTGTTGCCCGTTTGATGGCACGGGAATTGGGTTGGGATGACAGCGAAACGCAGCGCCAAATGGATGACTATTCGCTTCAACTTAAACAATTTATCGCCGACGCCGGAGCGTAGCAAACAACTCACTTCAAATCAGGAATGTACATAACCGATTCAGCTTGCATCTCACCCCAGCGAACTTTTGATAACGC
Source organism: Dyadobacter fanqingshengii (assembly GCF_023822005.2). GTDB lineage: Bacteria > Bacteroidota > Bacteroidia > Cytophagales > Spirosomataceae > Dyadobacter > Dyadobacter fanqingshengii. The sequence goes on from NZ_CP098806.1 coordinate 578,099, forward strand.
CTTTCTTGAAGGAGAGATAACAGTGCATTATGGCAATCGTTACAATGCGATCGAGCCGGGTTACGGAACATTGATTCCAGCGGGTTTATTGCGTAGAATGGGCAAGGCCGTGCGGATGGGTGTGGGTGCTGGCTTGCCGCTGATCCAAAAATTCGATATAGACGGGATCATTTTGGGGACGGCCAACGGAGGACTGGAAGACTGCCTTAAATTCCTGAACCAGATCGTTGACTACGACGAAGGCACATTGACCCCCACCAATTTTGTCCAAAGCACGCCTAATGCGGTGGCGGGAAACCTAGCCCTCATGAGCAAAGTTACCGGCTATAATACGACACACGTTCACAAAGGACTTGCTTTTGAAGCAGCATTACTGGACGCCATGATGCTTTTGGAAGAAAGGGAATTCAAACGCGTGCTGGTGGGAAGCGTTGACGAAATTTCGGACTACAATCACAACATTGATTTCCTGAACGGACATTTCAAAATCGAGGAATTGTCCTCGGAGAACCTTCTGTCAAGTGATTCGCCCGGATCAGTGAATGGGGAAGGAGCGACGATGTTTGTTGTTGAATCATCCAGAAGTGAAAGCACGCTGGCCCATATTAAGGATGTGGATCAAATGAATTCTCCGAGCGAAGACGAGCTGGAAATGAAACTGGACCATTTTCTAACCAAAAACGGGCTCACAAGAAAGGATGTGGATACATTGATTTTAGGGGTCAGCGGAGATAATCGCACCGACCATTTATACAAGGATTTTCAGAACAAATTTTTCCCCGATAGCAGCGGTTACACCTACAAAAATATGGTTGGGGATTATCCAACAGCTTCGGCATTCGCAACATGGATGGCCGTCCAAATGCTTTCCGGCCATCCAGCTCCTTTACCATGTATTCATAACAATCCAACAGCGCAAAAAGCTAATAATGTATTGATTTACAATCATTTCAAGGAAACGCAGCATAGCTTTATTTTACTCACTGCCTAATAGCTGTTATGGGCGATCTTCTGTGGTCTTTTCTTTCATTTTGATCACTTTTGCCAAAGTTGGTAAAATCGTATCATGCTTTTTAACAAAAGGGTTTGTCTGATCCCACACATAACCTGCAAGGACCGAGCATATCTGGTTTTTAATGTCATTATCAATAAGCGGGGTGAATACAATGGTCTGGAAATCACCGCTATACCAGCCGGAAACATAGCTTCTGAATACATCTATACCCTTTTGAATCACTTTTTCGTATTCATTTTCCCAATCCACGACTTTGCCTTGCAAATGTTTGTGGGTCATTTTGGCCGAAAGCAATCCTGATGCGGTCGCAAACGTTACGCCCGATGAGAATATCGGATCCAGGAATTCGGTGCTGTTCCCGGAGAGAACAAATCCATCGCCATACATTTTTTTCACGCCAATGGAATAGCCAAGAATGTGACGTGGTTCAAATTTTAGTTCCGAATCTTTGAAGCGCCCGCTTAGATCCTCAAATTCGCGGATGAAATTTTTATAGGCTTCGCCGCCATTTTCAGCCATTGCAGTAATTTTTTCCTTGTCACCCACGATGCCCACAGAAGTGGAGCCATCGGAAAAAGGAATGGCCCAGATCCAGGATTTATTGTTATCGAAAGAGTGGACAAAAATGTTGTTGCTGGTCTTTTCGTTACGGTTTTTATCCTCCAAATGTGAAAAAATAGCACCGCGGGGACTAAACGCCGAGGGCTTGCTCAAATCGAATAATCGCGGAAGTACGCGTCCATATCCGCTGGAATCGATGATAAATTTAGACCGGATCTCGTGAATCTGTCCATCGGCGTCTTTATACTCAATGTGCTGGACCTCCGGGCTGCATGTCACTTTCAGCACTTCGCATTCGAAGTTTACGTCAACCCCTTTTGCGCGTGTGGCCTCTGCGAGGGTAAGGTCAAAATCGGCGCGTTTTACCTGCCAGGTCCATGTCCAGCCTTTTGTAAATTGCTCCGAAAAGAGAAATTCACATCTTTTTTCACCCTTCATAAAAGCTGCACCCGTTTTCTTCTGAAAATTTTTGGTTTTGACAGCTTCCAACAGGCCCGATTGGTCCAAATGTTCCATACAGCAGGGGAGCAGGCTCTCACCGATCTGGAACCGGGGGAATTTTTCTTTTTCTAAAATTGTGACATTGTAGCCCTGTTTTTTCAAATAAGAAGCTGCAACTGTCCCGGCAGGTCCGGCACCAATGACCACAACATCAACTGTTTGCATGATTAGGCATTTTTAACTTTTTGGATGAGTTTATCTTTATCTACAAATGGAAAGCATGTTACAAAGGCACTTACCGTAACGCCGAGTATGCCATGCATGGAAATGTTCTGTCCTGTCAAATGCAGGTTAGGGATCCTGGTTTTGGTATTGATCTGCGTTCGCGTCGGCGAATTGGAGTTTTTGAGCACGCCGTACAGCGAGCCGTCCTTATTGCCAATATAGTCCCTGAATGTCAGCGGCGTAGCACTGTGGATGGCCTTCACTTTCTCTGAAATCCCTGGAAAAACTTCTTCCAGACGTCCCAGCACTTTTGCTTCCTTGTCTTTCTTAAACTGCTCATATTCCGCATCACGCGTTCCAGGTTCCGCGACGGTGCTGAAAGTCCCGGCCCACTTTTCGGTTTCGGAAGCATTCATATAAGTCATCACGGACATTGAGTCAGCGTATTCACCTGTTTTTGAAATGTAGGGCGTGCAAATAAAATAGGTCTGCGGCCAGGTTTCCTGATCATAGTCAATGCCGCCCCAGACGTCCTCAATGTGATGCTGATAGATGTTGTAATTCAAATATTTAAAACTTTTTTCATAAAAAGTAAGGTGGACCAAGAAAGTGGAAATGCTATTTTCAAGGCCCTGAACCCTGTTTTTATATACATTAAGAAACCTGTCAGCACCGAAAATATCTATGGTCACAGAAGGGTGAACATTTGAAATGAACTGCTTGCCCTTAAAAGTTTCGCCATTTTCCAAAACCACTTCGGTAATGCGCCCTTCGTCGTTGTAATTGGCTGACACTACTTTTTTGTATTTATAAATCTCCCCTCCATGCACTCTGATCGCCTTACTCATTTGAATAGCGATCTGGGAACCGCCATCGATAAATTTATAGGAACCCGACAGATAGCTTTTCATAATCAGCGCGTGCACGTAAAAGGGCGTCTTGTCACGGACACCCGCATACAACAGGTTTGATCCCGCCAGCACATTGCGAAGCCGCTCATTATCAGTAATAGACGCAATGAAATCATGTGCATTCAACCCAACCACATCGCCATCCATCTGGTAATTTTCACCGGAAATCCTGAGATTATATAGTGGGAATCTGTCGCACACTTCCTGGATCTTGGCACAATAGGTGTCAATCGCCGTTTTCTCTTCCGGGAAATAGTTGATCAGCGTGGCTTTAAAATGATCAAATCCTTGCGCATAATCATATTCAGAACCGTCCTGGAAACGGATAACGTCAAACTTGTCGTTGTCCATCCGTTTCATTTTCAGCTTGTCGAGTATCCCGAAATATTTGAAAAACTGATACAGATTTTCACCTTCGTCCAGGCTGCCTACGTAATGTACTCCCGTATCGAAAATGCTTTTTCCGCGGCTGTAAACCTGTAAATGTCCGCCTATCTGGTGGTTTTTTTCCAGCACAACAACGCTGAAACCTTCCAGCGCCAGAATGTTCGCGCAAGCCAGGCCACCGAGGCCGCTACCCACAATCACGAAGTCGTATTCTTTTTGCAAGGCGGAAGATTGTATTTAAATGATTACTGAAAAATTTTAGAACGGGCTAATTATTATCTGGTAGATCGGCATGCATGGGTCTCAAAATAAACAAAACATTCGAGGTGTTCGTGGAATGTTCCTGCATTTCGAAATGCAGCTTATGCCCGGCTGCAAAGTCCCGGATATCGGCTGACGAAAAATAGTGAAATGCATCTTCCTTGCGGTTAAATGAGAATAATCCGGTTGACAAAGCTTCCGTTGTTTTCGTTTTCCGGTGTTTCTCTTCATTATCCGTAATGCCATCGCGAATGAAAAGAATGCCGTCTGGTTGCAGTGCTGAGGCACAACGATGGAGCAATTTAAGCTGTTTTTCTTTTGATAAATAATGCAGGATATCATTTAAAAATATTACGTCCTGACTGCCCAGGTCCGCTTGCATAACGTCTCCATCAATAAAATTCAGGTGGCCGGTCTTACGGTAACTATGCTGTGCAATACTGATCTTTTCCTGATCATAATCAATGCCTGTAATGATCCTTTCCGCGTTTTTGTAGTGCAGATAGAATGACAGATAGCCATACCCGCAACCAATATCCAAAATATTTTTCCTGTCGCCAATCAGATCATTGTAGTATGCGAAATTTTTGCTTTCAAGCCGCCATTTGATCTTGAAATACCATTCGAGCACGGGGCCTTTGAAAACGTAATTGGTAAAAATCTTATGTTTTAAATACGCCGTATCCTCCATTTCATCTTGATAGGAAGCAAAGGCAGATTTGAAGAATGCTGCAATGTTTTTGGTCTTGTCCCGAAGCTGGCTGCCCCACTGCGCATCGGCCAGTCGTATACGCGGAAGGACGCGCACATTCAAAGCGCCGGGACGGATGAGAAAGTCATTTTTTGGCAACACATCCGAAGCTCCATGAATCAGGATGGGCTGAATGTCCAGATTGAGCTGTTCGGCGAGGTGAAAAGCGCCCTTATGAAATCTTCCTATATCGCCATTCTCAGACCGCGTTCCTTCCGGGAAAATCAGCAGCGAATAGCCGTCTTCGACCAGCGTTTTTACCTTATTAATGTTCTCCTCGGGCCCGTCATCCGTGTATACATAACCCGCGTGGCGAATGATCGGGCCGAAGAATGGCGAATTGTACACCCAACCTTTCACCATTAAAACGATCTTGGGATTGAGCATGATAGCCAGCAGAATGTCCAGAAACGAAGTGTGATTGGCGATAAAAATGACTGGTTTCTCCGGTTGTAAATTTTCAAGTCCTGAAAAATTCTTCTTCACGTGCGGCCCGGAATAGATCACAGTTTTTGCATAAAAAGAAAGAGAGCGGTTAAGCATTGCTTTCTTTTTCAACTTGGAAATAGGCAGTAAAAGGATCGTGACTAGCTTTGAGTGCAGGAAAAGGCATCCAGACAAAAAATAGGTAAAACTGGAAATGCTGATTAAAAACGGAAGGAAAGTAACGGGTGCTTTTTTTCGTGCAATTCTGTTTTGGACAAAAAAGCCGAACAACACAGGTTGGAAAACGAACGAAATAAAAAGAATACAGCAGATCCCCAGCACGCTGATCAATGCAATGGAATGAATGGCCGGGTGCTTCGCAAAGATCAGGACACCGGTTCCGATAATTGTTGTAGTGGCGGATAATGCAATGGCCGACTGGTAAGAACGGAGCGAATCCTTGCCGTATTTGTATTTGTTGAGCAGTCCATCCGTCACGAAAATGCTGAAATCGTCTCCCAGGCCGAAAATGAAAGTGGTCACAATCACATTCACAAAATTGAATTTTATGCCCAACAAAGCCGCTATACCCAATATCCAGATCCAACTGATCACCATTGGCAAAAAAGTTAACAGCGTTAACTCGATCCGGCCGTACACAATCAGCAAAGTGAGGAAGACAATGGACGCCGAGATCAACAGCAAGTAATTGAAGTCGTCTTTAACCATTTTTAACAGGTCTCCGGCCAGCTCACCACGATCAAACAACGCAATTCCGGGGATTGCCCGCAGTTCATTTTTAACACTGTTCAGCTTATTTTGCTGGACGATTAATGTGGTGATGAATGTTGTTCCTTTGGCATTGGATTCGATCAGGTTATCGAGGCCCAGTTCGCTCAGTAGTGTGTCAACAGGAACAGAACCGGATGGTTGACCGGCTATCCAGGACTTGAAATCACTGAACGCCGTTGCATTGAAACCATTCTTCGCAGCCGCCTGATCGAGCACATTGTAAGTTACTTCCTTGCGGTTAATGTCCCAGAATTGATGCCATCTGCGATTACGTTCCAGTTTAAGCTGTTGCGGCACCAGGAATGAGCCGGATGATACAAAGCTGCTTATCCGTCCTTGCTCACGCATTTGAACGAGGTTTTGGTAAACCTGAAAATTCATTTGTTCCGCTTTGGCCCTAACCGGATTAGCGGCAAAGATGTAAATCCTTTTTTCAGACTTCGGATCAATTCCCGTCATGGCCTCTTCGCGTTTCTGCAAGTCGTCATCCTGAATGCTGAGGTTATCAAAACCACTGTCGAATTCCGTAAATCGGGCGAAATAGAGAAATATGAGCGTTAATACGGCAATGATTGCCAAAACCATTGGCCTTGATTTTTCCTGGATTTTAGGAAAGCGGAATGCGCGGCTCTCTTCCGGGATTCGATTGTTGTCGAAAGCAAAAGAAGAAAGAATGATGGGCAGTGCGATCAATGTGAAAAGCGCAGCTCCTAACAAGCTAAGCGATGAAAACAAACCGAAGTCCTGCAAAACGGCTGAATTGGCAAAATGCAATGCACTAAATGCCATGACAGTGGTAAAGCTGCCGGTTAGCAGCGGTTCACTGACTTCCTTTATGGCCGTGGCAATTGAATTGGTATGCCTTAAATGCGTAAAAAAATGAAACGCATAATCCAGCAGAATGCCGAAAACAACTGCACCAGTAGCCAGTGAAATGCCGGAGATCTCCGGCCGGACAAAACCAATGATGCCCAATGCAAAAATGGCTCCGAACAGGCCGGGTAATATAATGTAAAGCGGAATGAGGAATTTGCGATAATAAAGGATCAGCAGCAGCAAAATGCAGCCTAATGCCACAAAAGAGGTAAAATATGAGTCCTGCTTGACCTGAATGGCATTGCGCGCCGCAATCTCAAATGTCCCGAAATAAGAGAAGTTGTGATGCCGCTGCTGCTTGTTCCACCGCGATTTGAATGCTTCAACATCTTCGTAAAGCGCAACATTCTTCTCAGAATTGCCTGAATCAAAGCTTGTGGCAGCGAAAATGATCATCTTTTTACGGTCACCCGTAAACATTACACCGTCTTCCAGCACCATTCCGTTGGCATTGCTGCCGGCATTCAGTTTTCGGAAATAGGGGCCGGTTAAGCCAAGCGGATCATTGAGAATGAACTGTTTCAGGAATGTTCCGCCCGGTGTAGTAAGCTGGTTGTAAGCCGAGTTTACGGATGCTTTGATCGAGTCCGGATTTAAGCGGATGCCAATGTGGCTGTAATAGGAAGAATCGATTAGCTGCGGAAAGTGACCGTACACGAATTGGTAAACATCCTCTTGGGCAAATGGCCTCTCAATTTGAATGTTCCTGATCGCGCCATGGGTATACCGGGTTAAAGAGTCGGAAAATGCCTCTCCGAGCAGTTTTGCATCATCGGACGTAGTTTCATCGGGAATGTCAATGGAGAAAACAATCTGGTTAATGATGTTTTTGCTTTCGATAAGCCGGTTAAACTCTTCAAAGCTTTTACCCTTCGGTAAGGTGGCGAAAATGCTTTCAGTTACTTTTAACCGCGAGATTCCCAGGAGCAGAACACTTGTAAGGGCAACCAGACTTAGGAAAAATGCGGGCTTGTGTCTGGACAGGAACTTGTGTAACCTTAAAAGTAAATCTCCGATCATTGAAAGGGGAACGTGAATGTCAGACAAAAGTAAGCAAATGTAAAATTCCGGCAACTTCCGGTGGCACGTTTGCAGATTAGGGTATGTTTGTCAAAACCGCAAAAAAAGATTTATTTTACGTAATATTAATTATGCAAACTATAAATGAATAGTATTTCCTTAGCTCATATCGAGCAGTATGCTTTTGAAAAGAAGGAATTTATCTTAGCCGAAGACGCCCTCAATAAAGTTTCTAAGTCCTTTACATTTCTCACGAATTTCTCCAAAGATAAAATTATATACGGAATCAATACCGGTTTTGGCCCTATGGCGCAATATCGGATCGAGACCGACAAACTGAGTAACCTGCAATACAACCTGATCCGCAGCCATTCCAGCGGCATCGGAAAACCGCTCAACGAAATTTATGCCCGCAGCGTCATGGTTGCCCGCCTCAATTCGTTTTTGCAAGCCAATTCGGGTGTCAGCACAGGCGTCATCCGGCAACTCGTTGCGTTTTTGAACAAAGGCATTGTCCCCGAAATTTTTGAGCACGGAAGCGTGGGCGCGAGCGGAGACCTTGTGCAGCTCTCGCATCTTGGCCTTAATCTAATCGGTGAAGGGCATGTGTATGAAGCGGGTGTAAGGACAAGAACATCCGACGTTTTGGAAAAAAACAACATTACTCCGCTTAAAATGGAGTTGCGCGATGGCCTGGGGCTGATCAATGGGACATCCTGCATGACCGGCATTGCGGCCATCAACATTATTTATGCTAAAAGGCTGTTGCAATGGGCAGTTGCCGCATCGGCTATGCTGAACGAGGTCATTGAAGCATTTGATGACTCATTTTCCAAGGAATTGAATGCCGTTAAACATCATAAAGGACAGCAGGTGATTGCGCAGCAAATGCGTGATTTTTTAGCCGGAAGTCGGTTAATACGCAGCAGGGAAGAGCTTTTCAAAGATGACACTGCGTTGCAACGGAAGGAATTCGAGCGTAAGATCCAGGAATATTATTCTGTGAGGTGCGTTCCGCAAATTTTGGGACCTATTCTGGACACATTACGATATGCGCAGGAAGTGGTTGAAAATGAGTTGAATTCAACCAATGACAACCCCATCGTAAGCCCCGATGATGACAATGTTTTCCATGGCGGCAATTTCCACGGCGATTACATTTCCCTGGAAATGGATAAGGTGAAAATCGTTCTGACCAAGCTTTCAATGCTCATGGAACGACAACTCAACTTCCTGATGAACAGCAAATTAAATGGTAAATTTCCGCCCTTTTTGAATGCAGGAACCTTGGGATTGAATTTTGGCTTCCAGGGCGTGCAATTCACGGCCACTTCGACCACGGCCGAAAATCAGGCACTATCCGGTTCGGTTTATGTACATAGTATTCCTAACAATAATGACAATCAGGATATTGTGAGTATGGGGACCAATAGCGCGGTGCTCGCGAAGCAAGTTTTGGAAAACTCGTTTCAGGTCATGTCCATCCACATAATGGCCATTTGCCAGGCAATTGATTTGCTCGAACCTGATGAAAAAGAGCGCTTGTCGCCTAATGCTAAATCAATTTACGGCCAGATCCGGCAACATGCGCATTTCGTAAAGGACGATCTGCCGCAATCCGAGAGCATTGCTGCCGTTTTGGAATATATTAAAGAAACCCCGTTTAAATTATGAATTGTGCATTGGTAACAGGCGCATCGAGAGGGTTGGGCCGTGCCATTGCGGTGCAGCTGGCAAAAGACCATGGACTTTACATCCTGATCAACTATGCGTCCAACCAGGCGGCTGCGGAAGAAACGCTGGCTGAAATTGTGGCTTTGGGGGGCAATGGCGAACTTTTGCCATTCAATGTTCAAACAAAAACGGAGGTGGATGAGGCGCTGAACAAGTGGAGAGAAAAGAACGAAGAAAAGCATATCAGTGTTTTGGTGAATAATGCCGGAATTACGCGCGACGGGCTGTTTATGTGGATGCCTGAGCAGGACTGGGACGATGTGATGAGCATTTCTGCCAAAGGACTTTTCAATGTGACCCAGAATGCAATCCAGCAAATGCTCAGAAAGCGGTCGGGCCGGATCGTTAACATTGCATCGGTTTCGGGTATGAAAGGTGTGGCCGGACAAACCAACTATTCCGCAGCGAAAGGGGCGATTATTGCGGCTACAAAAGCGCTGGCGCAGGAAGTCGCCAAGCGCAAAATTACGGTGAATGCGGTTGCGCCGGGTTTCATTACCAGTGATATGACCAAAGATCTTAATGAGGCCGAATTGAAACAAATGATCCCGATGAACCGTTTTGGACAAGCCGAGGAGGTTGCGCATCTGGTAAGTTTCCTGGTTTCGGATAAAGCAGCCTATATAACAGGCGAGGTCATTAATATCAACGGAGGAATTTATTCATAATTGATGGATCATAGAGTTGTCGTAACCGGAATAGGGATTTACTCTTGCCTGGGTGAAAACCTGGACGAGGTTACAAAATCATTATATGCCGGCAAAAGCGGGATCGTTTTTGATCAGGTTAGGAAGGATTTTGGCTTTCGCTCTGCTTTAACAGGCATGGTGCCGGAGCCGGACCTCAAAAATTACTTGTCCAGAAGGCAGCGCCTGGGCATGCACCAGCCCGCCGTTTACGCCTATATGGCAACCAGACAAGCACTTGAACTTTCCGGATTGGACGTGGATTTTCTCGAAACAACCGAAACCGGCATCATATATGGCAACGACAGCACCGCAGCGTCTGTGGTGGAAGCAGTGGATAAAGCCAAAGAAAAACACGACACAACATTGATAGGAAGCGGCGCTATTTTCCAAAACATGAATAGCACCGTTAATATGAACCTTTCAACAATTTTCAAGTTGAAGGGCATTAATTTTACGCTCAGCGCGGCATGCGCGTCCGGCTCACATTCAATAGGAATGGGTTATCTGATGATCAAGCAGGGATTGCAGGATCGGATCATTTGCGGCGGTGCGCAGGAGATTAATTCAGCTGCTATGGCCAGTTTCGATGGTCTGGGGACATTCTCAGTGCGCGAATCGGACCCGACAAAAGCATCCAGGCCTTTCGACCGCGACCGTGACGGGCTTATTCCCAGCGGCGGCGCAGCCACAGTCATTCTTGAATCGTACGAAGCCGCAATCAAGCGCGGCGCCCCGATCCTGGCCGAACTGATTGGCTATGGTTTTTCGTCCAACGGCGACCACATTTCCAATCCAAGCATTGACGGGCAAACGCGCTCACTGCGGATGGCCATGAACCAGGCAGGCATTGCGGCAAGAGAAGTTGACTACATTAATGCGCACGCAACCTCAACGCCAGTAGGTGACGGGAGTGAAGCCAGGGCTATTTTTGAGGTTTTTGGTGGGGAAATACCCGTAAGCTCAACCAAATCCATGACTGGTCATGAATGCTGGATGGCTGGTGCGAGCGAGATTGTATATTCATTGTTGATGATGCAAAATTCTTTTATTGCACCTAATATCAACTTCGAAAACCCGGACGAGGACTCGGCAAAGATCAACATTGTGGCTGAAACCAAAGCACAGGAGATCAATTGTTTCCTTAGCAATTCGTTTGGCTTTGGCGGGACAAATTCGACCTTAATTCTCAAAAAGTTCTCCTGATCTGACCGGTTAGCCGCGTCGTAACTTCGTAACCGGCGGTTCCCGGCAACCATAAATTTGTATTTTTGTTCTGCTCCGAATCCGGCGGATGTATGCAATGGTTTTAAGATCAAATTATTGTGTGAACCGTAGAATTTAATTTAAAAAAGAGCAATATCTTTAAACTATCATCAAGAATAAATTAATTTTGTAGCCATGCATGCTAACGACGTAAAAATGAGTTGGGAAGAAGTTATCGAAGAAACGAGAGATTTTTTATCCGAGGAGTTTGAGGTGGACCGGAATCTGATTCTTCCTGAAAACAGTCTCAAAGAAACGCTCGATTTGGACAGTCTTGACTATGTGGACCTGGTAGTGCTGATTGAAGAAAATCTCAACATCAAAATTACAGGAGAGGATTTCAAAGAGATCGTGACATTTGGCGATTTCTATCAGCTCGTCCGTAAGAAACTGAACTTATAAGAATGAGCCGTTGGGATGGTAAGACCAAAGGATCATTAGTCGGTTACAAAATTTTTCTGTTCTTCATTAATACGCTTGGGCTGGATTTTGCCTACCGCCTTTTGCAGCTGGTAACGTACTACTATTATCTCTTTGCAAAAAAGCAAAAACGGGCGTTACTGGACTTTTACCAAAATATCCTCCATTTTCCTGTTTCAGAGGCCAAAAAGCTGGCCAGACAAAATTTTTACATTTTCGGCCAGACATTGGTTGACCGGGCCGCATTTCTGCTCGGGAAGACGGAGCAGTTAAATCATGTATTTGAAAATGAGCAATATCTCGTTGATATCCGGGATGGTGGAAAAGGAGGGATACTATTGAGCGCACATCTTGGTAATTGGGAAACCGCTGGTAATTTGCTTAAAGGGCGCATTACGCCAACCATTAACATTGTCATGCTGGATGCGGAGGTGGAAAGCATCAAGCAGTTTATGGACACGTCGACAGGCGGTTCGCGCTTTAAAGTCATTGCGATCAAAGATGACCTTTCACATATCATAGCCATTCGCAATGCACTGGTAAATAATGAGTTCATTGCCATTCATTCCGATCGTTACCTGGACGGAGCAAAGTTTATCGAGCTGGATTTTTTCGGCAGAAAGGCAAAATTCCCTTACGGACCCTTTGTAATCGCTTCAAAGTTTGATGCACCGGTAACATTCGTATTTGCGGCAAAAGACGGAAAATACAGTTATCACCTAAGCGCAACATTGCCCATTACGGATAAACTCAAGCCAGAGGAAATCGCAAGGCTTTATGTGGCCGAACTCGAACGAAAAGTGAAAGAATATCCTGAACAATGGTTTAACTATTTCAACTTTTTTGTTTAATGATCGTGCCGCAAGAATCTATAAATCAATACATTCCACACAGGCAGCCCTTTATCATGATCGGGAGCTTGGTTAGCGTTACGGCTGAGCGGTTTGAGTCGGAATTTTTTATTGAAGAGGATAATGTGCTGGTGGAAGACGGGTGTTTTACGGAGTCGGGGTTGCTGGAAAACATTGCACAAACCTGCGCTGCATCGTTCGGGTTCCTGGACCGTGAAGAAGTGGGAGAACCTAAAATCGGTTTCATAGGAGCAATGACAAAAGTAGAAGTTTATGAGCTTCCGCCTATCAATTCGACGATCCGGACCATCGTTGTTCCACTACATCAATTAGGAAATATTTACCTCGTTAAAGGGGAAAGTTTCGTGGAAGGGCGTATATTGCTCGGCTGTGAAATGAAGATTGTGGTGACACAATAACCCCTAACAAGATTGAAAAATATGATTGCTTCGGAAATCGAAATTGATATACGTTTTAGTGAAACAGATGCAATGGGCGTGGTTTGGCACGGAAACTACCTCAAATTTTTTGAAGACGGAAGAGAAGCATTTGGCAAAACCTACGGATTGGAATACCTGACCATTTTTGATAAAGGCTATTTCACACCCATCGTTAAATCTGAGATTGATCATAAAGCGCCGGTTTATTACGGTCAGATCATCAAGGTGATTACCAGATACGTTCCCGCGAAATCTGCAAAAATCCAGTTTGAATACGAGGTGATCAACCTGACAACTGGTGAGTTGTGTGCAGTTGGAAAGACGATGCAGGTTTTTTTGAATAAGGAAACACGCACATTGGAATTGATTACACCCGATTTTTACCGGGAATGGAAAGAAAAAAATCAGGTTTAGTAAAATCAGGATGACCTACATTGGTGCCGAAGTCATAATAAGTCCATTGGGCAGGACCACAGCTGAAAACTGGGCTGCTATCAGCGCAAACCAGTCTGGAATTTCTTTGGTAAAGCAGGCCGGATTTGACAATGCAGATCTCTATTTGTCAAAAATGCTGGATCTGATTGATGATTATAAATTCGAAAAGCTTTTGCTGGACGCGTTAGCAGCGGTTTCAGAGCAAATTGATCCTGCCATTTTAACGTCGGACAGAACTATGGTGATCATTAGTTCTACCAAAGGTGAGCTGGACAGTAATATCCATGACCAGTTCGGAAAGAGCATTGCAGCGTTGGTTTCAAAGTTTGCGCTTGTTAATCAGCCTATTGTGCTGTCTAATGCGTGCATTTCAGGCGTATTAGCGATCAATGCGGCCAGCAATTTTATTCAGGCAAAAATTTACGATCACGCCATTGTTATTGGCTGCGATCTGATTTCAGACTTCGTGGTTTATGGGTTTCAATCGCTGTTTGCCATCAGTAATAAGCCTTGCGCGCCTTTTGATGCGGCACGCAATGGAATAACAATGGGTGAGGGTTGTAGCGCAGTGATGGTTTCAAATTCGAAGGAAACGTTCCGTAACGGTGCTTTGCAGCTTCTTTCCGGTACAAGTGCCAATGATGCCAATCACATTTCCGGGCCATCCAGAACGGGCGAAGGGCTGTTCCGGAGTGTGAAAAGGACATTGGAAAACAATCAGGTTGCGCCGGAGGACATTGACTTTGTGTGCGCACACGGAACGGCAACCGTGTTTAATGACGAAATGGAAGCTATCGCTTTTGATCGTATTGGGTTAAGTGACAAGCATTTAAGTAGTTTAAAAGGTTATTTCGGGCACACGCTCGGTGCAGCTGGCGTGATCGAAACGGCTGCCTCCATGCAGATGATGCGGCATGGTGTTTTGGTAAAAAGCCTGGGATATACGGAAAGCGGGACTTCGAAAAAAATGAATGTCATTTCAGACAATGTCGTTAGCCAGCCGAAAACAATCCTAAAAACAGCTTCTGGCTTTGGCGGCGGGAATGCATCTTTGATTATCAGGAGTTTATGAGTTTTATTACCACATATTGTCATTTGTCTGCTGATCAGTGCTTGGTAAACGGGGAAGTAATTTGCAAGCGCGAGAGAAGTTCCGCCGACAGTTGGTTTAAGCAGATTTATAAGGAACAGGAATTTGTATACCCCAAGTTTTACAAAATGGATGCGCTGTCACAGGCAGGCTTTCTTGCATCCGAATTAATAAAAAGGGCAAATCAGGGATTTGCAAGCAGATATAAAGACGACGAAATTGCCATGCTTTTTGCAAACCAGTCGTCCAGCGCAGATTCGGATTTGCGGTTTAAGCATTCTTACGAGCACAATGGCGCGCCGAGCCCATCATTGTTTGTATACACTTTACCCAACATTGTTTTGGGGGAAATAGCGATTATAAACAAATGGTATGGCGAAAATATGTTCGCTGTTTTGCCTAAATTCGCACCCGGTTTTTTCGTCGACTATGGCCGGATTCTCCTGTCAACCGGCGCGAAAGCAATACTTTGCGGATGGTTGGGGATACTGGGGGACAACATTGAGGTGTTTGTATGTTTAATAGAAAACGAACCAGATAGTGGCTTGGATTTCAACAGTGAAAATCTTTTGGAACTCGCCCGATTTCAGTCCGTCATAACAAACTGAAATTAAAGTTTACACATTAATTCACAATGGATAATTTAAAGGAAGACCTTAAAAGTCAGATCATAGAGCAGTTAAACCTAGAAGATATTACACCGGCTGACATTGCGGACGATGCATTGCTGTTCGATGACGGAGGCCTTGGACTGGACTCCATCGATGCGTTGGAACTGATTGTTTTGCTTGAAAAATATCACGGGATACAAGTCGTAAATCCGGAAGAAGGAAAGGTTGCGTTCAAGTCGATCGACACCATGGCTGAATATATCCGCAAACGGAAAAGCTGAACAAATCTCAAAATGGGCGTCCGAATAACCGGTATTGGCATTGTTTCCGCGATTGGCTTAACAGTTGCAGACAACCTGCAATCGCTGAAAGAAAGCAGGTCGGGGATCGGACCGGTGCAATATTTAGAAGAAGCTGAAGGATTGCTGGTTGGCGAGGTTAAAATGTCCAACAAAGCATTGCAAAACGACCTTAGCACCGGGGCGAAAGCCATTTCCCGCACATCATTACTGGGCCTGAAAGCTGCGAAAGAGGCCTGGGGCGATAATAAGCACACGCATAAAATTAGAACCGGGATTATCTCTTCCACGTCAGTCGGAGGAATGGACAGGACGGAAGACTTTTACAAAGCATATCTCGCCGGGACCAACCCCGATTACCATATTCTAAAAACACACGACAGCGGCAGCACTACGGAAAGGATAGCGGCTGAATTAGGCATTTCAGGTTACATTAATACGCTGTCAACTGCCTGTTCATCAGGCGCTAATGCGATCATGCTGGGCGCACGACTGCTTTTAAGCGGGAAGTTGGACAGGGTTCTGGTAGGAGGCTCGGACGCGCTGACAAAATTCACAATCAGTGGTTTTCGCTCGCTGATGATTTACGATGATCAATGGTGCAGGCCATTTGATGAAACGAGAAGCGGTTTGAATCTCGGCGAAGGCGCTGCCTTTTTGCTGCTGGAAAACGAAAAGAGCATCCAGATCTCAGGAAATAAAACAATCGGTTACGTCAATGGCTGGGCGAATGCGGCAGATGCCTACCATCAAACCGCCTCGTCGCCGGACGGGAAAGGCGCTACGCTGGCCATAACAAATGCTTTGGCGAAATCCGGCATTGCCATGGAGCACATTTCATACATTAATGCCCACGGCACCGGGACGAAGAATAACGATCTATCCGAGTCCGTGGCATTGCGAAATGTATTTGGTGACAACATTCCTGCTTTCAGCTCAACAAAGCCATTTACAGGTCATACGTTAGCCGCTGCCGGTGCTATTGAGGCGGTTTTTTCGATCCTGGCCATTCAGCAAAAGCTCATTTTTCCCAATTTAAATTACAATACACCCATCACCGAAACGGGTCTGGAACCCGTTGCTTCCTTACAAACCGAAAGGCCTGTCGGGGCAGTTCTGTCCAATTCGTTTGGGTTTGGGGGAAATAACTCATCATTGGTTTTTTCAGACCACGATTGATTTTTTTGTACAAATTCAAAGCTCGTTATAGTTGTATTACATCTCCGCCGCATCGACCATCTCGCATCAGCCCACATTTCAAAATGCAGGCTTTTCTACTTTTATCGAGCCGATGCATGAATCGTCAGGACTGCTCAGCCCGGATTATAAAGGGTTTATCGATGCCGGACTTTTGCGCAGAATGAGCAAGATTTTGAGGATGTCGGTGGCTTGTGCGAAGGATTGCATTCAGCAAGCAGGGATTGAGCAGCCTTCCGCAATCATCGTTGGGACTGGATTAGGCTGTCTTTTGGATACTGAAAAATTTCTTAACAATGTTCTGACCATCGAAGGTTTGCTTCCGCCAACGTCATTCATACAATCGACGCATAACACCATGGCGGGCCAAATTTCATTGAGCCTCGGCAACCATGGTTATAACATGACCCACACGCAAAATTCCATTTCGTTTGAAAATGCGCTGCTCGATGCCATGTTGCTTTTGGATGAAAACGAAGAAAATATTCTCGTAGGAGCCGCTGACGAAGCCATTGATTTTCTGAACGAGATTTCTGACAACCTGCATTTGCAGCTTCAATTTCCCTTAACATCCGGGGCATCATTTTTTATGCTCACAAGCCAAAAAAACAATCATTCGCTGGTGTCTGTGAAAGACACACGGGCAATCGGGCTTGTCAGCGACGTGAGCGGACAGATTATGGATTTTCTAACCAGTAATGATTGCCATGTGCAGGATCTGGATTTGGTTCTTTTTTCAGGAATGAGTGAGGATAGCACCAACGGTTTGGCTGCTCTGCTTTCGAATTTAGTTGTAGAAGAAAAAAAATGCGTGGATTATCTGCGTTTTTCAGGAATTTACCCTACTACTTCTGCTTTTGCAGTGCATTTGGCTGTTGATAGAATGAAGAAGGATCAATCGCTGAAAAATGTGCTGATTTGCAATACATTAATTCAAAGTAACCTGGGGTTAACACTCTTGCAATCTGTTGAAGCATAACATTATAACAGCCACTGCTATCACCGTATTCGCACTCAGCGGGATCATCTTCTGGGAGACGGGTTTTGCATGGCTGATCTTCATCGCGATTGCCCTCGCATATCTGGCCCTTACCGCGTACGGCTCTTTCAAGATCCAGGCCAATTACTTCCTTACGTCGATCAATAGGGGAAAGCGAAAGTCAATTGCCCTCACATTCGATGACGGCCCTGATCCCGAAACCACCCCGATGATCCTGGATGTTTTGAAAGAAAAAGATATTAAAGCGACGTTTTTTGTCATCGGTAAGAAGGCTGAAAAACACCCCGAACTAATCCGCCGTATTGATGAAGAAGGCCATACCATTGCCAATCATTCATATAGCCATCACTACCTGATTGCTTTTTTTTCGACAGAGAAACTTAAAAAGGACCTGGTGCTTTGCACAAGCACCATTTATGAGATTCTTGGAAAAACACCAAAGTTTTTCCGCCCGCCATTTGGCGTGACCAACCCGCGCTATGCGCGTGTGTTGCGCGATTTAAAACTTGACTCAGTAGGGTGGTCGGTCAGGAGTATGGACACAAAGGCGAAAAGTAAGTACGAAATTATTAACAGGGTCATCTCAAAATTAAAGGCGAAAGACATCGTTTTGCTGCATGATAACAGGAAAGTCACAGCCGATTCAATGGAAGATCTTATAGAACACTGTTTGCAGAAAGGGATAAAAATTGAGCCGTTGTCTAAGCTGATCCAAAAAGAACCCTATGAATAAATTCAGGTTACTGTTGCTTGTATTTTTTGCGGCGGTTGGATTTGCGAGCGGACAGGCATTCAAAAACGCTGCAAATCCTGAAAAGGTTTTTGAGGATTTGCGCAAGGCTTCGCAGGCAGTGAATTCCATTCAGGCAGCTTTCACAGAAGAGAAATTCTTGTCAGTTTTGAAGAAGCCTGAGCATTCGTCAGGGTTTTTTTATTACAAAAAGAATGACAAAATGCGTTGGGAGCAAAAAATGCCTGTTAATTACGTAATATTAATTAACGGCGATAGAATGCGCGTCCAGGAGGCTGGAAAGGAAAAAAACGTGAGACAGGCGGGCAGGATGGCGGCCCAGATCAAGGAGCTGATGATCGGTCTTGTTAATGGTGATTTTCAGAAAAATAAGGCATTTTCCCAAAGCTGTCTTGAAAATTCGGAGCAGTATATGGTGGTGCTTACGCCTGTTAATCGCAGGCTCAAAAACATCTATTCCAAAATCACACTGGTCTTTCCAAAGAGCACATTGCACTTGAAGGAACTGTCATTTTTTGAAAAAGGCGGCGACAAAAGCGTCATGAAATTTCAGAACGAAAAATTTAATCAAACGATAGACGATAGTCTTTTTTTGAACTTGTAAGGTATTCATTGATAGAACACAGGCATGTTTGTAAATAGTCTCTATTTCATCACCAGCAATGAGCTGACTCCGGAGAACATTGTTTCGGGAATAAAGATTAATGAACAACATGCCGTATTTGAGGGACATTTTCCCAATTCACCCGTCTTGCCTGGCGTGGTGCAATTACAGATCGTGAAAGAAATTCTGGAAGCGCATCTGGAAAGGAAACTGGCCATGAAAACGATGCGGACGTGCAAATTCCTGGAAGTGCTTAATCCCGGAAAAAATCCAAACGTCCGGATCCTTATCAAATACAAGCAGTCGGAAATGTTAGAAGTTACTGCCTCAGGAGAAGACAACGGAAAGGTTTTTTTCAAAATGCAGGCGAACTATCTTTAACAGACGATTCGTTTCAATCTACTCAGCGGCCGATCTTTCAAATTAGCCATCTGATCATAAACACAACATGACCTTAAAGGACATCAATTGCTGCGTAATTGTACCCACTTACAATAATATCAAAACAATAGACCGGATTCTCGAATCCCTTCTTCTCTTCTCAGGCGATCAGGACATCATAGCGGTAAACGACGGGTCTACGGACAGGACACCATATCAGTTGATGAAATATGGTTCGAGGCTGACCGTCATCGATTATATTTTAAACACCGGCAAAGGCCACGCGCTTCGTGCAGGTTTTAAACAAGCGATCGCCATGGGTTACGCTAACGCCATTACAATCGATTCCGACGGTCAGCACCAGGTTTCGGACATACCGATTTTTCTGGAAGCCGCTGCTAAAAATCCAGGCGCAGTAATCATGGGTTCCAGGGATATGGAGCAGGAGGGCGTCCCGGGCAAAAGCTCTTTCGGGAACAAGTTTTCTAACTTTTGGTTCAAGGTCGAGACAGGCATTTCCCTCCCGGATACGCAAACGGGTTTCAGGCTTTATCCGCTGGCTGAAATCGCGAAAATGAAGCTTTACACTACGAAGTTCGAAACGGAAATTGAAGTTTTGGTAAGGCTTGCATGGCGCAACGTCCCGATTATTCCGGTAAAGATTAATGTGATCTATGACAAGGAAGAGCGTGTCACGCACTTTCGCCCTTTCAAGGATTTTGCGAGGATAAGCGTTCTTAATACGGTGCTGGTTGTTCTCACATTGTTATATTTTTTACCTAAAAGGCTGATTGGAAAGGTAAAAAAAAAAGGCCTTTGGAAAATCATTAAGGAGGAAGCAGTCAAGCCGGAGGAATCCAATTTAAGCAAGGCAAAGTCCATTGGATTTGGTTTTTTTATGGGCATTGTCCCGGTTTGGGGTTTTCAACTGCTGATTGGCATTCCGCTTTCCATTTATTTCAGAATGAACAAGGTGCTTTTCCTGGCTGCGGCGAACATTAGCATTCCTCCATTCATTCCCATTATCATTTACGGAAGCTACAAGTTTGGCGGGCTCTTTTATAAAAGTGGTGTGCAACTCACTTCCTTTGAGAATCTTACGCTGAGTTCGATCCATGTAAATTTCGTACAATATTTTATCGGTGGATCATTGTTGGCAATGGCAGCCGGACTGGTAGGGTTCATGATAACCTATCTTTTTTTGGTCATTTTTCGCACATAGTGCCACTTGATGCATGTCATGCCCGATCCTGAATTCTACAAATTTTTATAAAATCTATACGAATTGATCAAAAATAAGCGATTTCGGATTTTGTTATGAGGTCTCATTCTCTATATTTACGAGATTTTAAAAACCTTTAACCTAATTTAGTTTATCGCATGAGTAACATTACCTATTTAGTGCCGGCTTTGGGCCTTGTTGGCTTGCTGGTTATGTTCTTCAAAAGAGGCTGGGTTGTCCGGCAGGATGGTGGAAGTCCTGAAATGAAAGAAATCGCGGACGCGATTGCAGATGGTGCCCTTGCCTTCCTGAAAGCCGAATGGCGTGTACTCATAGTCTTTGGTATCATTGTCAGTATTTTACTGGGTTACTCAGGCACATTGGTTGAAAACTCCAGTGCCTTCATTGGCATATCGTTCCTGGTCGGTGCATTCATTTCTGCATTTGCGGGCTACATCGGGATGAATATTGCAACAAAATCCAACGTCCGTACTACGCAGGCAGCGCGCACAAGCCTTACCAAAGCGCTTGAAGTGTCATTTACCGGCGGTTCCGTTATGGGCATTGGTGTGGCAAGCTTAGCCGTGATCGGTTTGGGCGGATTGTTTATCATTTTATATCATTTTTTCGTTGGCGACAGCACGGATGTCAATGGCCTGGGCATGGAAAAAGTGCTGGAAGTGCTTGCCGGTTTTTCACTGGGAGCTGAATCCATCGCGCTTTTTGCGCGCGTAGGCGGCGGTATTTACACCAAAGCTGCTGACGTTGGCGCTGACCTTGTAGGGAAAGTTGAGGCTGGAATTCCGGAAGATGATCCACGAAACCCTGCGACCATTGCCGATAACGTGGGCGATAACGTTGGCGACGTAGCGGGTATGGGAGCCGATTTATTCGGCTCATATGTAGCAACAATTCTGGCAACAATGGTCTTGGGCCGTGAGATCATTTCTGAGGGAACAGATAATTTTGGCGGCATTTCGCCGATTTTGCTTCCTATGGTTATTGCTGGAATGGGCCTCATTGCGTCTATCATTGGTATGTTGCTGGTTCGCGTGAAAAATGATCAGGGTAATGTGCAGGGCGCTTTGAACCTGGGTAACTGGGGTTCTATCATTCTTGTTTTAATCGGAAGTTATCCGCTGACCATGTGGATGTTGCCCGAAGGAACATTAACCATTCGTGGCGTTGATTTTACGTCGCTGGACGTTTTCTGGTCTATCCTCCTGGGATCTATTGTCGGCGCAATCATGTCCATGGTGACCGAATACTACACAGCAATGGGCAAGAGGCCTGTTCAATCCATTGTAAATCAATCGTCAACGGGACACGCCACTAACATTATCGGTGGACTTTCGGTGGGTATGGAATCTACGGTGATTCCCACATTGGTGCTGGCAGCCGGTATTTATATCAGTTATGAGTTCGCAGGTTTATACGGTGTCGCAATCGCAGCTGCTGGTATGATGGCAACCACTGCGATGCAATTGGCCATCGACGCATTTGGCCCGATTGCTGATAATGCAGGTGGCATTGCTGAAATGGCACATTTACCGGAAGAAGTTCGCGGTCGTACGGATATTTTGGATGCGGTTGGTAACACCACTGCTGCTTCGGGAAAAGGTTTCGCCATTGCTTCCGCTGCACTTACCTCGCTTGCACTTTTTGCAGCTTTCTGCGGTGTAGCGGGCATTAATTCGATTGATATTTACAAAGCAAATGTGTTAGCTGGGTTGTTCGTTGGTGCTATGATCCCGTTTATTTTCTCCTCCCTTGCCATTGCAGCCGTAGGTCGCGCTGCTATGAAAATGGTTGAAGAGGTGCGTCGCCAATTCCGCGAAATTCCGGGGATTATGGAAGGAACTGCTAAGCCTGAATATGATAAATGTGTGGCTATTTCTACGCAGGCATCTATCCGCGAAATGGTTGCTCCCGGACTTATCGCATTGATTGTTCCTGTCCTGGTCGGTTTCCTTTTCGGGCCGGAAGTGTTGGGAGGAACATTAGCCGGTGTTACGGTTTCCGGTGTTTTAATGGGTATATTCCAAAACAATGCAGGCGGTGCCTGGGATAACGCGAAAAAGTCATTTGAAAAAGGGGCAGTTATCAATGGCGAAACTTACTATAAAAAGTCCGAACCGCATAAGGCTGCTGTAACAGGAGACACCGTTGGAGATCCATTCAAAGATACTTCGGGTCCGTCGATGAACATCCTTATTAAACTAATGTCCATCGTTTCCCTGGTAATCGCACCGCACATCGCAGTAGATAAGGCAGATTTGGAGGGTTTTGATTCGAAAACAAAGCAAACTCAAATAACAACTACGCAGATGGCAGTGGAGAGTCAGGAGCATATTGCTGTTTTTCCAGTCAAGAGCATTGCGAAATAATAATTCAGATCCCAATTCAAAACTGCCCGGCATTTTCTGTCGGGCAGTTTTTTGTTATAATAGCATGTAAATTGATGAGGGTAATTATTTGTTTCTGCAAATGTTAATAGTTAAATTGATAAAAAGTTATTGTCATGGAAGTACTGACTATTGAAGTAAATGATCCCAAAGCCAAACGCTTGCTCGATGATTTGGCAGATTTGGGTTTAATATCTATTAAAGTTGCGAAGCCTGCTTGGAATGAGCGCTGGGATGTTTTTTCCAAAGCGTTGCCAGACGTCGAAGAAATTTTAGAGCAGGATATTTTTGACGAAATTGCAATTGTTAGATCAAAGCGCCATATTTTGTGATCCGTGTTGTCATTGATACGAATCTGTATGTAAGTGCAATGATCAACAGGAATTCACGGCAAAGATTAGATCAAATATTGAAAAATCAACGCTTCGATATTCTGATTGATAAAACGCTTGTTGATGAATTCGTCGAGGTTATTCATAGACCCAAGTTTAAAAAATACGTTGTTATTGAGCAGATTGAAGAATTTATAAATTTGCTTTATGAACGTTGCACGGTGATAAACACCACTTCGAAAGTTTCTCATAGTCCGGATCCGAAAGACGACTTTCTCCTTGCCCTGGCCCTGGATGGAGCATCCCAGTATTTAATTACTGGTAACAAAATCGATTTGCTTGATCTAAAGCAATATGGTCCGACATCAATCCTGTCCCTTACACAATTTTTAGAGGTGTACTTTCCAAATTTTCAGTCAGATTTCTAACATCAATCTCTCCCGGAACGATTTTTGTTTAGTTACAATGCTTCCATTGTGGATCGCTGTATAAAGCGATTTATGGAGCAGTAAATATCTCATCAAATAGAAATAACATGAAAAAAGTATTTGTTTTAGCTGCGTTGATCGGATTGTCGACAGCAGCATTTGCACAACAAGACGACTCGAAGACAAAAACGGAAAAAGCTGTCGATAATACGAAGGCTGCCGGTAAAAAAGCAGGCAAGGAGATCAAAAAAGATGCGAAATTCGTCGGTGACAAAACCAAAGAAGGCGCTGAGGCAGTTGGGGATGGTGTAGAAAAAGGAGCCGATAAGGTGGAAAAAGGCACCAAGAAAGCTTACAAAGCGACGAAAAAAGAAGCTAAGGAAGCGAAAGAAGATATTAAAGAAAAAGTAGATAAGTAACGGAGCTTTCCGTTGTTTTGCATGCCTGCCAGAACCCAAGTGTTTTGGCAGGCATTTGTATTTTACGAAGAAAGTAAAACAAGATATGGATCATTGGTGAAAATATTGTACTTATTGAAAAACAGGAACTTAATTCGCTAAAATGCTCGTTAAAGGGGAATAAGTTTTTTACAATTCATGAGTCGCAAGCAGTATTTTTTCATCATTCTCATCCTTGGCTCCCTGGCCACGGTAAGTCCATTTTCCATTGATATGTATCTCCCTGGTTTCCCGCGTATTGCAAGGGATTTGGGAACCACGATAGATCAGGTGCAGCTTTCTCTGACGAGTTATCTGATTGGAATCTGTATCGGCCAGATTCTCTATGGGCCCTTACTGGATCGGTTTGGCAGAAAAAAACCATTATACGCGGGTTTGGCGCTGTATGTGCTGGCATCTTTCGGTTGTGCGCTTACATCATCCGCGGATGCGTTGATCGTGATGCGTTTCTTTCAGGCGATGGGCGGGTGCGTGGGTCTGGTTGCCTCGCAGGCATTGGTTAGTGACCTTTTTCCGTCCGATAAACGTGCCGAGGTTTTCTCACTGATCACACTTGTTATTGCAGTTTCCCCAATGATCGCACCGACCGTCGGCGGTTACGTGACGGCCTCTATTGCATGGCAGTGGATTTTTATCATTTTAGCGGGAATAGTTTCGGTCATTATCGTAGCGATTTACTTCTTTCTTCCAACAGGCAGAGAAGCAGACACTTCCGTATCCCTGCGCCCAAAGGCCGTAATGAATGGATTTGCAACAGTTATCAGACAACCTCAATTCTTGATTTATACATTAGCAGGTGGTCTGGCAACCGCTGCTCCTTTTGCATATATCGCCGGTTCTTCGGATGTGTTCATGAACATTTACAAAGTTACCGAGCAGCAGTATGGCTGGATTTTCGCATTTCTTGCCGTTGCTATGATCGGTTCCACGCAATTGAACCATATTTTGCTTAAAAAATTTAAAAGCGAACAGATCATTAAGGTGACATTATTTTACCAAAGCATTGTTGGTATACTGCTCATTGCGGGCGTCTATAACAACTGGTTTGGTCTCTACTCGCTGATTGGAATGATGTTTATTTTCCTTACAGGTCAGGGACTTACCGGGCCGAATGGTTCTGCATTATCCCTTGCACCCTTCAGGAAACACACTGGCAGCGCTTCTGCATTGATGGGCAGCTGGAGAATGGGCGCAGGGGCGATCATTTCTGCTATTGTGAGCATCTTGCACAACAACACCGCCTTACCGATGGTCGGAATGATGGCGGCTTGTTCGCTGGGCGGACTGGTTATTTTGCACGCGGGTAACGCAGTTGTGAAGCATCAGGCAAGCAGGAGAGAAGTGGAAGATGAGGTTTCAGTCCTGCTATAAGACAAGGCTACGGCAATTTCTTCACAGCCTGATAGATCATCTCAATGTAAGCTTCCCGATCGATGTCATAAGCAACCTCAGTGTTGGGTTCTTTTTGCAGCGTGTTGTAAAAATCAACCACCGTTGTGCCTGTTGTTAGTTCTCCCCTGGTTTCAACATCCACATAACAATGCTTGGTCTTGAAGATTGAAGAATCTATCAACCAGGCAATTGCGCACGGATCATGCAGTGCTGCGCCTCCATCAAGTTCAATGTGATGCTCCCGGTAATAGACTGAAAAGAAATCCATGAGATCAGCTGCGGCACGGCCCGTTTTGTTGCCTATTGCCCTGAAATGATCAATGTCTTTTTGAAATACGAGCGCTTTATGCGTCACATCAAGACCGCACATGGTGATCGGAATGCCCGAATTAAAAACAATGGAAGCCGCTTCCGGATCGGCATAAATATTGAATTCGGCCAGAGGAGTCATATTTCCCCTGAAAATTCCTCCGCCCATCAATGATATCCTTTCAATGCGATTTTTCAAATGCGGAAATGCCAATAGAAATGTGGCAATATTCGTCAATGGCCCGGTCGGGACGATCGTGATTTTTTCAATTGATTCGCTTAAAACTTTTGCAATGCCTTCAATTGCTGAACCCTGTGCTGGTGCACGGGTAACTGTCGGCAGGGAAGGCGCATTAAGTCCGGTCTCACCATGTGCATAATCTGCAACGATGAGATCGCGGAACAAGGGCTTTTCTGCGCCCCGATAAACCGGAATGTCTGCGTCGATTAATGTCAGGATTTTCAGTGCATTGGACAGCGTCTTCTCCTGTTTCTGGTTGCCGGCCGAAATCGTTACAGCCTTGATATCAAACAAACCACAGCCTACTGCGAGCATTAACATCAATGCATCATCATGGCCTGGGTCGCAATCAATGATCAGGGGTTTCTTTTTCATGTGCTGTTATAAGGATGTCAGCTCGTGCAGATAGGGTGCCGAATTCTGTGCGCCAATGCGGGTGACAGATATTGCCGCTGCCTTACATGCGAAACGGCAAGCTTCCGGCCAATCTTCTCCGGAGGCCAGCGCGGTTAAAATTGCGCCATTGAATACATCGCCCGCAGCAGTGGTGTCCAGTGCTTTCACCTTATGGGCAGGGATAATTTCAGCATATTTTTTATTGGACAAATAAACGCCCGCGCTGCCCAATGTAATGATAACATGCGCTATACCGGCCTGATGAAAATAGCCCGAAGCTTTTTGCATCGTTTCTGCATTACCGGGATAAATGCCCGTCAGAAGTTCGGTTTCGGTTTCATTGGGTGTAATTAGATGTATGCTTGCCAGCAACTGCTTATCCAGCGAAGCCGCCGGAGCAGGATTCATGATAACCTTTATGCCCATACTGCGGCATTTATCAATGATATAGGTTATAGTTTTCAGAGGAATTTCCAGCTGGATCAAAGCGAAATCTATGTTTTGAAAAATTTCGTCTGGAAGATCAGAGGGATGCAGATTCATGTTCGCGCCGGAGGCCACTACAATCTCGTTTTCACCATTTGCATTGACCGTAATCAGCGCAATGCCGGAAGCATGATCGGCTGTTTCGATCAGATATTGAATGTCGAGGCCTTCCTTTAAAAAACCTTTTTTCGCCTCCTGGCCAAAAAGGTCCTTACCAATTTTAGCCACAAACCGAACATTTGCGCCCAGCCTTGCGGCTGCAACAGCCTGATTGGCACCCTTTCCACCGGCATTCATCAAAAATTCCCCTCCCAAAACAGTTTCGCCGGGCTTTGGAAAATCGGCGGTTTGGACGACCATATCCGTATTTGAACTTCCGATAACAAGGACCTTCTTTTTCATTGATTCAATTCATCTTTTCCTGGCCACCAAAATCCCTAAACCGTGATGCTCAGGATAATTGTACAGCTTATGACCCGTTTTTTTTGCAAGATCCTTCACAGCCCTGCGCACTTCCGGAAAGCTTTCCGTATCGTGAAAAATGGTGCAATCACTATGGTTCGCAGCCCACAGGCCACATTCAAATGTTTCGTTGTAATTATGAACAATGTCAACGTGGGCCAGGTTATAGCGCTGATTGTCAGTTGCTATCCAATCTTTATAATCTGATTTTATGAGTTTAATGTTTGCGTAAGGAGCCAATCGACGACTTGTTTCTTCAAAATGCTCATTTTTATTAACCGTATGAATATCGCCCTCAAAAGTATCAACGCCGGTTACCGCCTTGAAATAGTTTGAAAAAACAACGGAAGAATATCCAAATTCAACGCCAAACTCAATGCAACGGTCCCGCTTCAAATCAAATTGGTCGATAATGTCTTCCACGATCAGCTCTAATCCTTTCCACGCTGAAACAATTTCCAGCATATTTTCCGGCTTCCTGAAATTCTTCGGTTTATACGGCTTAATGTCCTCAATAAAATTCTCCCTGATGTAAGTCCTCAGTCCCATGGCTGTTGATTTTGTACGAATGCAAACCTATGATAAATAATTAAAACGCGAACAACTGATTTTAAGCGTAGAAATCCGATCTTTAAAGAATCCGTTACTTTCTTAGACAACAGCAGGGTTGTTTGGCAATCCGCAAAATGATCAGACCATGTTTAAACTTATCGTATTGACTATTTTTTTAGGCGCCGCTATGCAGTCTTGCCAGCAAAAATCCGAAAAAGATGAGGCATTAGCGCCTGTTAAGGATGTTTTTGCCAATTATTATGAAGAGCGCCTCGCATTATTCCCGCTGGAAGCAACGATGAATGGCGATAACCGTTACAACGACAAAATGTCTGACGACCTTACCAAGGCTGGAAAATTGAAGGCAGAAACCTTCTTCAAAAAATACCAGGCTGAGCTGGCCAAATATGACCGGGAAAAACTGACGGACGAAGAAAAAACGAGCTGGGACTTGCTGCAATGGGAATGTAACATGAGCCTAGAAGGCCTGAAATTTCCTACCGAGCTGATGCCTCTGAACCAGATATTCTCTACCCATTTAATGATTGGTCAGATGGCCAGTGGTGGTAGTTTGCAGCCATTTAAGACGGTTAAGGATTATGAGAACTGGCTTAAACGCGTGGACGGATTTGTGGTTTGGTGCGATACGGCGGTTGTGAATATGAGAAAAGGGATAAAAGAAGGTTATGTTTTGCCTAAGCCGCTCATTAAGAAGATGATCCCGCAACTGGCTGATATGGATCATGGGCCAACGGCAGGGCACCTTTTTTATTCACCTGCCAAAAATTTCCCGAAAGATTTCTCCGCTGACGATAGAGGCCGTTTAGAGAAAGAATATGCGGCAATGGTGGAAGGGAAGATTATCCCGACTTTTAAGAAACTGCACGATTTTGTAGAAAAAGAATATTTGCCCGCGGGAAGAAGCACGAATGGTTTTGAT
Source organism: Dyadobacter fanqingshengii (assembly GCF_023822005.2). Taxonomy (GTDB): domain Bacteria; phylum Bacteroidota; class Bacteroidia; order Cytophagales; family Spirosomataceae; genus Dyadobacter; species Dyadobacter fanqingshengii. The sequence continues at coordinate 607,153 of NZ_CP098806.1, forward strand.
GCACTGCCTAATGGGAAAGCGCTTTATGATTACTACATTAAATATTTCACAACCACTGAAATGACTGCCGACCAGATCCACAAAATCGGCCTGGACGAAGTTGCGCGGATTTCCGGTGAAATGGAAAAGGTAAAGCAGCAGGTTGGTTACAAAGGCGATCTGAAATCCTTCTTTAATGTGGTAAGGGAGGATAAGAAGTTGATGCCATTCAGCAAACCGGAAGAAGTAATCGTGCATTTCAATAAAATTCACGAGACAATGAAGCCAAACCTGCAAAAGCTTTTTGAACTAACCCCGAAAACGAAGTTTGAAGTGCGTAGGACAGAGGCATTTCGGGAGGGCTCCGCTGCGGCAGAATACAATCCAGGCTTGGCGGACGGCTCGAGGCCCGGCGTTTTTTACGTTCCGGTTCCGGACGCGAAGAAATACAATGTGGTTTCGGATGAAAGTCTTTTTTTACACGAAGCGATCCCTGGTCACCATTATCAGATTTCTCTGCAACAGGAAAACAAAAATTTGCCCGATTTTCGTAAAAACCTGTGGTATAGCGCTTATGGCGAGGGCTGGGCGCTCTATTCCGAGTCGCTTGGTAAGGAACTGGGCCTCTACACCGATCCTTACCAGTATTTCGGCATGCTGAGCGGCGAAATGCACCGTGCGATCAGGCTGGTTGTGGACACAGGTCTGCATTCCAAAGGCTGGACGCGCGAACAGGCTATCCAATATTCGCTGGATCATGAAGCAGAATCGGAGGAGAGCATTACGGCTGAGATTGAAAGATACATGGCGGGTGGGGGACAAGCGCTTTCTTACAAAATCGGGCAGCTGAAAATAAGGGAGTTAAGGGCAAAAGCAGAGAAAGAATTGGGAGATAAATTTGATATTAAGGAATTTCACAAACTTGTGCTGGAATCGGGCTGTGTGCCCTTGAAACTGCTGGAAGACAAGGCAAACGCCTGGATCAGCGAGAAAAAATAAGTGTTGGGAACAGGAAAAACAGCATAGAGCAGGACAGTTGTCAAATTTGAAATTGACATTATTGTCCCAATAAATGTACATTTTTTTAGTTAATTAGTTATATTAAGTAAAAAAACGCGCTTTTCCTGAACCCACGATATGATTTTTAGAGGAAGATTGATTTTGACCATGCTGCTCGCTGGATCAGCTGTCTGTTTCCAGTCCTGCAACAAATCGTCAGAAAACACGGCTGTTGAGGAAGATATTCCAAAGGAGGTCAGTTACAACTTTGATATTCGGCCGATCCTTTCTGACAAGTGCCTGGCCTGTCATGGCCCTGACGCCAACAAACGCGAGGCCGGGCTGCGCCTTGATGTTGCCGAAAATGCATTCAAAGCATTGCAGGAAAATCCCAAAGCACATGCATTGGTAGCGGGCAAACCCGAACTTTCTCAGGTGTATCTGCGCATTACTACTGCGGACACCGCGCTTCGCATGCCGCCAACAGGCTCAAATCTCAAACTTACCCAACGCGAAGTTGACCTCATCGAAAAATGGATCAAGCAAGGTGCCAAATATGAAAAGCACTGGGCTTTTGTAGCGCCCAAAAAACCCGCATTGCCAGAAGTTGGTAATAAGGATTGGCCGAAAAACGAAATTGATTATTTCATTCTGGATAAACAGGAGCAAAAAGGTTTAGAACCCAATGCGGAAGCAGATAAAGAACGATTGCTGAAACGCCTGAGCCTGGATTTGACCGGCTTGCCGCCCACATTGAAAATGATGGATGAGTTCATGGCGGATAATAGTGCAAACGCATATGAGAAAATGGTCGATCAGTTGCTTAAAAATCCGGCATACGGCGAGAAAATGGCCATTCACTGGCTGGATCTGGCGCGTTACGCGGATTCGCACGGTTACCAGGACGACGGTTACCGCACGCAATGGCCCTGGCGCGACTGGGTGATCCATGCATTCAACAAAAACATGCATTATAACGACTTTGTAACGTGGCAGTTAGCGGGAGATTTGTTGCCGAACAGTTCCAAAGAACAGCTGCTCGCGACGGGTTTTAACAGAAACCATAAGATCACGGAAGAAGGCGGCGTCATCCCGGAAGAATACCGCATTATGTATGTGACGGACCGTAATGATCTGTTTGGTAAGGGATTACTGGGCGTTACGCTGGAATGTGCACATTGCCATGACCATAAATACGACCCGTTTTCCCAGAAGGAATATTATCAAATGTTCGCGTTCTTCAATAACGTGAAGGAAGTAGGGATTGAATCTGTGATCGGCGGGCCCGAAACTTATGCTAAAAAGCCTTTGATGGAGATTAGCAACCAGGACGTGAAGGATATTCTGACGTTCGTGAACAAACCGGATACGAACCGTCTGATCGTGTCTGTTATGGGTGATCTGGATACATTGCGGAAGACTTACATTTTAAAAAGAGGTGTTTACGATGCACCCGGAGATGAAGTGCAGCCTGCCACACCAACGTCGATTTTGCCTTTTGACAAAAATTATCCAAAAAACAGGTTAGGGCTTTCCAAATGGCTTTTTGATAAGAAAAACCCATTGACCTCGCGCGTTTATGTAAACATTTTGTGGCAGGAATTCTTTGGAAAAGGCATCGTCAAAACCTCTGGAGATTTCGGAATGCAGGGCGAGCTTCCCTCACATCCTGCATTGCTGGACTGGCTCGCGACCGATTTTATGGATCACGGCTGGGACATCAAGCGCCTTGTGAAACAAATGGTTACGTCTGCAACTTACATGCAGTCGGCCGTTGTAACGAAAGAAAAACTGGCCACAGACCCGGACAACATTCTGTTGGCGCGCGGGCCGCGTTACCGTATTCACGCCGAATTCATCAAAGATCTCGTGCTAGCCAGCAGCGGCTTGCTCAACAAAACCATTGGAGGGCCGAGCGTGAAACCCTATCAGCCTGCCGGACTATGGGAAGGTGCCACTTCGGGACGTGGTTTGCTATCGGTTTACAATCAGGATCATGGCGGTGCTTTGTATCGTCGTGGTATGTACACATTGATCAAAAGGACCGTCCCGCCTCCGACGATGAGCATTTTTGATGCGAGTAACCGGGATTTGTGCGAGGTGAAAAGGTTGAAAACCAATACACCATTGCAGGCGCTGGTCATGATGAACGATCCGGCTGTGCTGGAAGCTTCGCGCGTGCTGGCAGCCAAGCTTTTACAGGAAAAAAGTGAATCAAAAGATAAGATCACAAAAGCATTCCGCCTGATCGTTTGCCGCAAGCCAAGTGAAAAGGAACTGGACGTGCTGACTGCTTATTATGACAAACAATTGCAGTCCGTCAAGCCGGCAACTGCCGAGAAAATGGTTGCAGTAGGAGAGTATCCGTTGACAAAAAACCTGGACAAAAAGGCACAGGCAGCATTGATGCGCGTGATTTCCACCATTTATAATCTGGAAGAAACCATAACAAAATCTTAATGCCGACAGCCCGGGGCTGAAAGCAGAAGTTTGCAAGAATATGGAAAAGGAAATATTGGAACATGGGTTCAATTTTAACAGAAGGCGCTTCTTGTCTTCCATGAGCCTTGGGCTCGGGGGTGTGGCGCTCGGCTCTTTGCTGATGCCCGATCTGTTGAATGGTGGAGGTTTGGAAGAGGAGGGTTTGGCTCCCGGCATTCCGCATTTTGCTCCAAAAGCGAAACGGGTCATTTATTTATTCCAAAATGGCGCCCCGTCGCAGCAGGAACTGTTTGACTACAAGCCAAAACTGCGCGAAATGCTGGGCAAGGAAATTCCGCCTTCTGTGCGCGGAACGCAGCGCTTAACCGGTATGACGGCCAACCAGGCTTCGTTTCCACTGGTGGGATCATTCGTTGATTTCAAGCAATATGGCGATTCGCGTGCTTGGGTGAGTGATTTGATGCCCTACACGGCCAAGATCGTGAATGATCTGTGTTTTGTAAAATCAATGTATACGGAGGCCATTAACCATGATCCTGCGTTGACATTTCTGCAAACGGGTTCGCAGCAGGGAAACCGTCCCAGCATGGGTTCGTGGCTAAGCTACGGGCTTGGTAATGAGAACAAAAACCTTCCCAATTTCACCGTTTTACTTTCACGCGGCGTAGGAAATGGTCAGGGTGTTTATTCCAAATTGTGGTCCAATGGTTTCCTGGATTCAGTGCACCAGGGTGTGCAGTTCAGTAAGGGCGAGGACCCGGTCTTGTATCTGCGCGACCCCGAGGGAATGGATCGCCACGATCGCCGGGATATGCTCGATAACCTTTCACAATTGAATGATCTTTCTTACCAGGAGTTTGGCGATCCGGAAATAACGGCCAAAATCAAGCAGTATGAAATGGCTTACCGCATGCAAACCGCGGTGCCGGAAGTGATGGATTTGTCCAAAGAGTCTGACGACATTATCAAATTATACGGCCCAGAATGTCTTGTTCCAGGCACTTATGCCGCAAATTGCCTGCTAGCCCGGAAGCTATCCGAAAACGGTGTGCGGTTTGTACAACTTTATCACCAGGGCTGGGACCAGCATGGTAACCTGCCTTTTGAAATCACAAAACAAGCCATGGACGTGGATCAGGCGTCGGCTGCATTGGTTACCGACCTGAAACAGCGTGGGTTACTGGACGAAACGCTGGTGATCTGGGGTGGGGAATTTGGCAGAACCAGTTACACGCAAGGCAAGCTTACAGCCGATAATTATGGCCGTGATCACCACCCGAGATGCTTCACGATCTGGATGGCGGGCGGCGGCATTAAGCCGGGAATGGTGTATGGCGAAACCGATGAGCTGGGATATAACATTGCCAAAGATCCTGTGCATGTGCATGATTTTCAGGCAACTATTCTGCATCAGTTGGGCCTTAACCACGAAAAACTGATTTTTAAACATTTGGGAAGAAGATACCGGCTCACGGACGTTTCCGGAAAAGTGGTAAAAGACATTATCAGCTAAATGCCTCTCAGTAATCGATTGATCAATTTATCGGCTAAATTTTAATGCATTTGAGATTCAGGGTTTTTGCAGAGCAGTTACTAGTTGCCTCTAACATTGTCATTTTATTTTTACTGATTTTCGAAAGCAAACTGGTCATTCCTGCCTGGTTACAAACCGTCGGGCGCATGCATCCGCTGATCCTGCATTTCCCGATCGTGATTCTCGTCATTGCGATGCTGCTGGAATTTTTCAGATTTCAGCCTGAATATGCGGCCAATCAGTTCTATAAAAATTTCCTCCAAAACATGCTGCTGGTAGGTGCGCTTTTCGCCGCTGTTACGGTGGTTATGGGCCTGTTTTTGTCCAGAGAAGAAGGTTACTCCGGTGATGTTCTGACTTACCACAAATGGACTGGCGCGGGCATATTCTTTTTTGCATCATGCATTTATTTCGTTCGGAATACAAACTGGTATAAGGCCCCTGTTGCGAAGGCGGGCGCTTTTGTGTCGGTGGTGGCATTGGTGATGACGGGACATTATGGAGCCGCATTAACCCACGGCAGCAACTTCATCTGGGAACCGATTGACAGTCAGAAAACAATGGCGGCGGTTCCTTTGGAACAGGCGGTTGTTTTTACCCATGTAGTCCAGCCCATTCTGGAACAAAAATGCACAAGCTGCCATAATCCGGATAAGCTGAAAGGTCAGCTGAATCTCGAGAACGCTGAATCATTACTGAAAGGCGGAAAGTCAGGAAAATTATTTGTGGCTGGAAATCCTGAGGTAAGCTTGCTGCTGAAACGCGTTCACCTGCCATTGGATGACAAGAAGCACATGCCGCCAACAGGTAAGGCGCAGCTTACATTGCAGGAAATTTCTTTGCTTACACTTTGGGTTAAAAAGAATGCTGATTTCAAGAAAAAGCTGACTGAACTGCCCGCAACCGATTCGTTACGAATGATCGCAACGGCCTATTTAAAGCCGATTGAGCAGGAAATTGGATATAATTTTGATTTTGCGGACGAAGAAACCGTTGCCAAACTAAACACTGATTACCGCACCATTTTGCCGCTGGCAAGAGAATCCCCGGCCCTTGCGGTAAACATTTACAACACCGCAACTTACGATGTAAAGCAATTGGATGAATTGGGAGAAATAAAAAAGCAGGTTATTTCATTGAATTTGAACAAAATGCCTGTTAAAGACGCTGATCTTAAAAGCATTACGCAATTTGAAAACCTGCGCAGGCTGGATCTGAACTTTACCGATGTCACAGCCAACGGGTTGAAGACATTAGCTTCATTAAAACATTTACAAAATCTCACATTATCCGGCACAAAGGTCGATCTGAATGGCCTGAAAACGTTGCTGCCGAATTTGAAACCACTTAAAACGGTCGCCGTTTGGGACACAAAACTGACTGCTGCGGACGTGCTGAATTTGCAAAACGCAAATAAGAACATTGAAATCATAGGCGGATTCAAAGATGATGGCAAAAATCCTTTGAAACTAAACCCGCCGCAGGTAAAAAACAGCTCCACGATCTTCGCACAATCACTTAACCTGGAACTTCGTCACCCGATTAAGAACGTGGATATCCGTTACACGACGGACGGCTCGGAGCCAGACAGCGTTAACTCACCCTTATTTGATAAAATGCTGGTTACCAAAAGTGGGACTATTAAGGCAAAAGCATATAAAGAAGGCTGGTATGGAAGCGATCTGGCCATTTTTGTTTTTTTCAAAAGCGCTTATAACCCGGACAGCGTTAATCTGCTGGCACCTCTAAACCGGGTGCATCAGGCGGAGGGCGCCAAAACATTTTTTGATCATAAACTGGGTGTTATCGGTGCTAACAATCCCGCCTGGGCTAACAACTGGGCGGGCGTTAGGGACAATGACATGGCTTTTATATCCGAATTCAAAAAACCGATCCTGATCTCGTCACTCGGCGTGCACTATATGGTTGAAGAAGACACCGGCATCTTTCCCCCCGAATCCATTGAAATATGGGGTGGCGAGAATGCGCAAAGTCTGAAATTACTGACCAAATTCAAGGCTGGAATGCCGAAGAAAGGGGATAGGCCGAGTTTGCAAACGGTGGAAGGAACATTCAAACCGCAAAGCGTTTCTTACCTGAAAATCATTGCCAAGCCATTAAGCAAAATCCCGGAATGGCACCGGAGCAAAGGCAAAAAAGCGTTGCTGCTGGTGGATGAAATGTTCCTTAATTGATTAAAATCAGCTTTTCGAAACACGCCTGAGCATTTCCGCACACGCTCGCGAATTGTGATAGGGACATTTCCAGAAATTGATCTTGTCACCCTTGACGGGTGTGCCATCTGCCTTCACAGTGCCGTACCATTCGCCTTTGTCGTGATCCACGAATTTTTCCACAATGTAATCCCAGCTGCGTTCGGCTTTTACCTTGTATTGTTCGTCTTTGGTGAGCTGGTATGCATTATAAAAACCAACCATTTGTTCGGCCAAAACCCACCAGGATCTGTCGGTTTGCAAATGTTTGGTCGCCGGGTCATATTCGTAATTAAGCGCGCCGTCCGCCGCTAACCCCTTGCTGGCCGAATCGGCCATTGCAATTGACACTTTTTTCAATTTTTCAATCAGGCGTTCATCATGCAGGATTTCAGCCGTTTCGAACAAAAGCCACGAAGCTTCAATGTCATGTCCATAAGAAACAATGTGGTCTTTTGGGATCCATTTTTCATCAAAAAATAGCTCCATACTATTGGTTTGCGGATTTACGATGCGGGTAATGATCGCTTCCAGCATGTCCGAAGTTTGTTTTTTTAGTTTCGGATCCGGCCATACGCTGTATAAATTGGCATAAGCTTCGACCAAATGTAAATGCGTGTTCATGCTCTTGATCCATGGACTTTTACTTAAAATATAATCATCCGTTTTAGACCAGTCGCGCCCGAATGCCTCGCGGTAACCACCGTTAACTTTGTCAAAAGCATATTTTTCGATGACATTGAAAAGTTCTTTTGCTTTGTCTAATGCTGGCTGATAATGTGTAACGCGGTAATATTCACTTAATCCATACATTGCGAATGCATTGCCATAGATCTGCTTTTTGGTTTCCAAAGGCGTCCCGTCCGCTTTTACAGACCAATAAACGCCGCCGTGCTCCGGATCAAAGAAATATTTAACGAGCTGTTGATAAGCGCGGTCGGCCAATGTCAGATATTTGGCTTCTTTGAAAAGCCGGTGCGCAAGCGAGTAGGTCCATAATATGCGGCCCGTTAAAACAACGGAGCGTTCGGAGTCTTTAACGGCCTGGTTCTCGTAATTCACCCGACCATAGAAACCGCCTTTTTCAAGATCGGGTCCGTATTTTTCCCAATAAGTAAGGATGCTGAGTAGTTCTTTCTTAAATGCTTCGGGCGTAAATTCGGCCATGTTCCAATTCGTTTTTTAAAAAAAGTAATAGGCCAATCATTCATACTTATCATCTTTTTGCGCAGAAAGAACATAAAAAAACCGGGCAATGTGGCTGTCCGGTCTTATTGAATATTTCTGGGGAGACTAATCTCCCTGATTTTCCTCCAGGTTATCGTGGTTATCCCCACCGATGCTGTAATAGTTGTTTTCTTCGTCTTCTCTGCCAATCAGTTCGTCTTCGTCATCATCTTCTGATCCAGGAACGTCCAGGTCATCACCTACCAGATCATCGTCGAAGGATTTTTCGTTCCAATCATCCGATTCCAGCTCTATTTCACTTTTTACCTTTGAGATGTCTTCCGGATCAATATCACTATCAATTAAGCCCTGACGAAAAATGTCTTCTTCCGCGGGATAATTTCCTGGCAAATCGTCGTCAAACAAGTCATCGTCATCATCATCGAATGGATTCATAGCTCAAAAAATTTATTGGTTTGCTAGTTGTAAGTGAGGTTTTTTTCCTTCCACGTTTCAAAGATGTTAAAAAAATCCATTCCAATTTACATTTCAGCAAGGAAAATTGAGGCGGCATAACAAGTAATAAACTTTCGGTCGAATGCTTTCTATTATAGCTACAAATTTTACCAGCCAAATGGCTGACATTTCATTTATTTAACTCTTTATAACTCATTGCATGAGCAGTAATTTATCCAAAATCAAAGGAACATTTTTAGCATTAGCGGGAGCCACCGGCCTGTTTGCGTACACCAATGTTCCGGTTGATCCTCCTACATCCGGCAACAAAAAATTTCCCATTGAAGCCTCGGATCTCAAACTGCCCGCAGGCTTCACAGCGAAGATCCTGGCCACGGATCTGGGATCGACGCGGCATATGGTGATCGGGAAAAACGGTGATATGTATGTGAAACTTTCCAAACTGAAAGACGGGAAAGGAATTTACCACATCAAAGACACAAATGGCGATGGCGAAATCGAAGCTAAAACGCTGTTCGGTGACTATCCGGGGACCGGCATTGCGATTAAAAACGGCTTCTTGTATAGTTCTTCTAATAAGGGCGTTTTCCGCTATAAGCTAAATGAAAAAGAAGAAATTGTTGATTTTGAGAAGCCTGAAAAGATCATTGAAGGGTTAACGGATCATGGGCGTGACAATGCTAAGCCCATCGCATTGGATAATAACGGCAATATTTATGTCACAGTTGGTTCTTATAATGACAACTGCCGGGAGGCGGGGTCGGGCAAAGGCATGTCGCCGTGCAGCATTCTGGATTCGGCTGGCGGAGTTTGGAAATTCAAAGCGGATAAAGCCGGGCAGACTTTCTCAGACGGCGTTCGTTATGCCACGGGCGTAAAGAATGCAGTAGGGATTAATTGGGATGATAAAACCAATGCATTGTATGTCACCGTGCACGGCCGGGGTAAGTTTGACGATTTTTACCCTCAATACTATACGCCGAAGCAAAGTGCGGAACTTCCTGCCGAAACGCTCTACAAATTGAAGGAAGGCGATGATGCAGGCTGGCCTTACATTTACTATGATCATTTCCAGAACAAAAAGATCCTTGCCCCTGAATATGGTGGCGATGGCAAAAAAACGGCCGGCGAGAAAGCGATAAACCCTTTGGTAGCATTTCCGGCGCACCTGGGACCTAATGCGATCATGTTTTACACCGGGAGTAAGTTTCCTGCCAGATATAAAAATGGTGCTTTCATCGCATTCCACAGCCAGTCAGCCGAGTTGAAAAAAGGCTATATGGTTGCATTTGTGCCGTTTGTAAATGGTAAAGCGGGCAAATGGGAGATTTTCGCAGATAATTTCGCCGGGACAGATTTAGTAAAACCCACTGGCCCGATCCAGCACCGCCCATGCGGCCTCGCCCAAGGACCCGACGGCGCACTTTACGTAACCGACGATCTGAACGGCACAATTTTTAAAATTGACTATAAGAAGAAATAGGGCAGAAGCTCAGTTAACCATCAGCATGAACAATGGCATGAAGAGATATCTTCATGCCATTGTTGCAAACGCCCGAACCGGAAAAGTGCCCACACCTTTGAATTTGGGGGGAACCGCACTGAAAAGATAGCCGGCTTCGGGCAACGCTTCCAGGTTACACATGTGCTCAACAATCAAAATTTCGGCACCCAGTAAAATCGTGTGAACGGGTCGGCTGTTATGACGCGTGTCGTCAATATTATGGCTGTCTATGCCCACCAGTTTCACACCGCAATCGAGTAGATATTCAGCCGCTTCACGATTAATGAATGGATGATTTTCAAAATATGTATCTGTATTCCAATGCTTTGACCAGTCTGTCCTGACGATGACCGCTCTGTTTTTGATTTCTTTGTCTTTGAAATAATCCACACCAATTTCTATTACTCCGACAGCATTGATCGTGATTGCGTCCAGGTTGGCAAAAGCTTCCAAGCCCACTTCGGACAAATCTTTTCCGTGCGCATATCGGTGAAACGGGCAGTCGATATAAGTGCCTGTGTTACCGACCATTTCAATTTTACCGATTTGGAATTCGGTCCCTGCTTCATATTTCCCTCTTGAATCGTCACGGCTCAGAAAATCGCAGATAATCGGGGCAGGGAGTCCTTTGTAGGTAATGAGACCGTCAAAAATCGTGTGGCTTAAATCGATCAGTTTTTCTGAGACAACTGCGTTGACAGGCTTGCGCTTATGCTTTTCCTGTATGTAAAATTTGTTCAGAATATTTACTTTCCCCACCATGAGCAAGCGGAGGTCCTCAATAATGTAGTCTGCTAATTCCTGATCGGAAATGGTGTCACCCGCAATGTCGAGCCTGAAATCCTGACCCTGAATGCCGCCGCCGTTGGTAAATTCAATGGCAAAATCAAAAACGACTCTGTGTTCCATATTTTCTTGAAGGCTTCTTTTTTGCAATTAAGCCATAAGCTTTGCCAAAAAAAATGCCTGCCCGAAATTTTCGGACAGGCATTTTTTGAGCAGTATTCTTAAAAATCAGTGTCTGCTTTATCCAGCGTCATATCTTTCACCCAGATGTTGCGATAGTAAACGTCGTGGCCTTCTGATTGCAGTTTTAAACCTCCCGGCGTGTCCGAAATCCCTTTTCCACCATCGTTACCGCCGTCAATGCCCGAATTAGGCCCGCCCCAAACCTGGCTGATCTGTTGGTTGGTATGGACCTTTTTACCATTAAAATATAATGTTACCATAGGCTTTTCAACCAGTTTTCCATCCTTGAAGCGCGCCGCCCTGAACAGAATGTCGTAAGAATTCCATTTGCCAATGCCGTTATAAGCAGCATATGGCGACTTGGATTCATTGATCACCGCCGCCATTCCGTGGGAAGTGGTGTCTCCATCCAAAACCTGGATTTCGTAACGGTTTTGTAAATAAACGCCGCTATTGCCACCTTCTTTGGTGATCAAAAATTCGACATGTGCGCGGAAATCTTTGAATTGCTTCTTGGTAACAATATCGGCAGAACCATATTTGCCCCCAGCCGACGCCGGGTCATTGCAATTGATCACCGTTCCCTTATCAACAGGATCATTCACAACAGTCCATTTGATAGGAGGCTTTGCCGAAAAGCGCGGGCCCTCCCAATAGATCCATTTTTCATCCAGCATTTTGCGACTGCCATCCAGGAAAACTTCCGCTCCCTGCGGCGCCTTTGTTCCTACACCCACTTGCGCGTGCGAAACAGCAGCGAATGACAGTGCGAGTACGCCCTGAACTGTGACAAAGGTCTTTATCCGAGAAAATATCTGCTTCATTTAGATCAGGTTAAGTAGTAAGCGATGTATGTTATCCGACTATCGTTCGGCATGGGATATAAGGCCGGCAGTTTTTGTAAATACTCTTTTTGCTAGCCTTTTGTTTTGATGTAGAACAAAAGCCACAGCTAAAAATGACGTATAATAACGTAAAAATCAGCCACTTCCACACTCTTAGCACTTTCAGGAATAATATTGCGCATTTCGTTGATGGAACAGTTCTTTATCACTTCATCATAGAATATTGAAGTACATATTGAATTGTTAGGAGGCGACAGATGATGGATAACACACATATCTCAAATAGTGTAAGCACGGTAACTAGCGTATTTGCAACGAGAACGGATGCAGAAAATGCATATAAAGCATTGTTAAAATTAGGATATGAAGCGGGGGAGATTACCCTTATCATGTCTGAAGAAACTTGCGAAAGACTTTATCAATACCATGACTCGGATTTTGATGACAATCGAAAATTCGGGATAGGAAAAGGTAAAAAGCTACAGGTAACCAGGATCTCGGATGCTTTGGATGTGTTTGGTAGTTTTGTGGCGATTCCGGGACTGGCACTTGTAGTGGCAGGAAAATTAGATGAAGGTGGCCAGCGGGCAATTGCCAGCACCGTCCTCTCCGATGAGTACGCTACCTATTTTCAGAGACGGATTCAGGAAGGCGAAATCCTGATTGACTTCGGTCTTCATAACATAAAAGAAAGAAACCTGATTATCAACTTGTGGGAAAATTATGGGGGCTTTTCGCTGATCAGAGATGTTAGCAATGCTGCATAGGAATGTTTGAACTTGAAAATGCCGTGTTGGGAAACCAACACGGCATTTTTTTTATAATTTCTCCTCAAAAAGCTTCAATATCCGCTTGTATTCATCGGTCCAGGAGGAAGCTTCCACAAATGCGTGGTCTTCCATCGGATAGGAAGCCAGCTCCCAGTTATTTTTGCCCAGCTCGATCAGCCGCTGCGATAATCTAACGACATCCTGATAATGTACATTGACATCCACCATGCCGTGACACATTAATAAATGGTTTTTGAGGCCAGCTGCATGATAAATCGGGGAACTTTTCCGGTAAGCCAGGCTGTCCGACTGTGGTTCATTCAGGATGTTGGCCGTGTAAGGATGGTTATAAGCAGCCCAGTCTGTCACAGGTCGTAATGCAGCTCCGGCGGCGAAAATATCTGGTGTTGTAAAAAGGCCCATTAAGGTGATGAATCCGCCATATGAGCCTCCGTAAATGCCAATTCTCTTGGGATTAATGCCGTAATTTTTGATCAGCCATTTTGCTCCATCGGTGTTGTCCGTCAGATCTTTGCCGCCCATGAACCTGTAAATGCCTGTGCGCCATTTGCGACCGTAACCTGAGCTTGCACGATAATCCAGATCCAGCACGGTGTAACCCTTGTCTACCAGCATGTTATTGAACATATATTCCCTGAAATACTGGCTCCACCATTTGTGCGCATTTTGCAAATAACCCGCTCCGTGCACAAAAATGACCGCTTTACCATTCGATTTTTTAGGCTCATACACCCGCGCGTAAATGTCTTGACCGTCCGTTGCCTTAATGGTGACAACCTTTGCTTTTCGCCAGGAATACGACAAAAATTCATGGGAGACAGATTTAGTAATCTGTTCAGGCTGAGTGGTTTTTGTGCTTGAAACAGCAGGGTTGTCCATTACAAATAATTCCCATGGAGCATTGCTCTGCGAATAGCGAATGGCTAGTTTGGTTTCATCCGGCGAAAGTGTAACCTCATGTGCGCCAGTTTGTTGCGTAATGCGCAACCGCTGGCCGCCTGTTACGGGCATGCTGTAAAAGTGCTGCTCGCCCGGGTGCACTTCGTTGGTTATGAGGTAAAATGTCTTTTTGTCTGTGGAAAGATCAACATGCTGGACTTCAAACTTCCCGGATGTCAGCGCCGTTTTTTTGCTGCTTATGACGTCCAGACTGTAAAGATGCGAGTAACCCGTTTCCTCACTTTGAAAATAAATGGTGTTGTCATTAATGAACCCGATTTCCCCGGAGCTCATCGGATATCCGCCGATGCCCGGCCCGCCGATCCAGGCTTCGTCCCGCTGGCGGTCGAGCAATTTTAGTGTTAATGTCTCCGGCTCAAGCGCCATAATCCAGCGGTCTTTGGCGTCCAGCGAGCGAACGATAACGACCGCATTTTTTCCATTATCCGACCAGAACGGCCCGTTAATGACAACCTCGCGTTCCTTGTTTTTCCATGCAGTGTCCAGTCTGGGATAATCTTTGAGATAATCCGGTTTGTCGCTGATGCCTGGAATGTTCTTTACGCTAACCTTTGCTGTTGTGTCTTTTTTTACATTATAAACCCAAAATTCCGCATCAGAATCCGGCGCGCCAACTTTGGTTCTCCCGGAAATATCTTCTGTAAAACCAGATTCGGTAACATAATTGGGCACAATTGTCGACTTCGCAGATTTGTTTGTTTGAGTCAATCTGTAAGTAATATATCGCCCATCCGGACTGATTTCCTGGTTTGAGACATTCTTTTCGCCAAGATAAATCTCCTTAGGATAAGCCGCCTTTTCAGCATCCGTTATCTTTTTGCCCGCATCCTTTTTCTCTTTTCTTTCCTTTAAAACCTCAAACATTGCGAGCTGGTCGTCCTTCAAGAATTTTTCCTGATCATTCAGCTTTGCATCAGCTTTTTTTGTTCCTGTTTTAAAATCAGTCAGTTGGCTTAAAAGTCCGTTGTCCAGCGAAATGCTGAACAGGTTCATGCCCCGGGTAAAAATCACTTTCTGATCATCGCCGCTGAACGTCGGGGCACTTTCTCTTTCGAGGGTGTTGGTCAACTGCCTTATTTTGAAGTCCGTTTTAGAAATCAGGAAGATATCGCCATTCTTTTCATAGAGCCGCTGCGTTTTTTGTTTATTGAGAACATCACTTTTAGCTGGCAATGTTCTGCGGTCAGCAGGCGCTATCTTATTTGTTTTTTTGGAAGATAAGTCGTAGCCATAAAGCGAATCGGCTGCATTTTTATCCGGATTCCAGTTGAAATAAATCGTTTTACTATCCTCCGACCAGGAAATTTCCGTCGGCGAAGTCCCGATCCATTTCTTAGGATCACGCATTATTTTTTCAACAGTAAGCGGACCCAGGGTTTGGGCCTTCAAAGAATAGGATAATAAGTAAACGGCAAATAGGGAATAACGTAAAACTGGATGCATGAAAACCGGTTTTGTGAAGTATGATTAGAAAATAAATCGGCAGAATTAAGAATGATCATGATAAGGAATCGCCTTAATCAACCTGATATTGTTATATTCTTCAATCACAATCGTGTTTTCCTCAGAAATTATCCCGCGTTTTATCCAGTTGCTTACAGTTTGCGTGTTAGGAATGTTGAAGCGTTTGCAATATTCTGCAATGGTAATCCAGTCGTGCAACTCGTATTTCTTTCCGTTTTTAGACAGATAATTTTTTGCTTCTTCAATTGCCTCGCGGCTTTCCGACAACAAAGTTGTCAACTCGTCGGATTTTGATTTTGCCATTGTTTCCATATCGTTTGTTGTGTTTTAGACATTAAAATTTGTCATTCACAGGTGTGTACAGTTAAAGTTGATAAATATAAACAATGTTACGATGCGTAACAAGCCTTCAATGGCGTAAATTTAAAGCGCTAAATGCTATTTTTGGCGCGTACCATTAATTCACTCATGAAAATTTCTTGCTGGCTTGCCTTGCTAATTGTGCTTTTGTTTCAAATGGGTTGTACGGACCATGCGTCTGAAATTCCAGAGAAAGGGGTTAGTTATCAGTTGAATGAGCGGCGGAAAAACACGATTGACAGCATTCGGTACAACATTCAGCTTGACATTCCAAGTAGCAAAAATGAGTCGATCAAGGGGATTGAAACGATTTCATTTAACCTCAATGCACTCGATTCGGCATTGGTTTTGGATTTCAATTCTGATAGCACACATATTATTTCGGTTCAATCGGAAGGGGAGGAAATTGAGTTTGAGGTTGCAAACCAGCACATTGTAATCGGGCCGGGCGGCCTAAAAAAAGGCAGGAACACATTGACGATCGGGTTTATAGCAGGCAATCTTTCCCTCAATAGGAGCGAAGAATATTTATACACGCTTTTCGTCCCCGACCGCGCGTCAACCTGCTTTCCGCTATTCGATCAACCGAATTTGAAAGCGACGTACGCATTAACATTAAGCATTCCCGATGGCTGGGAGGCAGTTTCGAATGGCAGTTTGAAATCAAAAACTACGCGTAGCGGCAAAGGCGTTTTCCAGTTTGCAGAAACCAAACCCATCAGCTCCTACTTATTTGCTTTTGCAGCAGGCAAGTTTTTCAAAACTGAAAAAACGGTGAAAGGCAGGTCGATGACGATGTATTATCGCGAAACAGATTCTGCGAAAGTGGCGCGAAATGAGAATGAAATATTTAATCTGCATGCCAAGTCCCTTTCCTGGCTGGAAAATTACACTAGCATTCCCTATCCGTTTGAAAAGTTCGATTTTGTGCTGATCCCGTCATTCCAATATGGTGGCATGGAGCATCCGGGTTCTATTTTTTACAATGAGTCGGCCCTTATACTGGATGAAAATGCGTCGGTTAACGAGAAAATGGCGCGTGCGAGCGTGATTGCGCATGAGTCGGCGCATATGTGGTTTGGCGATCTGGTGACTATGGATTGGTTCAATGATGTGTGGCTGAAAGAAGTTTTTGCCAATTTCATGGCGGCGAAAATCGTCCACCCAAGCTTCCCCGAGATCAATCACGAACTGCGCTTCCTGCTGGCACATTACCCCAACGCTTACGAGGTCGACCGGACAGCGGGAACAAACCCAATTTTGCAGGATTTGGGCAACCTTAAAAATGCCGGAACATTATACGGAGCCATTATTTATATGAAAGCTCCGATTGTCATGCGGCAATTGGAAAGGAAAATTGGCGGGAAGTTAATGCGTGAGAGCCTGGGAGAATATTTGAAAAAATACGCATACCGAAACGCCCGCTGGGACGATCTGATTCAGATTATAGATAAAAAAACACCGCTCGACATTGCGGATTGGAGCCGTGTGTGGGTGAAAACTCCCGGAATGCCTGAGTATGCCTTTTCAAATCAGCCGGAAGCAAAATGCATTCAAAAAAAGGATTCTGTTTCAAATCGGACATGGCAACAACCGGTTGGTTTTAAGCATGTGAAGTCTGGCCAAAAAGACCTTCACTTTCCAAATCCAGACGGGACTGGTTATGGTTACTTTCAGATCGACAGCGCGAGCACATCCTATTTTTTCAAGAACTATGACAAACCTGGCGACTCGATTTTTTCCAAACCCGTTTTTCGCGGCGCGGTGCTGGTTAACGTTTGGGAAGGTTTCCTGCGGGGCGATGGGCCGGAGGCGACCGTGCTTTTAAACCATGTGCTGCAAGCATTAACAAAAGAAAAAGATCCGCTGCTGACAGATTATTTGCTGGGACGTTTGCAGAGCCTATGGTGGTCATTTTTAAGCGATGAGCGCAGACACACATATCAGCCGGAGGTTGAAAAAGTGATCTGGAACCTGCTGAACGAGACGAAAGATAAGGGAATAAAAAAATCGTATTTCCGGACATTCAGAAGCGTTGCGCTCAGCGAAGACGCTTATCAAAAAATGGAGTCACTTTGGAATAAGACGCTCGTTATCAAGGATCTTACGTTATCAGAAGAAGACAAGATTTCGTTGGCTTATGACTTGGCAATCAGGGGGAAAGGAGATGTGAAGGCCATTTTGCAAACACAGCTCGACAGCACCAAAAATCCCGATCGCAAGGCGCGAATGCAATTTGTAATCCCATCGTTGAGCCCAAATGAAACGGAACGCGATGCGTTTTTTGAATCCCTGAAAAAACCTGAAAACCGTGAGAAAGAAGCTTGGGTGCTGGACGGGCTGTCAAATCTGCATCATCCGCTGCGGTCGGCAAGCGCCATCAAATACTTACGGCCATCCCTGGAAATATTGCAGGAAATCCAGCTCACAGGCGACATTTTCTTCCCAACACGCTGGACGAATACCACATTTTCAGGACACTCGTCCCGGGAGGCGACCGACGTCGCTACAAAATTCCTGAATGAGCATCCTGACTATCCTTACTTCCTGAGAAACAAAGTGTTGCAGGCCATTGACATGCCGCAAAGGGCAGCGAGGTTGAAGCGGTAAATGCATACTTCAACCTCGCCTTTGATTATTTTTCCTGAGTCGGGGCGTATTTTACGAGGTCAATGCCAATGCCGTTCGGATCTGCAATTGCAAAGTGGCGGTCGCCCCAGGGCTCGTCCCTAAGGTCAATTTTTATGTCGGCTCCCTTCTTTTTGAGGTCATTGTAGAGCTTGTCCACGTCCTCAACCTCAATAGTCAGGAACATTCCTTGTCCCGTAAATGGCTGATGAAAAAGCGGCTGCTGGGAAGGGTGTTCGGGCAACAGGAAGCTGATTTCGGCCTCACGCCCGGGCGTATGCATGAGCAGATAAAACTCGTTTTCGAATGTGACGCCAAAGCCGAGTGTTTTGGTATAAAAGGCTTTTGTTTCGGCAATTTTAGAAGTGACAATTCCTGCGTTCAGTTTCATTTTTCCGGAATGTTTAGTGGTTGATTTTGTTTGCGAATAAGCGTTTGCAGAGAGGCAAAACGCGGTCAGAATAATTAGTAAGCGCTTCATTTTCCTGGCTATTTAGGTTAATAATACGCTACAAATTTCCCTGAAACGGCCACCGTAACATTGTAAAAATCGGACATAATCACCTTCCAAATGCCTTTCCTGGTGTGATGCCGTACAAATTCTTGAACTCCTTGATAAAATGCGCCTGATCGTAGTAGCCGTCAAAGAATAACTTATTTTCCCTCAAACTTTGCTGGGAAGGTTTCGCGCGGAGAATGTTCTGAAACCTGACAACCTTGCTGAATGTCTTGGCTGAGTCGCCTATATAATAAGAAAAAAGTCGCCGCAACTGGCGCGGACTGATGCCGGTATCGAGATCAGTTTCCACATTGATGACCCCAAAGTTTTTCAGGATCAGGGATAATGCGTTGTAAAACCGATGGTCATGATCCAGTCTTACATTCGCTAGGAAATCGATGAAATAATCGTCGAAAAGTGATTTGATCGCAGGTGCTGAAAGATTGCTGTCGAAATGCGCTGATATGAATTTCGCGGTTTCCGGGATCACCAGTTCCAGTTGCTCGTAACGATTACTCAGCTCCGCAGCATTGATCCGGAAAAGTTGCGGAAACATGGTTGGCAAGAAGCGCACGCCTACGTAGTTAAAGGTATTTTCGAGCGGAAACTCAGTATATTTTTTACAAAAACCCATTACATAACTATCCGCGGGATCCGTCAGCTCAAAGAAAATATCGATGCAACCATCGGCGACTACGCGGTAATGAAATGGTTCGTCCAGCGTTTGGGAAGTTTGGAGTTGCCAGTAACAGTAAATGTAGTTTTGAAGACGCAAATCGGGTAAGAATTCAACGTAATTAACATGTTTTGCCGACTGCTTTACAGTAGGCTGAATAGGCTTGTAAAGCTGTCTTATATCCGCTAACTCCCTCAAAATTGTACGTTTTAGTTTTAGTAATGCGCTGAATGTCCGATCGTTAAAAAGAGCCGGGCATTATTTTTTTGTTTTTACAAATAAAAAATAAACGCTATGGAAAACAAACTTTTTGCAACTGCCTACATCCAGGAACTGGAAGC